>JAQGNE010000071.1 GCA_028291985.1 Polaromonas sp. | reverse complement strand
TCAAAACCCAGTCGACGATCGAGTCTCCAGGGTTGAGCATGGCCATCTTGCTTTTGTTCTCGCTGCCGCCGCCCTTGGCAGCGACGGAGATGACCAGTTTGTTACCCGGAACGATCTCGGTGAAGATCACCGCCGGTGTGTTGTCCTTGGTGATCTTGCGGTCGAAGTGCCGGTCGGCAACCACCGAGGCACGCAAGGTGTTGTCAGGATGGTTGTAACCACGGCGCACGCATTCATTGATGGCGTCATCAATGCTGCCAGCAAACCCCTCCCAGCGCATATCCATGCCCACTTTCAAAAATACATTGACGATGCCGGTGTCCTGGCAAATCGGCCGCTGGCCCGTGGCGCTCATCTTGCTATTGGTCAGGATCTGGGCGATCGCATCCTTGGCCGCCGGACTTTGTTCGCGGTCATAGGCTCGCGCGAGATGAGCAATGTAATCTGCGGGGTGGTAGTAAGAAATGAACTGCAGCGCAGCAGCTACGGATTCGATCAGGTCAGCTTGCTTGATAGTGGTCATGGTGTACGGATTTCTGGATGGGCCAGGTGTCTGTTGCGGTGGCTCGCCGTTGAGGCTGCAATCGCAGGGCCCGAGGTCTGGAAAAGAATGTTGAGCCTGAAGCCGGTCCGGAGCCGGCCACGCGGTCATGGACAGTGTCGGTGGTTTTTGGTGAACATCGGCTGTGGGTTGTATCAGCCGGACAGCGGCTTCTGCGAGTTCGGTGACGGCCACCGCAAGCAGCATGTAAGCGGCTGCACGCGTTTTATACCGCAAGTAACTGGAGCGCCAAGCTTCTCCACCCCAATGACAGCGCCATGTCGGTGGATTTAACCGTCCACATCACCGTCGACATCAGTTTCGGAACGTCGAGATTTCGGCCTACCACGTAACAAACATTACCTCTCCCTGAACTTCGAACCGAATTCTAGTATTTTGGAAAAAAGCGGTTCCAGGGCCCTCATGATTTCGGGATAGACGACGGTATGAAACAGTTCAAGCTATCCATAGTTGTGCTCCTTAACACATACAGGCTCGAGTTTTCCGGCTGTTCGATCACCGCGGGCTTCGGCAACCTGGGGCGATGCCTTTTAGATTTTTAACGGCAACCGAAAGTGCGTATTGGTCTTATGCGCAGCAAACCTCCATGCTGCTGGGTGAAGCGCCAGCCACAAATATAGGCGTGTCGGGAATCGGCATTTATCGCAACAACGGCAGTGTGAGGCCGTCAACCACGGCCATCCCGTTTTACTATTCCCGAAATCTGACCAGCGACGCCACGACCAGTGCTCCCGCGGTACATCCGACTGTCGTCATCGCCAATCTGGAAGCAACGATTTCTGGAATGGTGCGCCGGATCAGACTGACTTTGTCGCTGCCTATGTTCGCTTGTTCAAACGATTCGGGCGCGTTACCCCTCGGCGATGCTGGTTGCTGCAACCCATTCGTACAGCAGCCAACAAGGCTATATTCGGGCGGCGTATAACGAGATTGTCAACAGCGGGGAAACGAAAGTCCGCCTTGTCGACTTTCCGATCAGGGACTGGAAGGGATGCAGCGGCCATCCCACCAAAGCCGCTGACCTGGAAGTTGCAAACCATCTTGCGCAGTTCATTCGCATTCTGGGTCTTTGACAGGTTGCGCTGGGGTCCGGTAAAGGAGTCTGCATAAGCAAGTTGGCCGCATGACGGCCGCACCAGGCCCAGCAAAGCTTCCCGGTTAACCGTTACCTATTTACTGGAGCGCACACATGACCACTCGAAAAGAGCATGATACTTTTGGCCCTGTAGCCGTGCCATCGGCCAGACTATGGGGAGCGCAGACGCAGCGCTCACTGCAAAATTTTGATATCTCGGGCGAGCGGCAACCGCTGGAGATCATCACGGCGCTGGCGCAAATCAAGCGTTCTTCTGCCAAGGTCAATTACGCCCTCGGGTTGTTGGCTGAACCAAAGACGCTTGCCATCGTGGCAGCAGCTGATGAGGTGATTGCCGGGCTTCATGCCGACGAGTTTCCGCTGGTGGTATGGCAGACCGGTTCCGGTACGCAGACCAACATGAATGTCAACGAGGTTCTGGCCAACCGTGCTAGCGAGATCATGGGCGGCGAGCGCGGCGAGGGCAGGCAGGTGCATCCAAATGACGACGTCAACCGCAGCCAGTCGTCCAATGATGTGTTTCCGACGGCCATGCATGTGGCGGCGGTTGTCGCCCTCACACAGCGGCTGTTGCCTGCGCTGGAGACACTGCGTGCAACGCTGATCAGCAAGTCGGCTGAATTTGCCAGCATTGTCAAGATCGGGCGAACCCACCTGCAGGACGCCACACCACTCACGTTGGGGCAGGAGTTTTCAGGATACGCCGCACAGCTGCAGCACGGGGGCGCGCATATCAGCGCGGCGCTGTCGCATCTTTATGAACTGGCCCTGGGCGGCACGGCAGTCGGCACCGGGCTGAACGCACCGCGCGGTTATGCGGAGCAGGTGGCTGCTGAGCTGGCCCTGCTGACGGGCCAGCCGTTCATCACTGCACCCAACAAGTTTGAGGCGATGGCCGCGGCTGATGCGCTTGTGCATGCGCACGGGGCGCTTAAAACCCTGGCTGCAAGCCTGATGAAGATTGCCAATGATGTGAGATGGCTGGCCAGTGGTCCGCGCAGCGGCATCGGCGAGCTGAGCATCCCTGAAAACGAGCCTGGCTCTTCCATCATGCCGGGCAAGGTCAACCCCACACAGAGTGAGGCGCTGACCATGCTGTGCTGCCAGGTCTTTGGCAACGATGTCGCCATCAACATGGGCGGGGCATCGGGTAACTTCGAGCTCAATGTGTTCCGGCCGATGATTGCGCAGAACTTTTTGCAAAGCGTGCGCCTGTTGGCCGACGGCATGCGCAGCTTTAACGACCATTGCGCGGTGGGCATCACAGCTAACCATGGGCGAATTGCTGAGCTGGTAGACCGGTCACTGATGCTGGTGACAGCCCTCAACCCCCACATTGGCTACGACAAGGCTGCCTTCATTGCCAAGAAAGCCCACAAGGAAGGTAGCAGCCTGCGCGATGCGGCCATCGCCTCCGGTCACGTAAGCGCCGCTGACTTCGATGCATGGGTGGTACCCGCAGAAATGACCGGGCAATAATCGGATTGCTATTGAATAACTAGCGAACTATGGTCGCCGTATATGGGCTAGAGGCCGACTTGATACATAAAAAGGGCCAACCGGCCCTTTTTATGCGGGTGTGTCATCGGGCTCAATGCTTCTGAGCCGCAATGCCCGACATCAGTTTGTCGGTGTAGGCAATCGCAATCGCTGACAGCAAGAAGGTGATGTGAATCACCGTCTGGGCTATCAGCACACGGTCTGTGTAGTTGTCAGCGTTGATAAAGGTTTTGAGCAAATGAATCGAACTGATGCCGATGATGGCGGTTGCCAGCTTGACCTTGAGCACCGAGGCGTTGACGTGGCTCAACCATTCCGGCTGGTCGCGATGGCCTTCCAGGTTCATGCGGCTGACAAAGGTTTCATAGCCGCCCACGATCACCATGATCAGCAGGTTGGAAATCATCACCACATCAATCAGCGCCAGCACTACCAGCATGATGACGGTTTCATTCAGCGTGACGATAGGCGTTGCCGTCTTGTAGCCAATGCTGGTGATCAAGGACTGCAGTGCTGTCTGGCTGCCAAACGCCGCTTCCACCAGATGCCACAGTTCGACCAGAAAATGAACAACATAAACCGCCTGCGCTGCGATCAGACCCAGGTACAGCGGCAGCTGAAGCCATCGACTGGCAAAAATAAAGTTGGGAAGGGGGCGGAGGGTATGGGGCTTGGAAGGATTGGGCAGGGACATGTGGATTTTTGAGGAAATGAATGGGACGCCGATGGGTTGCGCCGATAACGTGTCCGTTCCGGATACGTCTGAGGGCGTTGCGAACTCATCTACAGAAGACAGCAGGCCGAATTGTAAGGTTCGAGCCAGTCAGTGGCTTGTAAGTGCACCCTATGACAGTTACACGCGTTCAACCTCACACAGGAGACAAAAACAATGAGTTCTTCCAGTTCCAACATCGAGTCCGTTTTGGTAGAAGACCGCGTCTTTCCGCCAGCACCAGCCACGGTAAAAGCGGCGCGCATTGCGGGCATGGCAGCCTATGACGCGCTGTGTGCAGAGGCGGCATCCGATTTTGAGGGCTTCTGGGCCCGCCTTGCGCGCGAAAACCTGGACTGGAAGAAACCGTTTACCCAAACGCTGGACGAGTCGAACGTACCTTTTTACAAGTGGTTTGCCGATGGTGAACTGAACGCGTCGTACAACTGCCTGGACCGCCACCTCGGAACGCCAACCGAGAACAAGAACGCTATTATTTTTGAGGGTGACGACGGCACGGTCACCCACATCACCTACAAGGCGCTGCATGCCAGGGTGAGCCAGTTTGCCAGTGCGCTCAAGGCCATGGGCATCAAGAAAGGCGACCGCGTCATCATCTACATGCCCATGACGGTGGAAGGCGTTATTGCGATGCAAGCCTGTGCGCGTATCGGTGCAACGCACTCGGTCGTGTTTGGCGGCTTCTCGGCCAAAAGCCTTCAAGAGCGTATTCAGGATGCGGGCGCGGTAGCGGTCATTACTGCCAACTACCAGTTGCGTGGAGGCAAAGAGCTGCCACTCAAGGCCATCGTCGATGAAGGCATCGATATGGGCGGCTGCGAGTCCATCAAAAATGTCATCGTCTATCAGCGCACGCCAACCGGTTGCAACATGGTGGCGGGCCGGGACAGCCTGATGCACGAGGTGGCGGCAAAAGCATCTTCGGTATGCGAGCCTGAGTTCGTAGGCGCCGAGCACCCGCTTTTCATTCTGTACACCTCAGGTTCGACCGGCCGGCCCAAGGGCGTTCAGCACAGTACCGGCGGGTATCTGTTGTGGGCCAAGCTGACCATGGACTGGACGTTTGACCTGAAGCCGTCAGATGTCTTCTGGTGCACGGCCGACATTGGCTGGATCACCGGACATACTTATGTGGCCTATGGGCCGCTGGCCGCAGGCGCCACGCAGGTCATCTTTGAAGGCATACCGACCTACCCCAATGCCGGCCGTTTCTGGCAGATGATCGAGCGCCACAAGGTGTCGATTTTTTACACGGCACCAACTGCCATACGTTCACTCATCAAGGCGGCCGAGGCCGACGACAAAGTGCACCCCGACCGCTCTGACCTGAGCAGCCTGCGCATATTGGGTTCGGTTGGCGAGCCGATCAACCCTGAGGCCTGGATGTGGTACTACAAAAACGTGGGCCGCGAGCGCTGCCCGGTGGTCGATACCTTCTGGCAAACCGAGACCGGCGGCCACATGATCACGCCGCTTCCAGGCGCAACGCCGTTGGTGCCTGGCAGCTGCACCTTGCCGCTTCCCGGCATCATGGCGGCGATTGTTGATGAAACCGGAAAGGACCTGCCGAACGGCGCAGGCGGCATGCTGGTTGTCAAGCGTCCATGGCCCTCGATGATCCGCACGATCTGGAACGATCCCGAACGCTTCAAGAGAAGCTATTTCCCCGAAGAAATGGGCGGCAACATTTACCTGGCGGGTGACGGCGCGGTACGCAACCTTGAAAATGGCTACTTTCGCATCACCGGGCGAATCGATGATGTGCTCAATGTGTCGGGGCATCGCATGGGCACCATGGAAATCGAGTCTGCATTGGTGTCGCATTCGGCGCTCGTGGCAGAAGCCGCCGTGGTGGGGCGCCCGGACGACCTGACAGGCGAAGCCATCGTGGCTTTCGTGGTGCTCAAGCGGTCACGTCCTACCGGCGACGAAGCCAAGGAAATCGCCAAGGAACTGCGCGACTGGGTCGGCAAGCAGATCGGCCCTATCGCCAAGCCGAAAGACATACGCTTTGGCGACAACCTGCCCAAAACCCGCAGCGGAAAAATCATGCGCCGCCTGCTGCGCGGTATTGCCAAAGGTGAAGCGATCACCCAGGATACCTCCACCCTGGAGAACCCGGCCATTCTTGATCAGCTGTCTGAAAAGCAGTGACGGCGGGCAGGAAGCTGCAGCAGTACAGCTGTAGGGGATGAGTAGTGGGCACTCATGTCGTGAGCCCGTGCGACGTGACCACACCATCCTGCCATGCTTGATCAGCTGCCTGAAAATCACGGGGCACATGCATATTAAAAAAGCCCGCTAGCGCGGGCCTTTTTTCGGTTAGGAAATGCAGACTACGTTTGTGCGCGCTGCATCATTTTTGGCCCAACACCCAGGCCACCAGCTTTTTCGATTCATCGGGCGTGACCTGCGTATTAGCCGGCATCGGCACGGGACCCCAAACACCCGCCCCACCCTTCAGCACCTTGGCTGACAGCTTGTCGACCGCATCGGCCTGGCCTGAATACTTTGCAGCGATGTCCTTGTATGACGGGCCGACCAGCTTCTTCTCAGCCGCATGGCAGGCCATGCAGTTCTTGGCGGTGGCCAGTGCCAGGTCGGCCTGTGCCGGTGTGGTCAATGCCATGCCGGCGGTCAAGGTAGCCAGTGCGAAAAGGATCGGTTTCATCAGAGACCTCGGGTTTGTCTACAAGGGATTGCGTTACAGTCGTTCAACGTTATTGTAGTGATGCTGGTTGACTGCTTTACCGGGTAACACTTCACATGGGCAGCTTTGTTAACGCGTCTTTACTTGCCGAACCGCTGGGGTTTACATGCTTTTTTTGCTTCTGGGTATGGTTGGTCTGGTGCTCAAGTATCTGGGGATCGGGCCTGTGGCCACCCTAAGCTGGTGGTACGTGTTGGCTCCGTTTGGGCTCGCTGTGCTGTGGTGGGCCTGGGCTGACAAGACCGGCTATACCAAACGCAAGGAAGTCGAAAAGATGGATGCCCGCAAAAAACAGCGCATCGAAAAGCAGCGTGAAGCGATGGGCATGCTACCTAAAAAACGCAAATAGCGGTTGCGTGGGCGCGAATTCATCGCCCGTGCCATGTGTTTGCCGCCGGCTAAATCGCCAAGTAAAAAGCCCGTGAAGTTGTATCACGGGCTTTTGCTTTCAACGCCTGCCGCCTTGGTTGGCGGCGAGACGAGCTGCCAAATATTAAAAAGCTTTAATAGTCGTCCAGCACCGCGCCCTTGCTGGCGCTCGACGCATTGAAGGCAAACTTGGCCTGCACGCCACGCGTGTAGCGCGGCTTCGGTGCAGTCCAACCCACCTTGCGTGCTGCAAGTACCTCGTCGCTCACATTAAGTTGCAGCAGCAGCTGCCGAGCGTCAATCGTGATCGAGTCACCTTCCTGGATGAACGCAATATTGCCGCCCGCAGCCGCTTCAGGCGCAACGTGGCCGACCACCATGCCCCAGGTGCCACCCGAAAAACGGCCGTCGGTGATGAGGCCGACGCTTTCACCCAGACCAGCACCTATCAATGCGCCCGTGGGAGCCAACATTTCCGGCATGCCTGGGCCGCCCTTGGGTCCCAGGTAGCGCAGCACCATCACGTCGCCGGCCACGATCTTGCCCGAGAGGATGGCCTGCAGTGCTGATTGCTCGTCGTCGAACACCCGCGCCGGGCCTGTCATCACCGGATTCTTCAGCCCCGTGATCTTGGCCACGCAGCCTTCTGGTGACAGGTTGCCCTTGAGGATGGCCAGATGACCTTGCGCATACATCGGCCTGTCGATGGGACGTATCACGTCCTGATCAGCGCGCGGCACATCCGGTACATCTTTGAGTGTCTCGGCGATGGTCTGTCCAGAAATGGTCAGGCAGTCGCCGTGCAAAAGGCCAGCGGCCAACAGCGTCTTCATGACCTGGGGAATGCCGCCTGCCTTGTGCAGGTCTACCGCGAGGTATTTGCCCGAAGGTTTCAGGTCGCACAGCACCGGGGTCTTGACGCGCACCCGTTCGAAATCGTCAATGCTCCAATCGACGCCGGCTGCATGCGCGATGGCCAGGAAATGCAGCACGGCGTTGGTCGAGCCACCCGTCGCCATGATCACGGCGACCGCGTTTTCAATCGATTTCCTGGTGACGATGTCGCGCGGCTTGATGTCTTTTTTAACGGCCTCGATCAGCACTTTTGCGGATTCCTTTGCCGAGTTCATCTTCTCGTCATGCGGATTGGCCATCGTGCTGGAGTAGGGCAGCGAAATGCCCAGGGCTTCAAACGCGCTGGACATCGTATTGGCGGTGTACATGCCGCCGCAGCTGCCGGTGCCCGGTATGGCGCGCCGCTCGATCTGCAGCAGGTCTTCATCGCTCATGCGCCCGGCGGCGTTCTCGCCCACGGCTTCAAATACGCTGACGATGTTGAGTTCCTTCCCCTTGTAGCTGCCGGGCAGGATGGTTCCGCCATAGACATAAATCGCCGGCACATTCGCGCGCAGCATGCCCATCAGGCCGCCCGGCATGTTCTTGTCGCAGCCGCCCACGACCAGCACGCCGTCCATCCATTGGCCCTGCACGCAGGTTTCAATACAGTCAGAGATGACTTCGCGGCTGACCAGCGAATATTTCATGCCTTCCGTGCCCATGGCCATGCCGTCAGAAATCGTCGGCGTGCCAAAAACCTGGGCGTTGCCACCAGCTTCTTCGATCGCCGCGATGGCTGCATCCGCCAGCTTTTGCAGGCCGCTGTTGCACGGCGTGATGGTGCTGTGACCGTTGGCCACACCGATCATCGGCTTGACAAAGTCACCGGCCTCGTAACCCATGGCGTAGTACATCGAGCGGTTCGGCGCGCGAGACTTGCCTTCGGTGATGTTTTTGCTGCGCGGATTCAGGGTAACGGTTTTGATGTCCATGGGGGTGGTCTCTGTGTTTTGTAAGCAATGCAGTGAAAGCGGGGAGGGTGCGGCGTCCAGGTCAGATGGCATGCTGTCAAGCCGACCTGACAGATTTTAGGCGTTCGCCGTCCTTGCAGAGGATGCACCGCCCACGCCGGCTACAGGCGAACATTCAAGCGTCAAAACCCGCAGTGCAAAATAGTGCCCATGCTGATCCATCCCACCATCAATCCAGTTGCCCTGCAGCTTGGTCCGTTCGCTGTGCATTGGTACGGCCTGACTTATCTGGCCGCTTTTGGCCTGTTCTTTTTTCTGGCTACGCGGCGTTTGCGGCACGAGCCTTATGCCTCGATTACCGGGCCTGGCGCCTGGTCACGAAAAGACGTCGAGGACATTCTTTTTCTGGGTGTGATGGGCGTGGTGCTGGGCGGCCGGCTGGGCTATTGCCTTTTTTACAAACCGGGCTACTACCTCACGCATCCGCTGGAAATCTTTTATGTCTGGCAGGGTGGCATGAGCTTTCATGGCGGCATGCTCGGCGTGCTGGTGTCGCAAGTCTGGTTTGCCCGTACCCGCCAGCGGCCGTGGCTGCAGGTGATGGATTTCATAGCGCCTTGCGTACCCACCGGGCTGGCAGCAGGGCGGGTTGGCAACTTCATCAATGGTGAACTGTGGGGCCGCTTTTCATCGCCAGACTTGCCATGGGGCATGGTGTTTGCCGCCAGCGGCTCGCAGATGCCGCGTCACCCCTCGCAGGTCTACCAGTTCCTGCTGGAAGGGCTGCTGCTGTTTGTGCTGCTCTGGCTGTATGCACGCAAACCGCGCAGGATGGGCCAGGTCTCTGGCGCGTTCCTGGTGGGCTATGGCATCTTGCGGTTCATTGCCGAGTTTTTCCGGGAGCCTGACAACTTTCTGGGCATTCTGGCGCTCGGCCTCAGCATGGGCCAGTGGCTCTGCATTCCGATGGTGGTGGCCGGCATCGCCCTGTGGACATGGGCTTCCCGACAGTCCGCCGGGCCCCTGGTCAAGCCTGGAGTGCAAAAGCACCGGTGACACGGTAATTATCAGTGAAATAGGCCGCTAGCGCAGTATATACAAGGGCTTTAAGCTATATAAAATATAGCAACAGCAGGGTCTTTATCTATTTGCCGGTTTCCTGCTCGCCCGGGCGGTAGTGCGCGCACAGCGTCTGAATCAGCGACTCGGCATACCGCGGCAGGGCTTCCCGCTTGCGTACCAGGATGTAGCGCTCGCGAATGCTCCAGGGCTCTACCAGTCCAATCAGCGCAATGCCCATGCTGTCCTGGTTGCGCCGCGCGGCTGACTCCGGAACGATGCCGATACCCACGCCCGCGCCGATCATCCGGCACATCGCATCAAAGCTGGACAGCTGAATGCGTAATTTGAGCGGTTTGCCCAGGCCTTCCACCACCTGCGCCAGAAAAGTCTGCAGGGTGCTGCCAGGCTCCAGCCCTACGGCGTCTTCGTCCAGCGTCTCCACAAAAGAAATGGTCTGCCTCGTGGCGAAGCGGTGGTTTCTGGCGGTCACCAGTACCAGGCGGTCGGTACTGAAGTGAATCGCAGCCAGCCCCAGGGTGTCCACTTTGCCGGCAACAATGCCCAGGTCAGCCCGTCCGTCGAGCACGCCACGCGCGATCTCGGCATTGGGTTTTTCTTGCAGGTCGATGTTAATTCTGGGATGGCTTGCCAAAAACCCCGGCAGTATCTCCGGCAAAAAATCGGTCACGGCGGTGGTGTTGGCAAACACCCGCAAATGGCCGCGCAAGCCGCCGCCGTATTCCAGCAGGTCCGCCTGTAGTTGCTCGGCCTGCCGCAGCACCCCGCGCGCATGGAATAAAAACGCCTCGCCCGGTGGCGTCAGCCGCACGCCGCGCGCCTCGCGGTAGAGCAGGCTCAGGCCCGACTGCGCCTCCAGTGCCTTGATGCGCGCGCTGGCTGCGGCCAGCGACAGGTGCTGGCGCTCGGCAGCCCGGGTGATGTTGGAAGCCTCTGCTGTCGCCACAAAAAGCCGTAAATCGGTCAGGTCAAACTGCATGGCTGCATGCTAACGCAGCCGCGGTAAAGCCTTTGGCCTGGCGGAAGCCTTCAAGCGGCTCGTTGTTGGTCGCTCAAAGCACAGCGTCACAGGCTTCGTCAAATCAAGAGGCTTCCTGTTGAAATCGCAGATTGCTCACCGCGCTTTTTCGGGCCACCATGGCGCCATGAATACCACCCCTGTCGCCGACCCGGCACACGCGGAGTCGAGCGTTGCTGCTGCTGAC
Organism: Polaromonas sp.; assembly: GCA_028291985.1. GTDB lineage: Bacteria > Pseudomonadota > Gammaproteobacteria > Burkholderiales > Burkholderiaceae_C > Polaromonas. The sequence continues at coordinate 10,519 of JAQGNE010000071.1, read as the reverse complement.
GCTGAAGTACGCACCCTAGACACCGCCACGCTCGCGCATCTGCAAACCTGGAGAGGCAACACCGAAAGCCGGATGGATGAAGTCACCGCGGCACCAGTGGCCGCGCTGTCTGCCACGCTGGACCGCGATGACCCGCCGCCGGCTTCCGGCACCGTCTTGCCTGCCTTGTGGCATTGGCTTTATTTTCTGCCGCAGCCCCGGCGATCGGAGATAGGCCCGGACGGCCATGCCCGGCGCGGCGGCTTTTTACCGCCGGTGCCGCTCGCGCGCCGTATGTGGGCAGGCGGCCGTCTGGCCTGGCAAACCGGCAACCCGTTGGTGGTGGGAGATGCCATCACCCGCCATTCGTTCATCGACGGCGTCAGGCACAAGACCGGCCGCACCGGCGACCTGGTGTTTGTGGTGGTCAGGCATGAGATTCATAACGGCTCGGGCCTGGCGCTGACTGAAGAACATGACATCGTGTACCGCGCCAACCCTCAAGCTGGCGACCCGGTGCCCCCGCCGCAACCGGCGGCCGGGAACGCTGCATGGTCCGAGACCATCACACCTGACGATGTGCTGCTGTTTCGCTATTCGGCGCTCACCTTCAACGGCCACCGTATCCACTACGACCGCAAATATGTCACCGAGGTGGAAGGGTATCCCGGCCTGATCGTGCACGGCCCCTTGATCGCGACCTTGCTGGTGAACCTGCTTCGCAACAACATGCCCGATGCGCGCGTGCTCAAGTTTGACTTTCGCGCGGTGCGGCCGGTGTTTGACCTGTGGCCGTTCAAGCTGCACGGCAAACCGTCCGGCGACGGCAAAACCGTCGAGCTCTGGACCGAAGACCATGAAGGCTGGCTCACCATGCAGGCCACCGCCACGCTCGCCTGAATTCCAACGAGAAAAACCCGATGAAAACCCATATCCCTGCCCACGACGCCTACCAGGACATGCGTGAAGCCCTACGCGGCATGCTGACACCCTTCGACTCAGCCTATTGGCAAAAAGTTGACCACGAGCGCGGCTATCCGGAAGCCTTTGTGAATGCCCTGACCGAGGCCGGCTGGCTGGCCGCCTTGATTCCGGCGGAATACGGTGGCTCCGGCCTGGGCTTGACCGAGGCTTCCGTCATCATGGAAGAAATCAACTTTGCTGGCGGCAACGCCGGCGCCTGCCACGGGCAGATGTACAACATGGGTACCTTGCTGCGCCATGGCTCGGATGCGCAGAAGAAAATGTATTTGCCAAAAATCGCCACCGGCGAGCTGCGCCTGCAGTCAATGGCGGTAACGGAGCCAACCACCGGCACCGACACCACCCAGCTCAAAACCACGGCGGTAAAAAAGGGCGAGAAATATGTCGTCAATGGCCAGAAGGTCTGGATATCCCGCATCCAGCATTCCGATCTGATGATTTTGCTGGCTCGTACTACACCCCTGGCCGAGGTCAAGAAAAAGTCCGAAGGCATGTCGATATTCATCGTCAACCTGAAGGACGCCATCGGCCAGGGCATGGCCGTGCAGCCAATTGCCAACATGGTCAATCATGAAACGAATGAAGTGTTTTTTGACAACCTTGAGATACCGGCTGAAAACCTGATCGGCGAGGAAGGCAAGGGCTTCAAGTACATCCTGGATGGCCTGAACGCCGAGCGCACATTGATCGCCGCCGAATGTATCGGCGATGCCTACTGGTTTGTCGACAAGGCGCGCAAATACGCCAGCGAGCGGGTGGTCTTCAACCGCCCGATCGGGCAGAACCAGGGCGTGCAGTTTCCGATTGCCGACAGCTATATCGAGACCGAAGCCGCCAACCTGATGCGCTTCAAGGCCTGCGAGCTCTTTGATGCCGGCAAGCCCTGCGGCGCAGAAGCCAATATGGCCAAGTACCTGGCGGCAAAGGCCTCATGGGAAGCAGCCAATGTGTGCTTGCAAACCCATGGTGGCTTCGGGTTTGCCAATGAATACGACGTGGAGCGCAAGTTTCGGGAGACGCGCCTGTATCAGGTGGCGCCGATTTCTACCAACCTGATTTATTCGTATGTGGCTGAGCATTTGTTGGGGTTGCCTCGGTCGTTTTGATTGCCAGATGTTTTTCCCCACGCCATGACTGCTCTTTCTTTTCTGCATGATTTCGAGCGTTTTGGGGCTGAAGCCAAGGTAATTCCTCGGCTTTTGGCCATAAAAACCATAGCGTGTTTCTGCCAGGCCACACCATGAACCAACCCTCAAGACCCCTGGACGGCATAACCGTCATCTCCCTTGAACATGCCATCGCCGCACCGTTCTGCACCCGCCAGCTGGCAGACCTTGGCGCCCGCGTCATCAAGGTAGAACGCCCCGGCGTTGGCGACTTTGCGCGAGCGTACGACCAGCGGGTTGACGGCCTGGCCTCTCACTTTGTCTGGGTCAACCGCTCCAAGGAAAGCCTGACGCTTGACCTGAAGCAACCCTCTGCGCTGGCGGTGCTCAAGCAATTGCTGTCCACCGCCGACGTGCTGGTGCAAAACCTCGCACCCGGCGCGGCGGCGCGCATGGGGCTGGGTTTTGACGACCTGAGCGCGGTCAACCCGCGGCTCGTGGTCTGCGATATCTCGGGCTATGGCGATGACGGTCCCTACCGGGACAAGAAAGCCTATGACCTGTTGATCCAGAGCGAAGCCGGCTTTCTCTCCGTTACCGGTACGCCGGATCAACCCAGCAAGGCGGGCAATTCGATTGCCGACATCGCGGCGGGCATGTATGCCTACACCAGCATCCTGGCTGCCTTGCTGCAGCGCGACAAGGTCGGGGGTACCGGCAAGGGCGCACATATCGATGTGTCGATGCTGGAATCGCTGGCCGAGTGGATGGGTTACCCGATGTACTACGCCTATGCCGGTGCAGCGCCGCCACCACGGACAGCCGCCACGCACGCCACCATCTATCCCTATGGCCCCTTTGTTGCCGGTGATGGCGGCACGGTCATGCTGGGCCTGCAGAACGAGCGGGAGTGGAAGCTTTTTTGCGACCGTGTGCTGCTGCAGCCGGAACTGGCCACCGATGCGCGCTTTGATAGCAACGCGCGCCGCAACCAGAACCGTGCCGAGCTTCAAGCCGCCATTCTGGAAGTCTTTGCGGGCATGAGCAGCGCTCAGGTTCTGGCGCGGCTGGACGAGGCGCAGATTGCCAATGCCCGCATGAACGACATGGCCGGGCTCTGGGCGCATCCACAACTTCAGGCCCGAGAGCGCTGGTGCGAGGTTGATTCACCCGCAGGGCGGTTACCGGCGCTGCTGCCACCGGGGCGCATCAGCAGTTTTGACTACCGCATGGATGCGGTTCCGGCGGTGGGGCAGCACACCGCAGACATTCTTCAGACGCTGGGCATCAGCCCGCAGGACATCGCAGCGATGAAAGCGGCAGATGCTATTTGATTAATAGCTTATACCTACCGTACCGTATGGGCTAGCGGCCTATTTTGTTTAAATAATGAGGTTTTCATGACCACCAGCACATCATCCATTGCGCCATCGGCTACCCAGGCAAAACCAGTGGCCATCCAGGGTATAGCGCAGACCGCCGAACGGCAGGCTGCACCGGGCAAGAGTCCCAGCGCGGAGTTGGCAGCATTTGCCGCGGGGTTGCAGTTTGAGGCGATTCCGCCGTCGGTTGTCAGCAAGACAGAGGACCTGCTGGTCGACTGGTTTGGCTCCGCCATCGCGGGCAAGGGCTCGCGGCCGGTGGAAACCATCACCCGTTTTGCGGAATCGATGGGGCCCGCCGATGGTCCGGCAGAAGTGCTGGTCAGCCGGCGCCGCAGCAGCGCCTACTTTGCCGCCATGGCCAATGCAGCGGCATCACATGTGGCCGAGCAGGACGATGTGCACAACGGCTCGGTTTTTCACCCGGCCACCGTGGTCTTTCCGGTCGCGCTGGCCCTGGCGCAGACGCTGGGCAGCAGCGGCAGGCAGTTGCTGGCAGCGGCAGTGGCAGGCTATGAGGTCGGGATTCGTGTCGGTGAGTTTCTGGGCCGCTCGCACTACAAGGTTTTTCACACGACCGGCACGGCTGGCACGCTGGCGGCCGCGGCTGCAGCCGGTAACCTGATGGGCCTGAACGCCACGCAGATGCTGCACGCCTTTGGCTCGGCCGGAACGCAGTCGGCAGGGCTGTGGGAATTTTTGCGCACCGCGGCTGATTCCAAGCAACTGCACACCGCGCACGCCGCTGCTGCCGGTTTGATGTCGGCATCGCTGGCACGGGATGGGTTTACCGGTGCGGCGCAAATCCTTGAAGGCCGGCAGGGCATGGCGGCCGGTATGTCCAGCGACGCCGACCCCGCCCGCTTGACAGCAGGGCTGGGCTCACGCTGGGCCACCGCCGAAACCTCCTTCAAGTACCACGCGTCCTGCCGCCATACCCATCCGGCTGCCGACGCCCTGTTTCAGGTGATTCAGGACCACCAGCTGCATCCGCAGGACATTGCCAGCGTCGTCACGCATGTGCACCAGGGTGCCATCGATGTGCTGGGCCCGGTTACCGACCCCGCCACCGTCCATCAAAGCAAGTTTTCGATGGGAACGGTGCTGGCGCTGGTCGCGCGCTTTGGCCATGCCGGTCTGGTCGAGTTCGACACCCACTTCAAGGATCAGCCCACGGTTGATCTGCGCGAAAAAGTGACGATGGTGCTCGACCCCGAGGTTGACGCCGCCTACCCGCAACGCTGGATTGGCAAGGTCACCGTCACCACGCACGACGGCCGCGTGCTCAAAGGCCGGGTCGATGAGCCCAAGGGAGATCCTGGCAATACCTTGAGCCGTGAAGAGATAACGGCAAAGGCCTTGCGCCTCGCGTCGTTCAGCAAGGGGGCAGGGCCGGGCGAAATGCAGCGCGCCATTGATGCGCTGTGGCAGGTCGCCAGCTGGCCACGTGTCGGCGTATTGCTGGCCGGGTCTTCGTGATGGCCTCAGCCCCGCACGCGCTGGCGTTTGCCCGCTCTTTGCTTTTTGTCCCTGGCAATCGGCCCGACCGGTTTTCCAAGGCGCTGGCATCAGACGCTGATGCCGTCATCATCGACCTGGAAGACGCGGTGGCCCCAGCAGACAAGCCGGCAGCCCGGCAGATGCTGGAAGCGGGCTGGCGCGACTTCTCAAAGGCGGAGCGTGGACGTATCGTTGTGCGCGCCAACGCTGCGGCAACGCCATGGCACGAGGACGATCTGCTGTTTCTGGCCGGGCTTGGCGTTTCTGGCGTCATGCTGCCCAAAGCCGAGTCAGCAAGCCAGTTGAGCCATGCGACCGCGCTGCTGGGCTCGTCCTGCGCGCTGGTGCCGTTGATCGAATCCGTGGCGGGGCTGGATGCCGCAGACGCACTGGCACGCTGCCCTCAGGTCATGCGGCTGGCGTTTGGCAACCTCGACTTTCAGGCAGACGCTGCGATGACATGTAGCCCCGATGAAGCAGAACTGGCACCGGTGCGCCTGGCGCTCGTACTGGCTTCGCGCCGTGCAGAGCTTTCGGCCCCGATGGATGGCGTCACCGCCAGCCTGCAGGACGAGCAGCAGCTGAGCCGCGACGCGCAGCGCAGCCGCCGCATGGGCTTTGGCGGCAAGCTCTGCATTCATCCGGCGCAGGTGGCAGCCGTCAACGTCGCTTTCAGCGCGACTGCGGAAGAGCTTGCATGGGCCGGGCGGGTGGTCGAGGCTTTTGAAGCTGCAAACGGCGGCGTGGCCAGCCTCGATGGGCGCATGGTGGACGCGCCGGTCATGCGCCATGTCCAGCGCCTGTTGAGCTTGCAGGCACACAAAAACACAAACTAATAAGTACAGTTACTATCCGCTGAGCGGGTAAGTTTGGATAGCCTTGCGTCAGGACGGGCCGTATATTTTTCTATCAACCAGGAGACAACATGAAGATCAAGATCAAACCTCTGCTTTTGGCCTGCGCCACACTTTTCGGTGTCGGCACCGCCCTGCAGGCGCATGCCCAGGCCTTCCCCGACAAGCCGATATCGATGGTGGTGCCTTTTGCCGCCGGCGGGCCCACCGATGTGGTCGCCCGCATGATTGCCATCCCGATGGGCAAGGCGCTTGGCCAGACCGTGCTGGTTGAGAACACGGTAGGCGCGGGCGGCACGATTGGCGGGGCAAGGGTGGCCCGTGCTGCCCCGAATGGCTACACCATCTTTCTGCACCACATGGGGATGGCTACAGCGCCGGCTTTGTACCGCAAGCTCAGCTTTGACCCTTTGAAAGATTTCGAGTACATCGGCCAGGTGGTTGATGTGCCCATGACCTTGCTGGCGCGCAAGGACTTTCCGGCAAACACCTTCGCGGAGCTGCAGACCTACGTCAAGGCCAACGGCAACAAGGTGTCGCTTGCCAATGCGGGCCTCGGCGCCGTGTCGCACCTGTGCGGGCTGTTGTTCCAGACCCAGATGGCCGTCGAGCTCAATACCATCCCTTACAAGGGCACCGGCCCTGCCATGAATGACCTGCTGGGCGGCCAGGTGGACCTGCTCTGCGACCAGACCACCCAGACCGTTCCGTTGATCAAGGAGCAACGCGTCAAGGTATACGGCGTCACCTCGCTCACCCGACTTGCCGCACTGCCTAATGTGCCAACGCTTGATGAGCAGGGGCTCAAGGGCTTTGAGGTCAAGGTATGGCACGGCATGTACGCGCCCAAGGGAACGCCAGCACCGGTGATTGAAAAGATCAACAGCGCCATGCGTGCGGCTCTGCAAGACCCAATGGTCAAGCAGCGCCTGGCAGACCTGAGCTCCGACATTCCGGCGTTAGACAAACAGACGCCCGCTGGTCTGAAAACCTTCCTTGAGGCAGAGATCAAGAAATGGGGCCCGGTCATCCAGAAGGCTGGCGTCTACGCGGATTGATTTACGAAGCATCGGGCACGTGCTCAACGTAGGCGTGCCCAGTGACCCAACGGCGGCTATCGGCTAGAAGTAGCCGAGCCTCAAGAGACATGCCAGCTGGGCGGGGCCTCAGGGGGGCTGACACGTCCAGACGCCGATCGATCGCGGCAGAATGAGCACATGATGCTCACCCGATTCCTTCGCATCGCCACCTGCTCGGCGGCCCTCCTGACGGGTTTGAGTGCGCGAGGAGCCGACATGCAGGCAGTTGGCGACTTCGAGATTGACAGGATCGAGACCACGACCGGCGAATTCCGCCGCTTCGTCGATGCAACCGGGACGGTCACAGCAGCCGAGCGGGCGGGCGGTGGCAGCACCTATGAGAACGGATGGCAGCAGCGGCCGGGCTGGACCTGGCGCGCGCCGTTCGGCACCCCAGGGGGGCCGCGAGAGCCGGCGGTGCACGTGACCTACGCAGAAGCCGAAGCATTCTGCCGATGGGCGGGCAAGCGCCTGCCGACGGACGCCGAGTGGGGTGAGGCGGCCTATGTGGAACGGCGCGCGAAGCCATCGGGCGGGTTCGTCACAGGCCGCCGCTATCCGTATCCGACCGGGACCAGCCCCATCGGCGCGAACTGCCTCGGTGATTGCGGTCCGGTCAAGACCGTCGCGCACGCGGGGACATCCCGTGGCCGGGGGCATGTCGAGGTTGGCACCACCAAGGCGGGTGTGAACGGTCTCTACGACATGGGCGGAAATGCTTGGGAGTGGGTCGATAGCGGTGCGGGCGCGGATAAACGCACGCGCGGCGGTTCCTGGTGGTACGGCGCCGCTCAGATGCGCGACGAACACCGGCAAGACAAACCCGCCGACACGAGCGTCGTGTACATCGGCTTCCGCTGCGCCCGCAGCCGCTGAGGTGTACGCGTGTAGGCCCACTTGTGGGGCTGTTGTCCGACGAGGGCCGGCAGGTCCGCTCTCGGCCAAAAGAAGCCGTCTTCCGAAAAATGCCGAAGGGCTGCTTTGGACTGATTCCACTCAGTCAAGGTTTTTGATCGACGGGCAGTTTCCGGCTTGAAGCGGAATTCCACACGTTCAAATTGATCACGCCCAAGCCGACACTGACCAAACTTCTGTCGAGAATATGGATAGATGCCTGGACTGCGAAGTGGACTCAGAAGTCCATTCGGTATCGCTGTCAATCAGTGTGGTGTTGCATGCTTGAAGGCACAAATAAAACCGATGGATTTTTGGTCGGGCAAGGCCATATTGACGCATGAGCCGGAACCATAGTTCTACTACGGTGAGGATTTGCAACGCAGCCATGGCCGAAAAGGCGCGGTTTTATGTGCCTGATAGCGTGCAAACACCACACTAAAGCTGCTGGCATGCCCTGACAACCGATAAACGGCTTTTCATCATCAATAACGGGTACGTAGTTGCTACGCATGCAATCACTTATTCAAGTGATCGGCCAGATTGTGTTTGGAATCTACAGCCTGGCTCGCCAGCCAGCGCTCGGTTTGAAGCAATGCCTGGTCTAGCGGTGCTGCACGCCGCTGCACGCGGGCTAGTAATGTCGCGCCCAGCCACTGCTGGTACAGCTGCTGTGCCACCTCTACCGGGTCAGGGCAAGCGGTCAACTCGCCTGTTGCGATGCCTTCGGCCAAGCATGACGCCAGTCGGTCAACCACCCGCTCGGTACCGCGCTCAAGCACGCCCCGCATAACCTCGGACAGGTCGCAGACCTCGGCACTGAGCTTAACGACCAGGCACCGGGCTTGCAGATGGTCGCCCGATTGGCTGGCATGCCACTGACTGAAAAACGCAAGCAAACGCTGCGGCGCCGACTGTCCTGCTGCAAACAGGCAGGCATCGACCTCCACCAAGTAGCTTTCGAAGTGGTGCTCAAGCAAGGCCTCGCCAAACTGCTCCTTGGATCGGAACCAATGGTAGAACGAGCCCTTAGGTACCGCCGCAGCACTCAATATCTCGCTCAGCCCGACGGCCGAGAAGCCGCGTCCAGCGATCAGGACCTTGGCACTGTCCAGTATCTTCAGACGCGTGTCGGTGGAAGGCTGGGCGCTCATGGATTGCGCTCTGCTCAGGCAGTCGCGCCCACCGTGGTCAGCGACGGGTAGTCGTCGTAGCCTTCGGTGCCGCCAGCGTAGAAAGATTCCGGCCGGGGAACGTTATACGGTCCGTTGCGGCGTAGGCGTTCGGGCAGATCCGGATTGGAGATAAACAACTTGCCGAATGCGATGAAGTCGGCCCGATCTGCGTCTACCGCTGCAATTGCACTGTCGCGGTCGTAGTCGCCATTGGCAATATAGGCTCCATTGAAGATCTCGCGCAGCCGCTGGAAGTCAAAATCGCTGGCGCGGTCTTCCACCACGTGCAGATAAGCCAGTTGGTACGTGTTGAGCTGTTCAGTCACTGCTTCAAACGTCGCCTGCGGCGCGCTGTCGGCGATATCGTTGAACGCGTTGACCGGCGACAGTCGCACGCCGACCTGCCCAGGATTCCAAACGGTAAGCACCGCCTCGGTCACTTCGCGCAGCAACCGGCTGCGGTGGGAAACCGATCCCCCATAGCCGTCAGTTCGCTGGTTGGTTCCGTCGCGCAGGAACTGATCGAGCAGATAACCGTTGGCGGCGTGGATTTCGACCCCGTCAAACCCAGCAGCCTTGGCATTGGCGGCCGCGCGCCGGAAGTCTTCTACGAGGGCCGGGATCTCGGCGGTCTCAAGAGCGCGTGGCGTCACGAACGCCTGCATGCCCTTGTCCGTGTAAATCTCACCGGCGGGCTTAAGCGCCGATGGCGCCACCGGCAAGCCTCCTTCCGCGAGCGTGTCAGGATGTGAGATCCGGCCTACATGCCACAGTTGCAGGAAGATCTTGCCACCAAGCTGGTGCACCGCTTGCGTGACTTCCTGCCAGCCGTCGATCTGCTCCTGGCTGTGGATACCAGGCGTCTTCGGATAACCCTGGCCTTGCGGCGTGATCTGGGTGGCCTCGGAAATGATCAGGCCGGCGCTGGCACGCTGCGCGTAATAGCGCGCATTGAGCGCGTGCGGCTTATTGCCCGTTGCGGCTCGACTGCGTGTCAGCGGCGCCATCACGATACGGTTGGCCAGCTTCACGCTGCCAAGGGTTGCGGGAGCGAACAGTGCGCTGGAAGTCAAGGATGTTTGGCTCATGAATTTGATTGGGTTCGGTTAGTGATTAATCATCCAAGTATATTAGACCGGTCGTCTAGTTGGACTACCCATCCCCCTATTGACCGCTTTCGAGAGGGGCTTTACTGCGTGCTCGACTGCTTAGCGACGGAGTCTTTAAAGCAGACAGAAAGTTGACAGTACCCGCTTGGCCGGTGGTTGGGAGATGTTTGATTTTCAGTTATCGGTACATGGCGAACGACAGTAACTGGCCTGATCCCTGCCGCACAAACGTCAAACCCGACTGACTGCTCCCCAGACAAAGCGGCCGGACCAGCAGCTCTGTTGGCTTACCGGAAGCTGCCGCTTGCGAGCAGGCGCATCCGTGCTGGAGAAAATCAACAGCGCTATGCGTGTTGCTCTGCAGGACCCGATGGTCAAGCAGTGTTTGGCCGACCTGAGCTCTGACATCCCGTCAGCGGACAAACAGACGTCCGCTGGTTTGAAAACCTTCCTTGAA
>JAQGNE010000062.1 GCA_028291985.1 Polaromonas sp. | reverse complement strand
TCCAGCGAGGTGGAGTCGCGGTCTGGGTCTGGCCCGGCCATGGCGGACAGGAGCAAGGCGCAATCTAGCGCGCTGCGCGCCATCGGACCGGCCTGATCCAGGCTGGAGGCAAAAGCCACCATGCCGTAGCGCGAGCAGCGGCCATAGGTGGGCTTGATGCCGGTGATGCCGCAGAGCGACGCTGGCTGGCGAATCGAGCCGCCGGTGTCGGTGCCCGTGGCGGCCGGCACCAGACCGGCTGCCACAGCAGCAGCGGAACCGCCCGAAGATCCGCCCGGAACGCGCGCGGTATCCCACGGGTTCTGCGCCGGCTTGTAGGCGCTGTTGTCGTTGCCTGAGCCCATCGCGAACTCGTCGCAATTGAGCTTGCCCAGCGTGACCATGCCGGCGCCGCCCGCCTGGACGCCAAGGCGGCTGACGACTGTGGCGTCAAACGGGCTGCGGTAGTTTTCCAGCATTTTCGAGCCGGCGGTGGTGGGGAAGTCACGTGTGACAAACACGTCCTTGTGCGCCAGCGGCACGCCCAGCAAAGGGGTGCGCTCGCCCGCCGACAGACGCGCATCGGCTTCACGGGCCTGTGCCAGCGATGCGTCGGGGTCCGTGGCCAAAAACGCACCCAGGGCTTGCTGCGCGTCGATGCGCGACAGGAAATGACGGGTCGCCTCGACGCTGGAGACTTCGCCGGCGGCAAGTTTGGCCGCAAGCCCGGCCACGCCGAGTTCATGCAGCTCAAGATTTTGTGTGGCGCTCATTCGATCACCTTGGGTACGAGAAACAGACCGCGCTCGACAGCCGGCGCGCTAAGCTGGCTGATGTCGCGCTGGTTCGGCTCACTGGCGATATCGTCGCGCAGCCGCAAGGCAACTTCGCCCAGCAGTGCAGCAGGATGCGCCAGCGGCTCGACGCCTTCGGTATCAATGGCGTTCATTTGCTCGACCAGCGCAAAAAATCCGTTGAGCTGCCCGAGGACGCGGCTGTTTTCGTCCGGGCGCAGTTCGAGTCGCGCGAGCTGCGCCACGCGTGTGATGTCTTGTGCTGTCAGTGCCATGCTTGGAGCCAGAATAGAGAGTCAAAAACCCGGTCGCGCAGGCGCGGCAGGCGCTGAAACGGGTTGTAAAGATAAAGCCAGGTAGCTGCTGTAAGCGGCTGCTTTGGAGACGATGCGTTATTATCCCGCCTTTGATGTGGAGTCAGCCCGGGTAAAGGCTTAGCGCTCTTTTGAGCTCGCAAAACATGCCCGTGAAGACACGTCCTGGAATTTTGGCTCGCGGAGGCCAGGTTTCGAGCGATCGGGTTGCGCTCTCGTCAATAAATCATCACGGCTTCTCCCGAAATTTCTAAAAATAAACCGCAATAGGCGACAGGACAACGAAGCTTGTTCGTGCCCTAACTGGATTTCTGAATATGTTTGAAGCATTCCGTCGGTATTTTTCCACCGACCTGGCGATCGACCTCGGAACCGCCAACACCCTGATTTATGTACGTGACCGTGGCATTGTGCTGGACGAACCCTCGGTCGTCGCCATCCGCCATGAAGGCGGCCCGCAGGGCAAAAAAACAATTCAGGCAGTTGGCCGCGAAGCCAAGGCCATGCTGGGCAAGGTGCCTGGCAATATCGAGGCGATCCGCCCGATGAAGGACGGCGTCATCGCCGATTTCACTGTTACCGAGCAGATGCTCAAGCAGTTCATCAAGATGGTGCATCCGCGCAGCTTCTTCAAGCCGAGCCCGCGCATCATCATCTGCGTGCCTTGCGGTTCGACCCAGGTCGAGCGCCGTGCGATTCGTGAAAGCGCATTGGGCGCTGGCGCGAGCGATGTCTACCTGATTGAGGAGCCCATGGCCGCAGCGATTGGCGCGGGCCTGCCGGTATCCGAAGCCAGCGGATCGATGGTGGTCGACATCGGCGGCGGCACCACCGAGGTTGGCGTGATCTCGCTGGGCGGCATGGTCTACAAGGGAAGCGTGCGCGTTGGCGGTGACCGGTTTGACGAAGCCATCATCAACTACATCCGCCGCAACTACGGCATGCTGATTGGCGAGCCCACAGCCGAAGCCATCAAAAAGCAGATTGGCTCGGCTTTTCCTGGCTCTGAAGTAAAAGAGATGGAAGTCAAGGGCCGCAACCTGTCTGAGGGCGTTCCACGCAGCTTCACCATATCGAGCAACGAGATTCTCGAAGCCCTGACCGACCCGCTCAACAACATCGTCAGCGCCGTCAAGAACGCGCTGGAGCAAACCCCGCCCGAGCTGGGTGCTGACATTGCCGATCGCGGCATGATGCTCACCGGCGGCGGCGCATTGCTGCGCGACCTGGACCGCCTGCTGGCCGAAGAAACTGGCCTGCCGGTATTGGTGGCAGAAGAGCCATTGACCTGCGTCGTGCGCGGTTGCGGCATGGCGCTGGACCGCATGGACCGACTGGGTTCTGTTTTCACTTCCGAATAACCGGACACACGCGCCGTCGGGGCTGGCCTGTCTGGGCTGACCGGGCGCACAGCGACTCATGCCATTAGGTACCCTGGACCGCTCACCGCCGCCGTTTTTCCGGCAGGGCCCGTCAGCGTTCTCCAAATTGATGGTGTTTAGCGCGCTGTCGGTTTTTTTGATGGTTGCGGACACCCGTTTTCGCATTACCCAGCCGCTGCGTGCGGTACTGGCCACGGTGCTCTACCCGGTGCAATGGGTGGCGATGCAGCCGGT
>JAQGNE010000035.1 GCA_028291985.1 Polaromonas sp. | reverse complement strand
TGGCAAAGCCGGAGCCCTGTACGTCGTTTCGAGTAACACTCTGCGGCTTAATCTCGCTTGTCATGCCGTGGTTTTACCAGCGGCTGACCAAATGCGTTATCGGGATTTCCCCTTAGACAAGGTATGACACACAGATGTTTGGCATCCGCAGTCGTACCCACATTTTTTAATTCCGTGTTGGCTAGATAGACTCAAACGATAAGCAGGTGACTCTCAACGGGAGGTGTCGCGGGCTTTCACCTCAGTCCGTACGGGAACGAGGTTCAGGGCAGTCACTGGTTCTATGACTGGTTGGACGGGTTTAAGCTGTCAAGGTCGTGGAAAAAGCCAATCGGTTTGCCACAAGCAGGTAAGTTCTATCCATTCATCAGGAACGTGGCCGCTGCGATGACTAATGTCAACGCCAGGCAATACACCTTATGCAAGAAAAACACGCCAAAGGATTCACCATGCCATCGCTTCTTGAAGAATTGTCTTCGCTGGAAGCCGAACTTCACCACCCGGGCGTCGTCTGCTCACGCGAGCGGCTGGAGCAGCTGCTTCACCCGGCGTTTTATGAGGTCGGCCGCTCTGGCCGCCCGTATACGCGGGACTTCGTTATCGATTACCTCTCTGCGCAAGCCTCGCCGCCGGCAGTCAAGACTGATGGCTACCGGGTTCATCAGCTGGACGCCAACAGCGCCTTGTTGACTTACCGATCGGCCAACTGTGTTGCGGACGGCTCGCACACGGATGTGGCGCTCCGGTCTTCGGTTTGGCTGCGCACCGCTGTCGGCTGGCAGTTGTTTTACCACCAGGGCACGCCTGCGCATCAGGTGCCAGTTGTCGCGTGAGGGTCGACGCTTTTTTGGTCGACCAGCTGCTGGCCGACCTGGTGCTGGCGCTGCATGTCGGCGTGGTTGTTTTTGTGGTGGGAGGCCTGGCCTTTATCGTGACGGGGCATTTTCGTGGCTGGCGCCTGGCCGATGCGTTGTGGTTTCGGCTGGCGCATCTGGGCTGCATCGCAACAGTGGTGGCGCAGGCCTGGTGGGGCGCGGTTTGCCCATTGACCGTGCTGGAGATGTGGCTGCGGGAGCGTGCCGGCCATTCCACCTACGCGGGCAGCTTTATCCAGCACTGGTTCCAGCGTCTGCTGTACCACGACGCACCGGCCTGGGCATTCACGCTGGCGTATTCGCTGTTCGGGCTGGCAGTGCTGGCCAGTTGGTGGTTATTTCCGCCGCGGCGTCGGGGCGGACGAAAGTGTCCAGTCAACCCCTCGCTAAAGTCGCGGAGTAACTGCGGACTTTCGCGGTGCAGCGGCTTCAGATGTTTGCAAAGCCTTTTCAAGGCCACTGGCGTTGGAAGGGTGTCAAAAACTTGAATGCTATGTTGTTTATAGCTACTACCCGCCGCATCCATTGGGCCGGAGGAACTTTTTGCTTAAAAACGGGCTACTTGGCGCCAAGCTCGACGGATTCAGCCGCCTGAGCACGTTCCTCTGCGTCACGGGCTGCCTTGATCGCCAGTTCATGAGCCGTTGCTGGGCCAATGGGCCGGCCGTTGGCAGCCAGGCCCTTGGCGGCGGCGACCGCAGTTAGAAAGTCTTCCAGTAGGGCGCCATCGTCGATCGTGTCCGAATCCGGTTTGTGAAACTCGGGATGCCACTGCGTGGCTGCGATGTAGCCCTTGCTGCTGTCCTTGCGGCGTATGGCTTCAATGATGCCGTCGCTGACGCTATACGCCTCCGCGACAAACTCCGGCGACAGGTCTTTGATGCCCTGGTGATGAATGCTGTTGACGCGCACCCGCTCAACGCCGGGATACAGCCTTGACAGGCGTGAGCCCTGCACAATGTCGACGCTGTGAAAGTTCTGGTCATAGGTAACCGCGTCACGGTGCAAAAAGGCGTCCGGCACCTGGGTTTCGATGTCCTGAAAAAGGGTGCCGCCGAAGGCCACATTCAGCAGCTGCAAGCCGCGGCACACACCGAAGACCGGCTTGCCGACTTTCTCAAACGCGGCAACCAGTGCCTTGTCGTATTCATCGCGCACGCTGTCGCCAGACCACTCGTCCTGAAGCGGCGCCTCGCCATAACTGCCAGGCCATACATCGGCGCCGCCATGCAGCACCAGGCCGTCCAGCCATTCGGCGTAATGGGCGTAGGTCACATCGCCGCGCTGCGTGCTGCCGGTCGGGCAGGGCACCATGACCACCATAGCGCCGGACGACATGATCCAGTGCGCAATGGACTGCTCAACATATTGCAGGGTCTTGCCGGTAAAAAGCGACCGGGCCGGATCCGCATGCGAGAAGCATGCCGACAGGCCAATCTTGAGGCGGCTGGCGGCTACTGTCATCGGTCACGTGGCCGTGCAAGGCCGGTACAGGTTTTCATCATCATTGCGCGGTCCAGAAAAGGTTGGTCAGCAAGGGGCAGGTTAGGTGTGCCAGGATATCGCCAAAGGCAGATGCAAAGGCCTGTGAAGGCCTGCGTCTTCAGTCCAGGCGACGGTACATATGCGTCTTGCCGTAGCTGATGCCGTCCACACGGATGGCATCGGGTTCGGTCCCAAACGCTATGAAGCCACTTTTTTCATACAGCGATGTAGCAGGTTTGTTCCCTTCGGTAACGGTCAAAACAATCTGTTCAATGCCCAGGCCTTCCTTCGGCCAGCAGCACCTGAATCAGTGCCCGCCCCAGCCCCGAATTCTGGGGCGACGAACATGACGAACAGCACCGCCTTGTGTTTGTTTTTCTGCCGGATCTCCGGGTTGAGCCCGATCATGCCGGCAGGTTGCTGCCAGCAAATGCACCCCAGATGTTTTCCCCTGAAAGTGCGGCAAGCCGCTGTTCTGCATGACAGGCAGAACGCGCGCTTTCTTCCTCATAGTCCGAGGTGAAGGTATCCGGGTAATCGCGCAGGCGGCGCAGTCGTAAGGCGCGGTAGACATCGGCGTCATGCGGCTGAAGGCGTCTGATCAGCGGCTGGCCGGCGTGTGATGAAGCGGCGGTTACAGCTGCGGACAAGGCGGCGGGCATGGAAGACAAGGCTGACAAGGCTGACATGGGCAAGATAAAGGTAACGGTTGACTCTTGCAGAGTCGCCCAGTTTTGCGCAACAGCGTAGGGGTGGCCTTCTCCAAGCGGCTGTCCGCGCCTGGCGTTCAGGCGGAAGGCTGAGGCATCTCCAGGCCTATAAAACGCACCGCGATACGGGTGCCCGGCGTCAGGGGATGGGCGGCCAGGCTGGCGTCCTCAATGGTGATCGTGGCGTCATGCTGCATTGCGATTTCCTGCACGATAGCCAGCCCCAGACCAGAGCCATCGACATTGGTACCCAGCGCCCTGTAGAAGGGCTGGAACACCAGATCCCGTTCGCCCTCGGGAATGCCGGGGCCGGAGTCTTCGACCAGCAACACCAGCACCCCGCTGAAGCGGTCTGTCAGCACCCGCAGCGTCACCTGTCCGCCCTCGGGCGTGTAATTGATGGCGTTGTCGAGCAGGTTGCGCACCAGCTCTTTCAGCAAGGTCGGGTTGCCAAACAACTCGGTGGGTTGCTCGCCGACAGCGGGCCCGTCATAGCCGAGGTCGATTTTCTTGTCCAATGCATGCGGAACCGAGTCGGCCATGACCTCCGATGCGATATTGACCAGGTCAACCCGCTGCTTGGCCAGGCTCCGGCCAGTGGTCTCTGCGCGTGCCAGGGCCAGCAACTGGTTGACAGTGTGCGTGGCCCGGATGCTGGACTGACCAATGTGCTTGAGCGATTTCTTCAGCTCGTCCGCATTGGTTTCACGCTGTGCCAGGTCAGCCTGCATGCGCAAGCCGGCCAGTGGCGTCTTGAGTTGGTGGGCGGCATCGGCCAGGAAACGCCGCTGTGTGGTGAGGGATGCCTTCAGACGGCTCAGCAGGTCATTGATGGACGACACCAATGGGGCCACTTCTTCCGGCACGGCGGTATCGTCCAGCGGGCTCATGTCATCGGGCTTGCGCGCTCGGATGCGTTTTTCAAGCTGCGCCAGCGGCTTGATGCCGCGTACCAGCGCCAGCCACACCAGCAGTACCGCCAGCGGCAGCGTGACGAACTGGGGCACCATCGTGCCCTTCACAATTTCGGTGGCCAGCGTCTTGCGCTTTTCACGCGTTTCTGCCACCTGCACCAGCACCGACGAACTAGTGTCACGCGTGACTGCAGCAGACCCCGCCTTGGGGGCGCGCTTGCCGGCCGGCATCTGCATAGGCTTCACATCAACCTTGATCCAGGTGTAGGCCACTCGCACGTCTTCGCCCTGAATCACGTCTTCACGCAGGCGCACCTCGCCATCGTTTCCGGTGTCATCTTCTGGCGGAAGCGGCAGGTCATGTTCACCCCCCAGGTGTTCGCCCTGGGTGCCAATCACCTGGTAATAGACCAGATCGGTGTCGTCCGCGCGCAGCAGCTCGCGCGCCGGTGCAGTGAGGTTGAACTGCACCTGATTGTTCTTGACCGACACCAGCTTGGCCAGCGCCTGCACGTTGTATTCAAGCGCCCGGTCAAAAGGCTTGCCCGCAATGTTCTGCGCCACCAGCCAGGTCAGCGCCAGGCTGATAGGCCATAGCAGCAGCAACGGCGTGAGCATCCAGTCGAGGATTTCGCCAAACAGGCTGCGCCGTTCGCGCTGAAAGATTCTTATCGCCACTGGACTGTTTGCCCCCACGCTCCCCGCAGCAATCTACTTTCCGTTCGTCCTGAGGTATCGAAGGATGCCCCCCAAGGGAGCCGCTGCGCCTGCGGCCCGGCGAGGCCGGTTCCGCGGCCCCTGCTTGACCAGTCACCGTTCTGCGATGGCCGTTCCCCGGTTTCGCAAGTTCGAGCTGCAGGGCCGGCTTTGCCGGACTGCAGGCGGGCGCCTTGCAGGTCGGACTGCGGGACGCAGTCCTTCTTCGTGCCGCCCAAGCCTGCATGGGCAGGCTCGGAGCCGCGGCACTCAGCCCCCTCGGGGGGCAGGGAGTTACGCGAAGCGAACGACCGTGGGGGCACCATCTACCCCGGTATCTTTTCCAGGCAATAGCCCAGCCCACGTACGGTGGCGATGCGCACCGGTCCCTTCTCGATCTTCTTGCGCAGGCGGTGGATGTACACCTCGATGGCGTTGTTGCTGACTTCCTCGCCCCATTCACACAGGCGCTCGACCAACTGGTCCTTGCTGACAAGGCGTCCGGCGCGCTGCAGCAAGACTTCAAGCAGGCCCAGTTCGCGGGCGGAGAGCTCCACCATCTGCCCGTCGATCGTTGCCACACGGCCGGCCTGGTCATAGACCAGCGGGCCATGCTTGATGGTGCTGCTGGCCCCGCCCATGCCGCGCCGAATCAGCGCCCGCACGCGCGCTTCGAGTTCCTGCAGTGAAAACGGTTTAGCCATGTAGTCGTCTGCGCCGTAGTCCAGGCCCTTGACGCGCTCTTCCACGCTGTCGGCGGCGGTCAAGATCAAAACCGGCAATGACGAGCCGCGCGCCCGCAGGCGCTTGAGCACTTCCAGACCGTGCATGCGTGGCAAGCCGAGGTCAAGAATCAGCAGGTCAAATTCAGTGTTGGTCAGAAGGGCTGCATCAGCCTCGGTTCCGCTTCCGACATGGTCAGCGGCCGCACCTGAGGCGCGCAAGGTGCGCAGCAGGCCATCGGCTAGAACCTGGTCGTCTTCGGCAATCAAAATACGCATGGCTGTCTCCGGATGCCAGCCCGCACATCATGTCGGTGGCGTTTTAGGTGTGGCGACAAATTTTAGGCCCCAAGCCAGACAGCTGGCGGCATGTCTTCATCTGGCAGCGGCAACCATCAAAAGGGGTAGTCGCCTTTCACGCTGTCATGCCTGCGCATAAGCTTCCAGGCCCAGGGCCACGACGGTTGCTACATCGTCGCCAACAGCCTGTCGAAACTCGCTTTCAGCCTGCGCCACGGCGGCCTTGAAGGCCTGCAGCCACTCCAGTCCCAAGGTGGTGAAGCGGACCCGTCTTGCGCGTCTGTCATGCGGGTCAGCTTCCCGCACCACCAGGCCCCACGCTTCGCATTGGGTAACCAGGTCCGCCATGGCCTGCTTGCTCATGCCAGCACTGGCGGCGAGGTCGGTCAGGCGCGATCCGTTGACGTCCAGATGGCGGGTGATGTGAATATGGGCGGCACCGATCTGGTCGCGTGCGGCCAGATTGGCCAGGCTGAGGGGAACCTCCACATTTCTGGCCATCAGCCACAGCACCCGCTCATCGAACCGGCGCAGCGCGTTGCCCATCAGCCGGCCCAGGTGGGTGAGCCGCCACGCATGTTCACCCTGTCCGGTTGGGGCTGCTTTTGCCTGGGTAAGTGCGGCTTGTAGGTCCATGTCGGCATAGTAGTCGCGCACTCTAAAAATGACAGGAAAACTGACTAAAAATAGGGTTTACTTGAAACATCGCTGGCTATAAAGTACTGGTCATGCATCCAGAGCTGTTGTTAACAGCAGTGATGGAAAACAGGAGTCGCAACTCCTGGCAATCATTTTTACTGTTGATCTTCAAGGAGTTTTCATGGAACTGACCAGCAAACTGAACCCCGCCCAGAATCCGGCCCAATCCGCTGCCCTCAACAGCGAAAAAGCCAAGGCCCTGCAAGCCGCCCTGTTGCAGATCGAAAAGCAGTTCGGCAAAGGCACGATCATGAAGCTGGGCGCCGGCGAGGTGATCGAAGACATCCAGGTGGTGTCGACCGGCTCACTTGGTCTGGATATTGCGCTCGGCGTTGGCGGCCTGCCGCGCGGCCGGGTGGTTGAAATTTATGGCCCGGAATCATCCGGAAAAACCACGTTGACCCTGCAAGTGATCGCCGAGATGCAAAAACTCGGCGGCACCTGCGCCTTTGTCGATGCCGAGCATGCGTTGGACATCAATTACGCGCAAAAGCTGGGCGTCAACCTGCAAGATCTGTTGATCAGCCAGCCTGACACCGGCGAGCAGGCGCTTGAAATCGTCGATTCGCTGACCCGCTCTGGCGCGGTCGACCTGATCGTGGTGGACTCGGTGGCGGCACTGACGCCAAAGGCTGAACTCGAAGGCGAAATGGGCGACTCGTTGCCCGGCCTGCAGGCCCGTTTGATGAGCCAGGCGCTGAGGAAACTCACCGCCACCATCAAAAAAGCCAACTGCATGGTGATTTTCATCAACCAGATCCGCATGAAGATCGGCGTGATGTTCGGTTCGCCCGAAACGACCACCGGCGGCAATGCGCTGAAGTTCTACGCCTCGGTACGGTTGGACATCCGCCGCATTGGCTCCATCAAGAAGGGCGAAGAGGTGATCGGCAATGAGACCCGCGTCAAGGTGGTCAAGAACAAGGTGGCGTCACCCTTCAAGACGGCGGAGTTCGATATCCTGTACGGGGAAGGCATCAGCAGGCTGGGCGAGGTGCTGGACCTGGGCGTAGCCGGCCACATCGTTGAAAAAGCCGGCGCCTGGTACGCCTTCAATGGCGAGAAGATCGGCCAGGGCCGCGACAACTCGCGGGAATTCCTCAAAGAGAACCCCGACCTCGCCATCGAGATCGAGAACAAAGTGCGCGAATCGCTAGGTATTCCGCCGGTTCAGGCATCGCAGGCTTCACAGGCGCCGGTGTCCGAGGCGGCAGAAAAGGCTGACAAGCCTGCAAAAGCCGAAAAAGCCGAAAAAGCGCCCAAGCTTGCCGCCTGATCGATATTTATGCCAAATGATGCTCTAGCCCAGGTGATACAAGGGCTGGTAGCTATCATAAAATAGTGTATGACCGGTGACGTGATGCAGGATGGAAAGACGCGCACGCTGACCGAATCAGCGGCATCCAAGGCAAAACCTCGTTTTGGGCTGTCGCTGAAAGGCCGGGCGTTGCGCTACCTGGCTGGACGTGAACATTCCCGTGCAGAACTCGAGCGCAAGCTGGCCGCGCATGAGGAAACCCCGGGCCAGCTGGCACAGGTACTTGACGAGCTGGAAGCCAGGGATTTCATCAGCGAAACCCGGGTGGTGGCTTCGGTCATCAACCGCCGTGCGGCACGTTTTGGCGCTGCACGTGTGCGGCATGAGTTGCTCGGAAAAGGCGTCGGCGCCGATGCAGTGGCAGAAGCGGTAGCCGGTCTCAAAGTGACAGAAGCCGAAAGGGCACGGGAAATCTGGCGTCGAAAGTTTGGCGAGCCAGCAAGCGATGCCGCTGGCCGTGCCAAGCAGATGCGTTTTCTGGCCTCTCGCGGTTTTGGCGCAGAAGCCATCCGCTGTGCGGTGGCGGGAACGGATGGCGACTGAAACCTACCCGGATCTGAAATTCAAGCAAAAAGTGTCACTAGCCGAGTAAATATGACGGCTTATAGCTATCGATTGCATAGCAAAATACGCTTTTAACCGTCATGTAAGAATGCTGGTTTGCGCGCTCCGCCAGCCAGTAAGGGCGACTGTGTGCGCGCTGTGGGCTTATATCCCCAGCATCAGTTTCAAGTTCTGCACCGCTGCACCCGAAGCACCCTTGCCCAGGTTGTCCAGCCGGGCAATCAGCACCGCATGGCGATAAGCCTCGTTGGCAAAAACACGCAATTCCATCTTGTTGGTGTCGTTCAGCGCCAGGGCATCGAGCTTCCCGGAATCCGGGGCGCTTTCTACCGTGACCCACTCGCTGCCGGCATAGTGCTGGCGTAAAGCGTCTTGCAACTGGGCCGCCGTCGCCTGGCCCGGCAACAGGTCGAGATGAAGCGGCAACTGCACCAGCATGCCCTGCTCGAAATTGCCAACGGATGGAATGAATATTGGCCGCCGGCTCAAGCCGCTGTAGCGCATGATTTCCGGCAGGTGCTTGTGTTCGAGCCCTAATCCATAGGTTTCAAACAGGGGCGCAGTGCCCGCCTGGTAAGCCTCGATCATCTGCCGCCCGCCGCCCGAGTAACCAGTGACCGCCGGCAGACTCAATGGAAAATCAACCGGAATAAAACCGGCGTCAACCAAAGGCCGGATGAGCGCAATGGCGCCAGTCGGGTAGCAGCCTGGATTTGCCACCCGGTCAGCTGCAGCCACGTTGGCGCGGTGGGATGCTGTCAACTCGGGGAATCCGTAAACCCAGCCCGCAGCGGTGCGGTGCGCAGTAGATGCGTCGATGATTTTGGGTTTCTTGCCGGGCAGCGCATCGATCATGGCGACCGACTCGCGCGCCGCGTCGTCGTGCAGGCACAAAATGACCAGGTCTACATTGGCCATCAGGTCTTTTTTGGCTTCCGGATCCTTGCGACGCTCCGGCGCAATGCTGATCAGCTCGATCTGCGGCATGCCCTGCAGCCGCTGCCGGATTTGCAGGCCGGTGGTACCCGCCTCGCCGTCGATGAATATTCTTGACATGGCTACTTTCTGAAGCTGAGGCAGCCCGTCATGGCTGCTTTCGGTGATGGAAGACATATTGGCGCGCAGCTGCAAGCAGCTTTGAAGGCATCCATGGTCATGTCGCAGTGCAAACGCGGCATTTCGCAGCGTGAATCAGGCAAAAGGGTGTTGCACCGCACCATGATACAGTTCTGCGTTGCTTTTCGGGGCACCGCCAGCAAGGCGTTCTGCTCCAGTCTGGGCAGCATCGCAGCAGTGTCAGAGCACCGTCGAAACAGCGATATTTCCCCCATTACTGAATTCTGAAGGCTTTTCATGAAAATTCACGAGTACCAAGGCAAGGAAATCTTGCGCAATTTTGGTGTGCCAGTGCCGCGCGGCATTCCAGCCTTTACCGTGCAGGAAGCCGTCGAGGCAGCCCAGAAACTGGGCGGGCCGGTATGGGTGGTCAAGGCGCAGATTCATGCAGGCGGGCGGGGCAAGGGCGGCGGCGTGAAGCTCGCGCGCAGTATCGATGACGTGAAGAAACTTGCTGGAGAAATTCTCGGGATGCAACTGATCACGCACCAGACCGACGCCGCCGGCCAGAAGGTGCGTCGCCTGATGATCGAGGAAGGCGCCGACATCAAGAAGGAATACTACGTTTCCGCCGTGACCGACCGCGCCACGCAGAAGGTGGCCTTCATGGCTTCGTCCGAAGGCGGCATGGATATCGAGGAAGTGGCGCACGCCACGCCCGAGAAAATCATCAAGGTGTTTGTTGATCCGGCGCTGGGCCTGACCGACGCGCAAGCCAGGGAACTTTCTGACGGCATGACCGTGCCACCGGGCTCCACCGCGCAGTGCGTGGATGTGCTCAAGAAGTTGTACAAGGTCTATATGGACACCGATGCTTCGCTGGTTGAAATCAATCCGCTGGTGCTCGAGGGCAACGGCAACATCAAGGCTCTGGACGCCAAGTTCAATTTCGATCCGAACGCGCTGTTTCGCCATCCGGAAATCGTTGCCTATCGTGATCTTGATGAAGAAGACGCGGCCGAAATCGAAGCCAGCAAGTTTGATCTGGCCTATATCAGCCTTGACGGCAACATCGGCTGTCTGGTGAACGGCGCAGGTCTCGCCATGGCGACCATGGACACCATCAAGCTGTTCGGCGGCGAGCCGGCCAACTTTCTTGACGTCGGCGGCGGCGCTACGGCTGAAAAAGTTACCGAAGCCTTCAAGATCATGTTGAAGAACCCGGACGTCAAAGGCATCCTGGTCAATATCTTCGGCGGCATCATGAAATGCGACACGATTGCTGACGGCGTGATCACCGCCTGCAGGGCCGTGAACCTGTCGGTTCCGCTGGTGGTGCGCATGAAAGGCACCAATGAAGACTTGGGCAAGAAGATGCTGGCCGAATCGGGCCTGCCCATCATTGCGGCCAACACCATGGCAGAAGCTGCGCAAGCTGCTGTGCAAGCCGTCAGCAACGCAAAAGCCTAACGCCTGGAAGCGAAAGAACACATCATGTCCATCTATATCAATAAAGACACCAAAGTCATCACGCAGGGCATCACCGGCAAAACAGGCCAGTTTCACACCCGCATGTGCCGTGATTACGCCAACGGCAAGGCAGCGTTCGTGGCTGGGGTGAATCCGAAAAAAGCCGGCGAAGACTTCGAAGGTATCCCGATCTATGCCAACGTCACCGAGGCCGCAAAAGCCACCGGTGCTACGGTGTCGGTGATCTACGTACCGCCAGCCGGCGCGGCCGCCGCGATCTGGGAGGCCGTCGAAGCCAACTTGGACCTTGCGATCTGTATCACTGAAGGCATTCCGGTCAAGGATATGCTGGAGGTGCGCAACCGCATGAAAGCCAAAGAAGCCGCTGGCGGTAAAAAAACACTGTTGCTTGGCCCGAACTGCCCTGGCCTCATCACGCCGGAAGAGATCAAGATCGGCATCATGCCCGGACACATTCACCGCAAGGGCCGCATCGGTGTCGTCAGCCGCTCTGGCACGCTCACTTACGAAGCGGTGGCGCAATTGACCGAAATCGGTCTGGGCCAATCGAGCGCGGTTGGTATTGGCGGCGATCCCATCAATGGCCTCAAGCACATTGACGTCATGCGCGCTTTCAATGACGACCCGGATACCGATGCCGTCATCATGATCGGTGAGATTGGCGGCCCGGATGAAGCAGAAGCGGCCATCTGGTGCAAGGCAAACATGAAAAAGCCGATCGTGGGCTTTATCGCCGGCGTTACCGCTCCAGCTGGCAAGCGCATGGGACACGCGGGCGCGCTGATCTCGGGCGGCGCAGACACGGCGGATGCCAAACTGGAAATCATGGAAGCCTGCGGCTTTACCGTGACGCGCAACCCGTCGGAAATGGCCAAACTGCTCAAAGCGCTGCTGTAAACGTAGCGCCTCATATTGAGGTTAGCCACAACTGACAGACCGGTCGTCATCGCTGACAATCGGTCTTTTTCAATGTTCTAAGAGGTACTCATGGAAGAGTTCATGACAGCAAGCTTCTGGCTTGCAGTGGGCCAGATCATCATGATCGACATCCTGCTAGGCGGCGACAACGCTGTGGTGATTGCTTTGGCCTGTCGCAACCTGCCTGCCAAGCAACGCACGCAGGGCATCATTTATGGAACCGCGGGCGCCATCGTGCTGCGGGTCATATTGATTGCTTTCGCGCTGGCTCTTCTGGCTGTTCCGTATTTGAAGATCGTCGGCGCCATCCTGCTGCTATGGATCGGCGTCAAGCTGCTGCAGCCCGAAGACGAAGGTGACCACAACATCAGCTCAAGCGACAAGCTCTGGGGTGCCGTCAAAACTGTCATCATTGCTGATCTGGTCATGAGTGTTGACAACGTACTGGCAATTGCCGGTGCCGCGCAAGGCGCTCATCAGGATCACCAGTTAGCGCTGGTGATTTTCGGCTTGGTGGTGAGCATCCCCATCATCGTCTGGGGCAGCCAACTGGTGCTCAAGTTGATGGCGCGCTTTCCGATCGTGATCACGCTGGGTGCCATGCTGCTGGGCTGGATTGCCGGACAAATGGCTTATACAGATCCTGCCGTCAAGGCTTATCTGCCCGAGAGTAGTGTCTGGAGTTATGCCACCGCTATTGCTGGCGCACTGTTTGTGCTTCTGGTTGGCAAGTTCTTGCAGGCTCGAAACAAGCCGTCTGCCGCCGCCTGAGCCTGGCCTTCCTACGCTGCTGCGGCTACGCAGTTACAATTTTGCAACACTGATGCTCTGCCAGGGCAAAACCCTCGCAGGGTAGCCTGAGCTGAGCTGAGCAGATAATCTGCCTCACTCAAATTTGTAACTGCCCCTCAACCTGGCTGGATTACGGGGCTCGCAGGGTGCACCCGCACTTGTGCGACCCGGCAAAGCAGGATGAAAGGCGGACGTGGCGACATCACCAAGCAGGGGCGCAAAATCTTGGCATTTCGATGGGTTTGCTAGCATTTTGATGGTCTTGGCGGCATTGGGCGTGTACGGCGCCAGACTCTTAGATGCGCTTCAGCGACGCCACTACAACTTTGCCAGCGCCCGTACTGAGCGCACGGCTTCTGGTCGGATTGCCATCATCGCAATTGACAACAGCAGTATCAACAACCTCGGCGGATTGCCTTGGTGGCGCAGTCTGCACGCCCGGCTGAAAGACCATCTGGCAGCAGCCAACGTCAAAACCGTACCCCACAGCTTATCTCTTTTCGGGTTGGAAGTTGATCGCAATCGGGCGTCCATCCGGCCGGTGAAGAAAGCCTTTCAGGACAGTCGGGAAGTGGGTGCCACGCACGGCCGGTTGGGCGGACGGTTGACACAGATTATGGATGAGGCAGAGTTTGCGCATCGATACCGATGCCAAGCTTGCCGCCAGCATTGGCATCATGTGCGACCCGCAGACCAACTCAGGGAAGCTTGCCGACTGTGCGGAGCCACGATGCACCCCCAGCGCCAATGACCATCGCTTCAACCTATGATGCAAGCGAAGCTGGGTGCCTGGATCCTGATCGTGCGGCACTTAGTCGTAAACGGTTTCTCGCCGGTGATGTGGCTGTGTTTTCTACCGACATAACAATCTGACCAAAACCCCATGATCTACGAGATAGTCACACAGACCGATACCGGTTTGGCAAGAGAAAACAATGAGGATGCAGTAGCTTTCGACGCGTTGACCAAGTTGTGCATTCTGGCGGACGGGATGGGGGGCTACAACGCCGGTGAAGTTGCCAGCGGTATGGCGGTAGCGTTCATCGGGTCCGAAATGGGTCGTTGGCTATCGCAGGCCGGCCAGCAGGCCAATGCCAAAGAGGTAAGACGTGCCCTTGAGATCTGCGTCGAGAACGCCAATCATTCCATTTTCAACGCGGCCAACTCCAATCCCCAGTACGCAGGCATGGGCACCACGCTGGTGGTGGCGGTTTTTCAAAATGAGCGCCTGATGTTGGGCCATATCGGAGATTCGCGTTGCTATCGCTTGCGCGGTGCCGAATTCCAGCAAATCAGCAAGGATCATTCGCTGCTGCAGGAACAACTGGACGCTGGGCTGATAACGCCGGAGCAAGCCAAGACCTCGCTTAACAAAAACCTCGTCACAAGAGCGTTAGGCGTCGAGGACACGGTGATGCTGGAAGTGCAGGAATACCGCGTGGAGGAAAACGATGTTTACCTGATGTGTTCTGACGGGTTGTCAGACATGGTCAGTGATGAAGCAATGGCACAGGTTATGCTGGCAGAGGGACCGCTGGATACAAAAGCCCTACAACTTATCAAGGCAGCCAATGAGGCTGGCGGGCGCGATAATATTTCGGTTGTGCTGGTACAGGCCATGCAGGCTTCGGTCAAGCGCAGTATTTTCTCGAAAATACTGCGAAAGTAAGTTGGTGATCGAATCTCAAAAAACATACAGGAGTCGGCCATGCCGAAAATGATCGTCTCTATTGACGGCGTTGTGATCAAAGAAGTGCAATTGACCAAGGACCGAACGTCCGTGGGTCGGCGGCCCTACAACGACATCGTGATTGATAACCTGGCCGTGAGCGGCGAGCATGCCGTTTTACAGATGTCCGGCATTGAGGTCTATCTGGAAGACCTGAACAGTACCAACGGGACATACGTCAACGGAAAAGCGGTCAAGAAGCAGCTTTTACAGAACAGCGATACCGTGGAGATCGGCAAGTACAAAATCAAATTTGTCAATGAAGCTGCTGCAGCTAGTTACGACAAGACAGTTTTGTTCAAACCAGGCACAGTGCCCGGGGCGGCCGGTCCGGCAGTGACTGCCAGTCCCAATGCCGCTGGTGGCAGCGGCAACAGTGCTGCGATAAAAGTGATGTCCGGCGCTGCGGCCGGACGGGAGGTTGCGCTTATCAAGGTGGTGACCACCATTGGCAAGCCCGGGGTGGCTGTAGCAGCGATCACCAAGCGCCCGCAGGGATATGTGATCGCACATGTCGAGGGCGCGGACCACCCCACACTGAACGGCTCGCCGGTTGGGGCAGAGCCGGTAGTCCTCAAGCATGGTGATGTGTTGGAGTTAGCGGGTACTCACATGCAGTTTGTCCAGCATGGGTGAAAACTCCAGCTTTTCCTGATTCCAAAAGCATGCCGGTTGGCACCAGCTGTTTGTGATGGACGCTTAACGTGCATTGAGGGGGGCTTTGTGGTCAGCCCTGCACGCTGAACTGGCGGCCGCCAACATGGTTCGGTTAAATGCCAAGTATTACCTTTACCAGCGGCAGGCCTCTCGATTAGTCTCTAGCCTCGTGGCTCTCAAGCGCCCTGCTTGAGCGGCGCGACACCATTACACCTTCGCGGGTCCCTTGCCCAGGCTGAAAGAGTTCATGAGAGTACGTGTGCTGGGTTGTTCTGGCGCGATCGCCAAGGACTGTAGGACCACTTCATTTTTGCTCGATAACGACGTGCTTGTCGATGCAGGTACGGGCGTTGGCGACCTGACGTTGGACGAGATGTTGAGCATCGACCATGTGATGCTCACCCACTCGCACCTTGACCATGTGGCAGCCTTGCCTTTGATGGCCGACTCGATTGCAGTCCGGAGGTCAAGACCTATTCAGGTCCATGCCTTGCAGGACACTATCGACGCGTTAAAGACACATATCTTTAACAACGTCATTTGGCCTGATTTCTCAAAAATCCCGTCGCCTGAATCTCCTTTCATCACGTTTCACCCGCTTATGACGGGTGACGTCGTCCAGGTTTCCGGAAAATCGGTAGAGGTACTACCGGCCTTGCACAGTGTTCCAGCGGTCGGCTATGCCGTGACGGGCGAGACAGGTTGCTGGGTATTTACCGGTGACACGGAGCGTAATCCCGCGTTATGGGATCGCCTGAATGCCATGAATGTTGCGATCCTGGTCATCGAGACCGCCTTCAGCAACCGTGAGCGAGACCTTGCGCGGCGAAGTTTGCATCTGTCGCCGCATACGCTGGCGTGCGAACTGGAACTCATCGAGAAAGGCAAGAATTACCCGATCTACATCACGCATACGAAACCAGCAGAAACCGAAAGGATCATGGCCGAAATTCAGCGCTTTGACCAGGCATTGCCACCCGGAGTCCAAATGCCGCACGACATTCGCTGGCTGAGAGCCGGACAGCAATTTCAGTTCTGAATTTGCCCGTGATGTTTTGACAGCAAACCTGCACAACCACCTGCCTTCTTTTACGGTCCAAGTCTTGGTTTCGAGTCCCACGAATATAAGTGCGCGGGCAGGGTGCTCAGCTGATCTGCCACTTGTTAGGTCATGTGACAAAAGTGTCTGGCTAGCAGATCAGTCGAACAAAAAAGGCAGTTCTGGCACAGTCTTTTGTGAAATAGTGCCGCTCTGGAAGGCGCACAGAGATTGATACACGCAGCAGCAGGGGTTGGCATAGAACCTGCAGAAGAAGCGCGTCAGTTCAAATTTTTCAACAGGAGTTTTTATGAAGCGCTCAATGCAGATGGTTCAAAAGGGTTTTACCCTTATCGAGTTGATGATCGTTGTCGCGATCATTGGTATTTTGGCTGCTGTGGCATTGCCTGCTTATCAGGATTACACAAAGAAAGCCAAGATGTCTGAGGTCATTTTGGCGTTGTCCACATGCCGGACCAC
>JAQGNE010000020.1 GCA_028291985.1 Polaromonas sp. | reverse complement strand
CTCATGATCGATAACTACGACAGCTTCACCTACAACATCGTCCAGTACCTGGGCGAGCTGGGTGCAGAGGTCAGCACGTTTCGCAACGACGAGATCACGCTTGACGACATTGCCGCGCGCCTGGACGCCGGCGACATTGACCGTCTGGTGGTCTCACCTGGCCCTTGTTCTCCTGCTGAAGCTGGTATTTCGGTGGCAGCTATTCAGCGCTTTGCGGGCAGGCTGCCGATTCTCGGCGTGTGCTTGGGCCACCAGGCGATTGGCGCCGCGTTTGGCGGCACCATCGTCCGGGCGCGGCAGCTGATGCATGGCAAGACCAGTGTCATCAACACCACGCAACAGGGTGTATTTTCCGGCCTGCCAGAGCAATTCACCGTGAACCGCTACCACTCGCTGGCGATAGACAAATCGAGCTGCCCCGATGTGCTGGATGTGACGGCGTGGACGGACGACGGCGAGATCATGGGCGTGCGCCACAAGTCGCTGCCCATCGAAGGCGTGCAGTTTCATCCCGAATCCATACTGACCGAGCATGGGCATGCCTTGCTGAAGAACTTCATCGACCAGCGGGCGTGAACTGTTTACTACAAAATTTATAGCTATAAGCCCCCGTATTTATTGGGCTAGATGCCAATATGACTGATAAAACCATTGATTTGCGCAGTGATACCGTGACCCAGCCGACGCCGGACATGCGCGAGGCCATGAACGCTGCGCCGCTGGGGGACGACGTGTTTGGCGGCGATCCCAGCGTCAATGCGCTGCAGGAAAAAATTGCGGCGATGCTGGGCTTTGAAGCGGCCATGTTTGTACCCACCGGCACCCAAAGCAACCTGTGCGCCATCTTGAGCCACTGTCAGCGCGGCGACGAGTACATCGTCGGCCAGATGGCGCATGCCTACCGCTGGGAAGGCGGCGGCGCGGCGGTCTTTGGCAGCGTGCAGCCGCAGCCGCTGAACCATCAGCCCGACGGCAGCCTGGCGCTGGCCGATATCGAAGCCGCCATCAAGCCTGACGACGCCCACTTTGCGCGCAGCCGGCTTCTGGCGTTGGAAAACACGCTGGGTGGCAAGCTGCTGCCTTTTGACTATGTACAGGAAGCCACAGGTCTCGCCCGGCAGCATGGCCTCGCCCGTCACCTGGATGGCGCGCGCCTCTTCAATGCGGCGGTGGCTCAGGCTGCCAAGACAGGCGGCGATGCCCGCGCGGAAGCCTTGCGCATTGCCCGCTGCTTTGACAGCGTGTCGGTCTGTTTCAGCAAAGGCCTTGGTGCGCCGGTAGGCTCAGCGCTGTGCGGCTCGAAAGACCTGATCCGGCAAGCGCATCGCATCCGCAAAATGGCCGGCGGCGGCATGCGGCAGTCCGGCTTTCTCGCCGCAGCTGCCAGCCATGCGCTGGACCATCATGTTGACCGGCTGGCCGATGACCATGTGCTGGCCCAACGCCTGGCCGCCGGCCTCGCGGGCATTGAGGGTTTGCAGGTGGAGGCACCGCAGACCAATATCCTGTTTGTCGAACTAACCGGCCAGGCGCGAACGCAGTCAGCCGCCCTGCTGAAGCATCTGGCCAGCAAAGGCGTGCTGGCCACCGGCCTTTACCAGCTCCGCTTTGTCACGCATCTGGATGTGGACGAGGCCGGCGTTGACCACGCGATTGCGGCGGTCCGCGAGTTCTTCAATACAGGCGCCGCCGATGCCTGATGTTCACCAGCTTTTGCTGTTCATCGCAGCCGGCTGGCTGCTGAACCTGACGCCTGGCCCTGATGTGCTGTTCATCGTGAGCAGCGCCTTGCGTTCGGGCGTACGCGCTGGAATCGTGGCGGGGCTAGGCATCACCGCGGGTTGCTTCGTGCATGTTTTTTCGGCGGCGCTGGGCCTGGGTGCCTTGCTGGCGACGTCTGCCACCGCCTTTACGCTGCTCAAGTGGCTGGGCGCGGCCTACCTGCTATGGGTGGGTTTCCGCATGCTGTTTTCGGGCGCACCGCAGCCTTCGACTGACTTCTCAACTGGCGCCGGCGTGCAGCCAAATCGCACCTTGCGACAGGTTTTCATGGGCGGCTTTCTGACCAATGTGCTGAACCCCAAGGTGGCGATATTTTTTCTGGCCTTTGTGCCGCAGTTCATTGCGCCTGATACGGCCAACAAGGCGCTGGCATTTGTCTGGCTGGGCGTGCTGTTCAACCTCAATGCTATTGCGGTCAACCTTGGCTGGGCCATGGGTGCGGCGTGGCTGTCCCGTCGCGGTGCGGTACAGCGCGGCATGCATTGGCTGGATCGCGTGGCTGCCGTCATGTTCATTGGTTTCGGCATCAAACTCACGCTGAGCGACAACCCGGCCCGGTAGCCCGGATTGAACGGCGAATTTCCCCCATCAAAAAACGACAAACCATGCCGCATACCCATAAGATCACGCCCAGCGAGGCCCTGCAGCGCACTATCGAGCACCGCGAAATCTTTCACGACGAAATGCTGCACATCATGCGGCTCATCATGAGCGGCGAGATGTCGCCGGTCATGACGGCGGCACTCATCACCGGGCTGCGGGTCAAGAAAGAAACCATCGGTGAAATCACGGCTGCAGCGCAGGTGATGCGGGAGTTCTCGACCAAAGTCAACGTGGCCGACAAAACGCACCTGGTCGACATCGTCGGTACCGGTGGCGACGGCTCCCACACCTTCAACATTTCAACCTGTGCCATGTTCGTGGCCGCAGCAGCGGGCGCCAGGGTCAGCAAGCATGGTGGCCGCAGCGTCAGCAGCAAATCTGGCAGCGCGGATGTGGTCGAGTCGCTGGGCATCAACATCAATTTGCCGCCGGAGGCGATTGCGCGCTGCATTGCCGAAGTCGGTGTCGGCTTCATGTTTGCGCCCCACCACCACCCCGCGATGAAAAATGTCGCCCCGATCCGCAAGGAACTGGGCGTGCGCACGATTTTCAATATTCTGGGTCCGCTGACCAACCCGGCGAGTGCGCCCAACATCCTGATGGGCGTGTTTCATTCCGACCTGGTGGGTATACAGATTCGCGCCTTGCAGCGGCTGGGCGCCGAACATGCGCTGGTGGTCTACGGCAAGGACGGTATGGACGAGGTCAGCCTGGGCGCTGCCACGGTGGTGGGTGAGCTCAAAAATGGCGAGATCACCGAATATGAAATTCATCCGGAAGACTTCAACCTGCCGATGGCGAGCGCCAGAGCCTTGCGGGTTGAAACCCCGGAGCAATCCAAAGCCATGTTGCTTGGCGTGCTCGACAACCAGCCTGGCGCGCCGCGCGACATTGTGATCCTCAATGCGGGCGCTGCCCTGTACGCGGCTAATGTGGCCGATTCAATGGCAGCCGGCATGTTGCTTGCGCGGTCTGCTATTGAATCCGGATCGGCAAAGGCGCGGCTTGAGCGACTCGTCGCGACAAGCCAGTCGCTGACGATGTAGATTTCCTCAACGTTTTTAATTTCCCGAAGCTGTTTTCACCATGTCCGACATCCTCACTGACATCATGGCCGTCAAGCGCCAAGAAATCGCTGCTGCCATCAGCCGCAAACCGTTGGCAGCGATGCGCGAGGACGCGGAGTCGCGCCTGCTGACGCGCGATTTTGTTGCAGCGCTGCGGCAGAAAATAGCGGCCGGCAAACCGGCAGTCATTGCCGAGGTCAAGAAAGCCAGCCCATCCAAGGGGGTGTTGCGCCCGGACTTTATCCCTGCTGACATCGCGCAAAGCTATGCTGAATATGGTGCGGCATGCTTGTCAGTGCTTACTGACAAAACGTTTTTTCAGGGTGACGTAGAGTATTTGAAGCAGGCTCGTGCATCCTGCAGTCTGCCGGTTTTGCGCAAGGATTTCATGCTCGACGCCTATCAGGTATACGAATCACGGGTCATGGGTGCTGATTGCATCCTGCTGATCGCTGCCTGCCTGGACGATGCACAAATGAAAGACCTGGAAGCGCAGGCGCTTTCGCTGGACATGGCCGTACTGGTGGAAGTGCACGACGCTGCCGAGCTTGATCGGGCGCTCAACCTCAAAACCCCGCTGATCGGCATCAACAACCGTAACCTCAAGACTTTTGAGGTGTCGCTCGACAACACGCTCGCGTTGATCGACAAGGTCCCGCCAGCGCGCTTGCTGATTACCGAGTCCGGCATTTCGGCAGCGGGCGACGTGAAGCGCATGCGCGGCGCTGGCGTTAACGCTTTTCTGGTCGGCGAGGCCTTCATGCGGGCCGATGAGCCGGGCGTTGCACTGGCCCAGCTGTTTGACATGTAGGTTGACCGATGGGCGCGCCGGATGATCAACTGAAATCGGCAGATCCTGCGCAGTGGCCGGTGGCAGCCGGCTGGCACGACTTGAAGGATGTTTTTTTTGCAGGAAGCGCGGGCCAGGCATTGCTGGCGTTCCTGTCGAAACGCCTGAATGAAGGCGCTGTGGTGTTTCCGCCTCAGCCGCTAAGGGCGCTGGAGTTGACACCCCTGGAAGAGGTGCGTGTCGTCATCCTGGGGCAGGACCCGTACCACGGCCGGGGTCAGGCGGAAGGGCTGGCCTTTTCAGTGGCGCCGGGCATTCCGCTGCCACCGTCGCTGCGCAATATCTTCAAGGAAATGCAGCGTGATCTCGGAAGCCCGCCACCGCCGTTTCCGGTACCTGGCGGCAGCCTGGTCAAATGGGCGACGCACGGTGTGCTGCTGCTAAATACCTGTTTGACGGTCGAGGAAGGCAAACCCGCAAGCCACGCCGGCAAAGGGTGGGAGTTGCTGACCGATGCCGTCATCCAGAAGGTATCGGATGCCACGCATCCGGCAGTCTTCATGTTGTGGGGAGCTCATGCGCAAAGTAAGCGCCCACTCATCGACGTCAAACGCCACCATGTGCTGATAGCAAATCACCCTTCACCGCTCTCTGCGTTACGCCCGCCCTTGCCCTTTTTGGGCTGCGGCCATTTTTCCGAGGCACGCACGTGGAAGGAGCAGCATCGCCGGTCCTGAGGCTCTAAGGTTCATGGCAAGAAGCGCTGGTCTCTCTTGGGCTCCACGTATTTTTGACATCAAGATCAGCCTGCGAGCTTGCGATAGGGTTGCGGCTGTCGGTGCCGGGCTCCCTGGTGTCAGGCACACGATGTTAATCGCCAGCAAATCGCATGGCAAAGGCAAAACTCGAGGAGTTGCCGACAGGCGCCAAGCCAAGATCTGGCCGCTCACAGGTTCTGCGCCAGTCCCAGCGCGGCCGCATCAAACCCCTCCATTTTGAGTAAGCGCGATAGTAAATGTACTTTCCGGTCGGGATTCGTGGCATAATCCGAGGTTCGCCAATGGAGAGGTGGCCGAGTGGTTAATGGCAGCAGACTGTAAATCTGCCCTCTAACGAGTACGCTGGTTCGAATCCAGCCCTCTCCACCAGCGATTGGATTTTTGACAGGCATGTGTCTGGACAGTTGGGATATCTTGTTTTGGCCACCCGGCATTCCTGTCGGTTGGTCGCTGCGGGAGTAGTTCAATGGTAGAACCCTAGCCTTCCAAGCTAATGACGCGGGTTCGATTCCCGTCTCCCGCTCCATACAACTGTCGGTAAGCGTTATTTCCCTTGCATCAGGCTTGTACCGGCCCGGTGTTTGGATGAGATGTCAGGTTTAGCCCATTTGGCTCAGTGGCAGAGCACTCCCTTGGTAAGGGAGAGGTCCCGGGTCCGATTCCCGGAATGGGCACCAAATTTATGTTGGCCGTGCGGTGTCGCATCGGTGCTGACAGCAGCGTTAATTGGTTTGTAACTCTTTATATTTCCGGAGTTGAAAAATGGCAAAAGGCAAATTTGAGCGGACCAAGCCGCACGTCAACGTCGGCACGATTGGTCACGTTGACCACGGCAAGACCACGCTGACCGCAGCGATCACCACCGTGCTGGCAGCCAAG
>JAQGNE010000018.1 GCA_028291985.1 Polaromonas sp. | reverse complement strand
CTTGGCTGCCAGCACGGTGGTGATCGCTGCGGTCAGCGTGGTCTTGCCGTGGTCAACGTGACCAATCGTGCCGACGTTGACGTGCGGCTTGGTCCGCTCAAATTTGCCTTTTGCCATTTTTCAACTCTTTCAGGATAAAGAACATGCCCGTGCAGGGTTTAATGTTTGCACTGTGTTGCTCGTTCCATCACCACGGGCAGTGAAGGGCACACAATCGCAGACAGACAAATGGACACCAACCCGAGGTCGGTATCCGTTGAAGATTTACTTGGCGCGTGCAGCCATGATGGCTTCAGACACATTGCGAGGAGCTTCTGAGTAGTGCTTGAACTCCATGGTGTACGTGGCGCGACCCTGCGACATCGAACGCAGCGTGGTCGAGTAACCGAACATTTCGGAGAGGGGGACTTCGGCCTTGATGGCTTTGCCGCCACCGACCATGTCTTCCATGCCTTGCACCATACCGCGCCGTGACGACAAGTCGCCCATCACATTGCCGGCATAGTCTTCAGGCGTTTCCACCTCGACAGCCATCATCGGCTCCAGAATCACCGGGCCGGCCTTGCGGCAGCCTTCCTTGAAGCCGAATATCGCAGCCATCTTGAAGGCCATTTCGTTCGAGTCCACGTCGTGGTACGAACCGAAATGCAGCGTCACCTTGACGTCCACCACCGGGTAACCGGCCAGCACGCCAGAGGTCACGGCTTCGTGAATGCCTTTTTCCACCGCAGGGATGTACTCGCGCGGAACCACGCCGCCCTTGATCGCGTCGATGAACTCAATGCCCTTGCCCATTTCATTGGGTTCGATCTTGAGCACCACGTGGCCGTACTGACCCTTACCGCCCGACTGGCGCACGAATTTGCCTTCAGCATCTTCGATGGTCTTGCGGATGGTTTCGCGGTAAGCCACCTGGGGCTTGCCCACATTGGCTTCCACACCAAACTCGCGCTTCATGCGGTCCACAATGATTTCCAGATGCAGCTCGCCCATGCCGGCGATCAGCGTCTGGCCGGATTCCTCGTCCGTCTTGACGCGGAACGAAGGGTCTTCCTGGGCTAGGCGCTGCAGTGCAATGCCCATCTTCTCCTGGTCAGCCTTGGTCTTGGGCTCAACAGCCTGGGTAATCACCGGCTCGGGAAACACCATGCGCTCCAGCATGACGATGGCATCCGGATCGCACAGGGTTTCACCGGTGGTGACGTCCTTCAAACCCACGCAGGCGGCAATATCGCCCGCGCGGATTTCGCTGACCTCTTCGCGATTGTTGGCGTGCATCTGCACGATACGGCCGATACGC
Organism: Polaromonas sp.; assembly: GCA_028291985.1. GTDB lineage: Bacteria > Pseudomonadota > Gammaproteobacteria > Burkholderiales > Burkholderiaceae_C > Polaromonas. Next base: position 12,827 of record JAQGNE010000018.1, on the reverse strand, counting down.
TCTTTCTTGCCCTTGATCGGGTTGTAGACGCTGTCGCCCTTCTTCAGGACGCCGGAGTAGACGCGCACAAAAGTGAGCTGGCCCACGAACGGGTCGGTCATCAGCTTGAACGCCAGCGCAGAGAATTTCTCTTCGTCGTCAGCCTTGCGGGTGACTGGCGCTTCGTCCTCGTCCATGCCCTTGACCGGTGGAATGTCGATAGGCGAAGGCATGAATTCGATCACAGCGTCCAGCATGCGCTGAACGCCCTTGTTTTTGAATGCCGAACCGCAGTACATCGGCTGGATTTCGCTGGCGATGGTGCGGGTGCGAATACCCAGCTTGATTTCGTCTTCGGACAAATCACCTTCTTCAAGGTATTTGTTCATGAACTCTTCTGACGATTCAGCGGCAGCCTCGACCATCTTTTCGCGCCACTCCTTGGCCAACTCGACAAGCTCGGCCGGGATGTCGCTGTAGGTGAACTTCATGCCTTGCGAAGCCTCATCCCAGATAATGGCTTTCATCTTGAGCAGGTCAACCACACCTGTGAAGTTTTCTTCGGCGCCGATAGGTATCACCATAGGCACAGGGCTGGCTTTGAGGCGCAGCTTCATCTGCTCGACAACCTTGAAGAAGTTGGCGCCGGTACGGTCCATCTTGTTCACGAATGCCAGGCGCGGCACCTTGTACTTGTTGGCCTGACGCCAGACGGTCTCGGACTGAGGCTGTACGCCACCCACAGCGCAATACACCATGCAGGCACCGTCGAGCACGCGCATCGAGCGCTCGACTTCAATCGTGAAGTCAACGTGGCCCGGGGTATCGATGATGTTGATGCGGTGCTCTGGCAAAGACGTGTCCATGCCTTTCCAGAAGCAGGTGGTTGCCGCAGAAGTGATCGTGATGCCACGCTCCTGCTCCTGCTCCATCCAGTCCATGGTGGCCGCGCCGTCGTGCACTTCACCAATCTTGTGATTCACGCCGGTGTAAAAAAGGATCCGCTCGGTGGTGGTGGTCTTGCCGGCGTCAATGTGCGCGGAAATACCAATGTTGCGGTAGTTTTGAATAGGGGTAGCGCGGGACATAAATGACTTTCAGTTCGGGTCGCGAACAAAAAATGGGTGCTCAGGCGAAGAGCGCTTGAGAACTCGTTCAAAAAGCAGATGCCAGCTACACGTTTTGCGCGTAGCTGGCAGTAACTTGGGGCTTAAAGCGAAGGCTTAAAGCGCCAGGCTTCGCTGACTTTAGAAGCGGAAGTGGCTGAACGCCTTGTTGGCTTCGGCCATGCGGTGAACTTCGTCACGCTTTTTCATGGCGCCGCCACGGCCTTCGGTGGCCTCCATCAGCTCATTGGCCAGACGCAGGGACATGGACTTTTCACCGCGCTTCTTGGCGGCTTCTTTCAACCAGCGCATGGCCAGCGCCATACGGCGGACGGGACGGACTTCAACCGGCACCTGGTAGTTGGCACCACCCACGCGGCGGGACTTCACCTCAACCATGGGCTTGATGTTGCCAATGGCCATGTGGAAAGCTTCGACCGGGTCTTTGCCAGGATTCTTTTTTTCGATGAAATCAAGCGCGCCGTAAATGATGCGTTCGGCGACAGCTTTTTTGCCGCCTTGCATGATGACGTTCATGAACTTGGCGAGGTCGACATCGCCGAATTTTGGATCAGGGAGAATTTCACGTTTAGGGACTTCGCGACGACGTGGCATTTTTTCACCTCTTTGCTTCAGTTGGCGCTGTCTTTTGACTGCACCGCGAGAGTTATCAAACTCTCACTTACTCGACCGGCACAACAATTTGCGCTTGGGTCGCTTCGTTTCAAACGCCTGCCAGGGCGAAGGAAACACCTGTTTTGAAAAAACCAGCTGGTTTTTTCTGGCCTGAGCTTTGGAGCTCCTGCCGGTTTGGCTTATTTGGCCTTTGGCTTTTTCGCACCGTACTTGGAGCGCGACTGCTTGCGGTCTTTCACGCCTTGCAGGTCAAGCGATCCACGGACGATGTGGTAACGCACACCGGGCAAGTCCTTGACACGACCGCCGCGAACCAGCACCACGCTGTGCTCCTGCAGGTTGTGGCCTTCGCCGCCGATGTAGGAAATGATTTCAAACCCGTTGGTCAGGCGCACTTTGGCAACCTTACGCAGAGCGGAGTTTGGTTTTTTGGGCGTCGTGGTGTACACGCGTGTGCACACGCCGCGGCGCTGTGGAGAATTCTCCATAGCAGGGCTTTTCGACTTGATCGTTTCGACCTTGCGCCCCTGGCTGACTAGCTGATTGATGGTTGGCATTGAAAAACGTCCCTAAACGCTTGATAACTGACAGAAAACGTGAAATACAAAAGCGCCCGCAAGCTTTGACAAAGCTGCGAATGCGTACGGAAATATCTCCGGCCAAATCCGGAAAAGCCTTCGAGTGTAGCAGTTCAGGCTGGTCGCCGCAACTTTGGTAGGTAGTGGGTCATGCAGGTGGCTCGGCGCGGCTGGCGCTATTTGATCCAGAGCCTGATGGCGTCCCACGCACGGCCCATGATTCCTGCTTCTTCTACTGACTCCAGCACCACAAGCGGGACCTCGGCCACCACGCTGGCGCCGGCGTCGGCGCTGATCTTGAGCGTGCCCACACGCTGGCCCTTGGTGAACGGCGCCACCAGGGGTTCCGGCCGGGCGACCTCGGTCTTGAGTTTGGCACTGCTGCCTGCCGGCACAGCTACGACGATCGCCTGCGGCTGGCCGAGCTTGACGGTGGCGGATTTCCCTTTCCACACCTCGGGCGATGCCACGGGTTGTCCTGCGTCAAAGAGCTTGACTGCCTCAAAAGCGGTATATCCCCAGTTGAGCAGTTTCTGGGTTTCACTGATGCGGGCGCTGTCGCTGGCAGTGCCCAGCACAATGGCCAGCAACCGCCGCCCGCCCGGGGCGCCTGAAGCACCCAGGTTGGGAAAGTCACGTTTGGCGGTGGCGATCATGCAGTAACCCGCCGCCTGGGTGTAACCCGTCTTCAGGCCATCGACGCTAGGGTCCCGGAAGAGCAGCGTGTTGCGGTTGGTGTCGTTCGCTGCCGGCGTGCCGGGATAGCGGTACTTCTTGATGGCTGAATAGCCGATGTAATCGGGGAAATCCTGCATCAGGCGCATGGACAGCACGCTCAGATCGCGGGCTGTGGTGGTGTGGCCAGGTTCGGTCAGGCCTTCCGGGTTTTTGTAACCGGTTGACTGCATGCCCAGCGCCTTGGCCTGTGTGTTCATCATCTCGACAAACCGCTCGGCGCTGCCGCCCACGCCTTCGGCGAGGGCCATGGTGGCGTCGTTACCCGATTGCACCACCATACCCTTGATGAGGTCTTCAACAGGCACCTGCATTTTGGGGTCGATGAACATGCGCGAACCTGGCATTTTCCAGGCTCGCTCGCTCACGCCGAATGTCTGCTTCAGGTCAATCTTTTTTGCTTTCAGCGCGTCAAACACCAGGTATTCGGTCATCAGCTTGGTCAGCGATGCCGGCTCCACAGGTGAGTCAATATCCTTGGCAGCCAGTATCTGATTGGCAGTGATGTCGAGCAGCAGATAGGAGCGCGCCGCAATCACCGGAGCCTGCGGCGCCTGTGCGTGGGCCACTGGCAAAACAGTTGCAACGGCCAGCAGCAGCCAGCCGGAAAAAGCCGCGCGGGCCTTGAATAAACAAAACATTGACAGTGTCCGGTAACTCGACATGGAAAAGGAAGGAAAAAACAGGAGAAGGGATGGGCGCAAGGCAATAGGGCTCGGCATCGGCAACTGCCGTGCCAAACAGCGCGACAGCAGCAGAAAGCTCAGTCGCTCGACGACGTCAGATGGCGAACCATCAGGCTCTTGAGCAGCGGCAATTGTCCATGAAAGAAATGACCCGCCCCAGGCACAACCGTAACAGGAAGTGCCTGCGGTCTGGCCCAATCCATCACCGCAGACAGCTCGACCGTGTCGTCCTGCTCGCCATGCACCACCAGCGTCCGGCCATGCAAGTCAGCATCAATCGGCGCAGCTGCCGAACGGCTGACGCTGGTGCCGATCAGCGCCAGTTTTTCGATGGTGCGCGAGCCATGAAGACGCTCGACGGCATGCGTGGTCACAAAAGCGCCAAAGGAAAACCCAGCCAGACAAAGCGGACCACTGCTGCTGGCATGCGCCACCACGCTGAGCATGTCGTCGAGTTCGCCGCGCCCTTCATCATGCATACCTGCGGTGCGCCCGACGCCGCGAAAGTTGAAGCGAACTGCCGTCCAGCCGCACTGGGTGAAAGCCCGCGCCAGCGTCTGCACCACCTTGTTGTCCAGCGTACCGCCGAACAGCGGATGCGGATGGGCGATCACCGCAACGCCGCGGGACGCTGGCTGGGCGCCAGCGTCAGCGGTTTTGGGCAGATCGGTCGCGATTTCAATAGCGCCCGCGGCGCCCTGGATCACGGAAACTTGCGTTTTGATATTCATGGGTCAGCACTCAGCAATGCGTTTATGCTATTGAAATAATAGCTGTTACTTTTTATATACAAAGGGCTGGAAGCACTTTTTTCATGAGTAATCGATATTTCAGCCAAGAGGCGGATGCAGATGCCGCTTCGCCCTGCCCGGCTTGCTCATTGCCGCTGCCGCGTCATAACTGCTGAATCGCAGTATCAGCGGCCTACATGCGCCGGGGTCAGCAAGCGCTCTACCACCTTGCCATTTTTCAGATGCGACTCGACGATTTCGTCGATGTCGTGCTTGTCAACATAGGTGTACCAGACCGCCTCCGGATACACCACCGCAACAGGCCCCCCAGCGCACCGGTCCAGGCAGCCCGCCTTGTTGACCCTGACCTTGCCGGGCCCCGAAAGCCCGGCTGCCTTGACCTGCGACTTGCAGCGGTCAAACCCCTCTTGCGCCGGGTGGTTGGCGCACGACTCCTCGCCGCCCTTGCGCTGGTTCAGACAGAAAAAAATATGGCGACCGTAGTACGAGGTGCCAGCGGCTGCATCGGGAGATTCAACAGGCTTCATTGGGTTGATTTTACGTTTTCAATCGGGCGTCGCGCCGGCGCCGGCTGCTGCCGCCCCGCCGCCTGACTCAACACATACAGCAGAGCCGCATAAGGCCACAACCAGCCCAGCCACTGCACCACCCCATGAAAACGTATGAACCGGCCCTGCTCCCAGGTCTGCAGCGTCTGCGCGAAATAGGCGCTCGACTGTGCTTGGTTCAGCAAGGTCAGCTGAATCGCCAGCGCCAACAGCGTGAAGGCGGCGGCCCCCCGGCGCCGTACCGGCAACGCCAGTGCGCCCAGCAGCACCGCCAGCCCCAGTCCGGCCTGCACTGGCACATCCATCCAGGCCCAGGCATGCTCCGGGCCATAGCTGAGCGCGGCCGACAGCGCCGACGCCGCGATGCCCGCCAGGAACACGAGCATCGCAAAAACCGCGCGCTGCCATACGGTACGGATCACGCTGTAAGCCAGGAGGCAAGGTATCAGCGCGCCGAGCGCCACGCACAGCAGTTCGGCCAGCGGCACCAGCGGCTGCAGTTCGATCTCGCGCACCGGCAGCCATTCCAGAAAGGGTGTGTCGATCAGCGCGTCGGCAAGGGCAGCCTCCAGCCGCTCGAAAACCTGGCCCAGTCCCATCGGCACCGAGGCCGGAAACAGCAAGGCCAGCGGCCACAGCGCCAGCAGCGCCAGGGCGCCGCGCGCGTCGTGCGCAAACCAGCGCGCCCGAAAGCGGCTCCAGCGGTCAACAATGCCCAGCTTTTCGATGCCCCAGGCCAGGCAGGCACCGAGCCACGCACCCAGCGTGTTCAGGGCCATGTCCAGGTTCGACGGAATGCGCGACGGCAGATAACTTTGCAAGGCTTCCAGCACCAGCGACAGCAACGCAGCCACCAGCACCGCCGTGCTGGCTGCCCAGCGCATCCGGTAGCTGCGCAGTACCAGAAGCGCCAGCAAGAAACCAAGCGGCATGTAGCCGGCAATATTGGCCCCGATGTCAAATCCCGTCCAGTATTTCGGCAGCGATGCGGTCAGGAAATTGAACGGCGAAATACCCTGGTCGCGCCATTCGGCGAACGGATAAAGGCTGGCGTAGACGATCAGGCACATCATGGCCAGTGCCAGCAGGCCGGCGGACGACTGGTGAATATTTGCACCCCCGCCGTTCTCACTGCGCGTCGCTTCGTGTAGTTCCTCCCCCCCTTGCAGGGGGCGACGCTGGTCATCCGGCGGAGCCGGCCTGACGGCGTCTGCTGGTGAATGCGGACCCGGCATCTCGCGTTTTCCTTGGCTGCCTGTCAAAACGGCTTTACCACGACCAGCACCGTTGCTGCCAGCAGCAGCAGCACCGGCACTTCGTTAAACCAGCGGTACCAGCGGTGGCTGCGCGTGTTGCGGTTGGCACTGAACTTGGTCAGCAGGCGGTTGCAGGCGTGGTGATAGCCGATCGCCAGCGCCACGACGGCGAGCTTGGCATGCATCCAGCCGGCGCCTTTTCCGATGCCGTAACCCAGAAAAAGCCACAGGCCGAAGATCAATGCGGGCACGGCCAAAACCGTCGTAAAGCGCAGCAACTTGCGGCTCATCAACAGAAGACGCTCACGCTCGGCATTGCTGCCCTCCGGAACCATCGCCAGGTTCACAAAAATGCGCGGCAGGTAAAACAGGCCGGCAAACCAGCTGGCGATAAAAACGATATGAAGTGATTTGACCCAGAGCATGTGGCAAGTTTATGCCCCGCGATATTCCGGCGAGGGCATGCGGCGAGGATGCGTTCGGAAACCTATTTTTGGGATGAGTGCAAGGCCTGCAAGCACAGCAACGCAAGGGCCTGCTCACCAAAATAAAACAACGTTCGGCGGCATGCCCAGAAATCCGTTGTGCGGGATGAAGTGCAAGGCGCACGGCGCGCAGCCACCGGAATGTACTCAGGTACATGAGGATTGCGAGCACCGTAGCAACGCCGCAATTCGCCCGCACAACAAATTTAGGGCGTGCCGCGCAAAAAATGCCCGGTGGCGCGGGGCCAACCGGGCGATCAAGCCTATTTTGTCTTGCGACGCAAAGGCTTCGCTCAGGGAAGAAAGCGGGATGCACTGCCAGAGGCAGGTGCACGAATCAAGTCTACCCAGACCGCCAACGCCTGGCAAATTTTGCAAGAAAACCAAGAAAAATATGTGGTTTGCCCAGTAATGTCGCGCTTCAAAGGCAGATCAACAGCCGTCAGCCGCCGGGGCAATGGCTGTCAAACCGGTACCGGTCAACCTTTGGCACAATTTGCGCATGACCCTGCATGCCTCCAACTTTGCCGATTTTCCGTCGGGCCGCCCGCGCCGCTTGCGCCGCGACAGCTTCACCCGCAACTTGGTGCGTGAGCACACCCTTACGGCTAATGACCTGATTTATCCGGTTTTTGTGGTGGATGGCCAGCGGCAGCGGCAGCCGGTGGCATCAATGCCCGGCGTTGAACGCCTGAGCCTTGACCTGCTGCTGCCGGTGGCGGAGGAATGCGTGAACCTCGGCATCCCGGTCATGGCGCTGTTTCCGGTGGTTGATGCCTCGCTCAAGACCTGGGACGGCATCGAGGCAACGAACCCCGACGGCCTGGTGCCCCGTGTGGTGCGCGAGCTGAAAAAGCGGTTTCCGAACCTGGGCGTGATGACCGATGTGGCGCTGGACCCTTTCACCACGCACGGACAGGACGGCCTGCCCGACCCGCGGCCCGAGGCCAATGGCTACATCATGAATGACGAGACCACCGAGATGCTGGTGCGCCAGGCCCTCTGCCAGGCTGAGGCCGGTGTGGATATCGTGGCGCCCAGCGACATGATGGACGGCCGCATCGGTGCGATTCGCCAGGCGCTGGAGTCGCAGCAGCTGATCCATACCCGCATCATGGCTTACAGCGCCAAGTACGCCAGCGCGTTTTACGGTCCTTTTCGCGATGCGGTTGGCTCCAGCGGCAACCTGGGCAAGGCCGACAAAAAGGTCTACCAGATGGACCCGGGCAACAGCAATGAAGCCTTGCGTGAAGTGGCACTGGACATTGCCGAAGGCGCAGACATGGTGATGGTCAAACCCGGCATGCCGTATCTGGATGTGGTGCGCCGGGTGAAGGACGAGTTCAGCGTGCCGACCTTTGCTTATCAGGTCAGTGGTGAGTACGCGATGCTCAAGGCGGCGGCGCAAAACGGCTGGCTGGACCACGACGCGGTGATGATGGAGAGCCTGCTCGCCTTCAAGCGCGCAGGGGCGGACGGGGTACTCACCTACTTTGCTGTCGAAGCAGCGAGAATGCTACAACAACGATAGCAATAACACCTTGTATTCATTGGGCAAGGGGCATAATTCTCATAAAAACAGACAAACACCGTGCAAATCACCGAATTCACCGGAGACAGCCTGCGCTTTCTGGACGCGCTGCCCGCGCGGCTGCCTGCAGAAGGATTCATCTGGGTGTTCGTCGAGCGCGATGCTTTTGGGGCCGCATTGCCGGCCTTGCAGCAGGCGGCGGCGCAACTGGGTGGCTCAACCCTGCTTGACCTGCACACGCAGGACTTGGCCAATGCGGCCCACCCGTCCCACTACGACTACACCTCGGTCTATGACCTGATCATCTTTCGGCGGCTGGCCACGCAGCTGGAAACGCAGACCGAAACCGGGCAAGAAGCTGTCGTTGGCGCATATGGCGGCCAGGGGCTCGCAGCAGCTCCGTTGAAGGACCTGCCAGCCTTTAGCCGCATCAGCTCCCGGGCGGTTGGTTTTGCGGTGTTTGACCGCCTGCTGGTCAGCGTGCACCCCCCAGGCTGCTATGCGGCCAAAAGCTTTATCCAGCGTTTTCTGGGCGATGCGCAATTCAGCGTGGGTGCGGCCGCCGCAGCCGACCTGGCATCGGCGCGCAGCCGCCTGCCGGTCAGCCCGGCCGACCTGGTGCTGCGCATGATCAATGCCATGGTCGACAGCTACCTGGACCTGCGCAAGGAGCTCACCACCGAGCTGGGCCAGTGGCAGGGGCAGCTGCTCAAGCCCAACACCCAGTTCACCAACTGGGGCGCGCTGATGACGGCGCGCAGCCAGCTGCATGTATTGGAAGACCTGTGCGACGAGCAGCATGACGCCATCCAGGAATGGCTGGATTCGCTGCATGAGCAGCCGCTGTCGTCATTCGCCAAGAATGGCGGCACACCGCATGAGGCGCCAGGCGCCGCCCGGAGCAGCCAGGAGCCGCAACGGGAAGCCGCGCTGCGGCTGGAACCCCATGCCCACCGCGCGGCTCAGGCCCAGCGCGACCAGCTGGTGGCCCGCGCGCGCGATGTCATCGAGCACATCGACCGTGTGGTGCACCATGCCCGGCGGCTGGAGCAATCGGCCGAAACCGTGGTGCAGATTCACTTCAGCGCGCAAAGCAACCGCACCAACGACATCATGCGCACCCTGACCGCGCTAACGGCCGTGTTCCTGCCGCTTAACCTGATCACCGGGTTTTTTGGCATGAACTTCGAGTTCATGCCGCTGATTCACCACCTGTCGGGGTTCTGGTGGACGTTTGGCGTGATGCTGCTGATCGTGATCGTCGTGATGACGGTTTTTTTGCGCAAGCGCTACATCGCCCGCACCGGGCTGTAGCACGCCGGGTCATGCGCAGGCGGTGGTCTGCACCACCCGCGCATGACCATGACACCATCAGGAAGCCTTGATGACGCACAAACCACCGCAGCCCAAAGCTGTTAACCGGCCGCCCATCAAGACGGGTTGTGCCGGCTGGAGCCTGCCGAGAGCGGCCTGGCCTGCCTTTGCCGCCACCGGAACGCATCTACAGCGCTATGCCGGGCAGCTGAACGCGACCGAGATCAATTCATCCTTCTACCGTCCGCACAAACACGAAACCTACGCCCGCTGGGCTGCCAGCGTGCCGGAAGGCTTTCGCTTTTCCGTCAAGCTGCCCAAAGCCATCACGCATGACAAAAGGCTGCGTGACTGCGCCGACGTGCTTGACGCATTTGTGGCGCAGGCCAGCGGGCTCGGCGACACTTGGGGCTGCCTGCTGGTGCAGCTGCCGCCCAGCCTGGCTTTTGCGGGCGACGATGTCTCATCATTTTTTGGCGCGCTGCGCGAGCGTTACGGCGGCGCCATCGTGCTGGAAGCCCGCCATGCGAGCTGGTTCACGCCTGCGGCTGATGCAGCGCTGCAACGCTGGCACACGGGCCGCGTGCTGGCTGACCCGATGCTGTTTGACCTGCAGGACGCAGCAGGAACCATCAATGCGCCGCCGAATTTTATAAATGTGCAAGCGCCAACGGCCGACGGCGGCGGCCTGATGCTGGGCCGGCCCGGCGGCGACCGCGGTATCGCCTACCTGCGGCTGCATGGCTCTCCCCGTGTTTACTACTCTGCCTACCAGCCGCCGGTACTGGACGGTCTGGCAGCGCGGCTTGAGCAGGCTGCCGCCGCCGGTGCGGATGTCTGGTGCATTTTTGACAACACGGCAAGCGGTGCGGCGATTGACAACGCGCTGTACCTCAAGGGCGCTTTGGGACGTGCGGTCAGACCCAGGGCTGCTCCAGCGCTTCAGCCTTGAAGGCTCGGATAACTGCGGGCGCGCCAGCACGCGCTGCAGTTGGGGGGCCCAGGTGCGGCCGGCTCTGGCCGGCTGCGACACAAAGTTCCGCGTCCACCGGCACAGCATCATCGCGTAGATATCAACGGCCGAGTAGCTGGCGCCCAGCAGCCAGGGTTGCGCGTGGGTGGCAGACAAGCGCGCCAGCTCGGTGTCCAGCTGGTCGAGCAGGATACCGATGCGGGTTTCGGCATGCGCCTTCAGTTCAGCCACGCCTTCGGTATGGCCCTCGGCCATACAGCGCTCGGGGTAAAAGTAAACGATCAGCGCCGCCTGCAGGGTGTTGGTCAGCCATGCCAGCCATTTGTCATACGCAATACCGAGTTCTTCCAACAGAATAGGCGGCGCCATCGCGGCGGTGTTGGGGGCGTAATGGAGCTGGATCATGCGCTCTGTGGCAAAGAATGAAAAGAAAGCCTCACGCCATGATGCTACTGAATCAATAGCTACAAGCCCTTGTTATTGCTGGGCTATCGGCATAAAACGCTTCTAAATCTGACAAGCGCCGCATGCCGTCGATACGGCGCTTGTCAGGCAGGCGCCAGGAGCCTAGGCCAGCTTGCTGGCAAAAAACGTCAACGTCCGCTCGCGCGCGGTGTTGGCGGCAGCCTCGTTGTAAGAGCCCCGCTGGTCGCAGTTGAAACCGTGGTTGGCGCTGTAGACATGCACCTCGACTTCCGGGTGCGCCTTCTTGAAGGCTTCAATGCCTTCCATCGGAATCCAGTGGTCCTGGTCGCCAAAGTGCGCCATCACCGGGCATTGCGGCGTGCGCGCGATTTCGTCTTCCGACGTTACGCCGCCACCGTAGTAGGGCACAGCGGCGCTCAGGCCCTTAAGCATGCAGGCGGCGCGCCAGGTCAGCAGGCCGCCCCAGCAAAAACCGATGATGCCGACCTTGCCGCCGCTGGTCTTGCCGGCGTAGTCAATCGCTGCCTGAATGTCCTGCAACACGCCGCTGCCGGGCAAGGCATCGACAGCGGTCTTGAAGCCGAAGCCGGTGGTCATGTCGGTGTCGGTATAGCCCAGCTCGACCCCGGGCTGGACGCGTTCGAACGTGGCTGGGGCTATTGCCAGGTAGCCTTGGGCGGCAAAACGGTCGGTGACGGCGCGGATATGCGAGTTGACGCCAAAGATTTCCTGCACCACCACGATGGCGCCGCGGGCCTTGCCTTCAGGCTGGGCCACATAGGCGGGAACGATAAAGCCGTCAGCGGCGGTGAGGTTGATGAATTGACCCATGAAAACGCTCCTTTAAAAAATGAAGAACAGAAAATCAGACTTTCGAAAGTGCCGCGTCCGCTGTCAGGACTGTGCGCATCGATCAAGTTCTACAGCGACCAGTTGTCGCGCAGCAGCAGTTCTGCAGTTTGGCTGCGCTCACTGTGCAGTCGGTTGACCTTGGTACGCAACTTGAAAAACAGCATCCACAAAAAACGCAGCAACGCCACCATCAGGAGGATAAGCACCGACAGCTTGAGCAGCTGTAAAGGCCCATCTTCAGCCGCATAAGTCGCCGGAAAAAGCAGCACAAACTTGCCGATCATCACCACCGTCACCACGGCGGTTGTCAGCACGCCAGCCCGCAATGCGCGCAGCAGTCTTATGGCCAGCGAAGCCCGCAAGGCGCGGCCAGGCATACGCCTTGCCATACCGGGCGGCTGCGTCTTTCGGGTCTTGGCGGTCAGCACCGACACCACGCCAAGCACCAGCAGCAAAATCAACAGCAGCTTCATCGAAGGGCGTCAGTGGGTGGCTATGGCGTTATAAAACAGCGACTGATGCTTGACCTTGAAGATCAGCCGGCGAGCCTGCGTTCGACGAAATCGAGCCGGTCCTGGCCCCAGAATATTTCGCCATCGATGACATAGCTGGGCGCGCCGAAGACACCAGCGTCGATGGCACGCTGGGTGGCGGCATCGTAGGCCGCCTGCGCGGACGGAGCCTTGGAGTCGGCCAGGCGCTGAGCAGCCAGACCGCAGGCCGACAACAACTCGGCCAGCACGACGTCATCGGCAATGTTGCGTTCTTCAGCCCACACCGCGCTGAAAACCGCACCGCTCAGCTTGAGCGCAGCATCTGCGCCGTCCTGTGCATCGACCGCCAGGATCAACAAGGCTGCGGGGTCGCCGCCAACCGGGAAGAAGGCCGGGTTCAGCACCAGCGGAAGCTTCAGATGCTCCGAAAAACGCTTCAACTCGACCAGCCGGTAGGCCTGTCGCTGTGGCGCCCT
>JAQGNE010000084.1 GCA_028291985.1 Polaromonas sp. | reverse complement strand
GGGTGTCGTTTTTTTTGTCGGCCAACGCGGGACCGCTGACACACAAAACACTGGCTGCGAAAAGGCCCGCGGCAACGCTTTTCAGGACGTATTTACCAAACGAGGGCGTCGAAGGAATTTGAGTTTTGTGCATCAATGATCACTTTTTACGGTTTATTTGACAAATAAGAATTATGACGACTTAATTATGTATGCACTTATAACTCAAGGCATTGTTCATCGCAAGAGCGAAGATAATTATAAAAACATGGGGAAAATCAGGAACAGCCACGCATACTTCATGCGTTGTATACACTTTTCAGTGCCTGAACAGTGCGTTGTCAGAAGATAGACGCCGTTGCATCACCGGCTCTTCCCGCGAGCTTACCAAGCGTTAGTTATAAGCCTAAGAAAGTTTTCATGACAGACGAAGCGTTAGACCTTGCCGTTCAGTTTTCTGTAGACCATGAAAGTCTGTGGGACCGGGAGGTCACGGGAAACTGGGGCGTTCACCTTCAGGACCCTGCTCCGTGGAACAGGCTGCTCGGCCCTGTGCATGACCGCGGCCCGGTATCGGGGACCATTGTGGTTGGCGGTCACAAGTTGCGCTCCTGGGGTGAGCCGCAGCGCCCCGACCTCACATTCAGCGTGGCGAAGACCTACCTCGCGCTTCTGGCGGGCGTGGCCCATGACAAAGGCCTGTTACCGGATGTGAACGAGCCTGTCGGCAAGCGGGTGCGCGGCATCGGCTTTGATGAGGGTCAGAATGCGCAGGTGACCTGGGCGCAGCTGCTTCAGCAAACCAGCGAATGGGGCGGAAGTTACTTCGGATTGACCGATCAGGCTGATCACTACCGCGCGGTGACATTCGGCGTTCCGCCGAACGGCAAAAAGGGTGAGCTGCGCCCATTGCAGGCGCCTGGAAGCTATTGGGAATACAACGACGTCCGCATCAACCAGCTGTCACTCGCATTGCTTCATCTTTTTCAACGGCCCTTGCCGGACGTCTTTCGCGAATGTATTACCCGGCCTGTTGGCGCGTCCGACAACTGGAGCTGGGTCGGGTATGACAACGCGTGGGTTGACATCGGCGGGCGGCGGGTCCAGTCCGTGCCTGGCGGCACGCATTGGGGCGGTGGTCTGTCGATTTCCAGCGATGACCAGGCATTGATCGGACAAATGCTTGTCGATGAGGGAGAGGTCAACGGGCGCCAGGTACTGTCGGCCCAGTGGATACGACAGATGCAGTTGCCGTGTGATCTCGCCCCCTACTATGGCTATCTCATCTGGCTTAACCACGAGCGCAAGATGTTTCCGAGCTTGCCGGCAAGCAGTTATTTTGCTGTCGGGGCAGGCAGTTCGTTCACCTGGATCGAGCCTGAGCGACGGATGGTGGTGGTCGTACGGTGGTTGAACTCCGCGTATGCCGACGAGTTCTTCGGTAAGGTTCTCAACGCCGTGGACGCCCGCTGAGTCACTTCCGGAATTTTTCTGCCGATTGCCGGATGACCTCCGCAAGCAGGGCTTCTTCGCCCTGCCGCTCACGCAGCCAGCGGGCATCGTTGTAGGACTCTTCCACGCTGGTGCGCAGTATCTGCATAAAAGCGCCTGCGCCCAGCTGCACGGCATGGTGTCCGATCTGTTGCAGGGTTTTTGCAATATGTTCGCGCAGCGGCATGTGCCCGCCGGTAGCAGGATCTACATAGACCGCATCCATGCCGAAGCGGCAGGCCTGAAAGCGGTTGTAGGTATAGACCAAGTAGTCGTCTTCCGCCGGCATGAAGGGCTGTTCGTGCATGAACCAGGCTGCGAGGGACTGCACAAACGCCGACAGTGCAGCGGCTCGCTCCACCGTGAGGGGTGTGTCAAACACCCGGATTTCGATCGTCCCGAACTCCGGCTTGGGTCGAATATCCCAGTAAAAGTCCTTCATGCTTTTGACAACGCCGGTGCGTGCCATCTTGTCGAAAAAGACGGTGAACTCATCCCATGTCAGCGCGAACGGCGCGCGGCCCGACAGTGGAAAGGCAAACACCGAATTGAGCCGTGCCGAATCAAAGGCGGTATCTTGCCCCTGCACATAGGGCGACGATGCGGACAGCGCAATGAAGTGCGGAATGTAGCGTGACATGCGGTGCAGCGTCAGCAAAGCAGTATCGGCATCAGGGCAGCCTACATGGACATGCTGGCCGAAGATGGTGAACTGCTTGGAGAGATAGCCGTACAGTTCAGACAATTCCCGAAAGCGCGGCTTGTCGTATATGCGCCGCTCATGCCACTGCTGAAACGGATGGGTGCCGCCGCCTACAACTGCAATGTTGAGCTTGTCTGCGCATCTGACAAGTGCATCGCGGATCTGCGACAACTGGCCCAGCACTTCGGACGATGACTGACACACCCCGGTCGATATCTCGATCATGCTGGAGGTCATCTCCGGCACCACCGAACCGGGCAAGGCAACCTTGCTCATCAGGCGCAGCATGTCCTCGGCATACGGAGCCAGATCGTAGTCGTGGGTGTTGACGAGCTGTAATTCCAGCTCGACGCCAAGCGACAGCGCTGCCGACTTTTGAAAAGCTTCAAGACTCATGTACCGGGCCTTTGGAGATACGGGAAATCAGCGTCTGGGGCTTGGAGCTTTCGCCAGCGCGGTGAATGACGACCGTCGCGAGAACCGCACCCAACACCTCCATCAGCAAAATGGTTGGCAGCGCAATGCTGGCGATGCGTTGACCCAGCACTGGCGACGCGCTGAGGTATTGCGACACCAGCAGCAGCGCCACTGACGACATCGGCATCATGGCAAAGCCCACCCACAAGGCCTGGCGCCAGCTGGCGCCGCTGCCTGCATTGCCCAGCGAAACCCCTGCGATCTTGCCCAGCATGCGGGCCACGACAAGCGCCAGCACCAGGCCAGCCACCGGACGGCTCCAGTCTGCCTGGGCGGCGACGACTGACACCAGCACGAACATCAGCATGGTGAGCATGCTGGAAGCAGTGCCCATCTGCCGTGGCCAGGACCAGGGGCGTGGGTTGAGTTGCTTGAGCAGGATACCGCCGAGCAGCGCTGCAAGCGGTGCAGAGCCTCCAAAATGAGTTGCCAGCGCAGCACCTGCTGCGATCAGGGCAAGCAGCAAGATGGCGGTGTTTTCGCTCGTTGGACTCATCACACGCAAGGCCGTCCGCAGCACCAGCGCCAACCCCCCGCCGACAACAACCGAAAGCCCCAACACCACCAATACGGGGTAGAAGGTATCGCGCATGCTGGGATTGGCAAGAAGGCTGGCACTTCGCTCCATCATGCCGGCACTCGCTGTGCACAGCAGCAGCGCATAGAGCGTGCCGAGCGTTGACAGCACCATGGCTCGCTCGCTCACAGGTCCGGACGCGCGGGTATCGATCAGCACCCGAGCCAGCACACCAGGAGATGCAGCCATCGCCAGCAATGCCAGCGACTGTGCAACCGGTTCGCGTACCTCCATCAGGCCCATCGCCCAGAGCACCGCGCCATAGGTAAGCGCAGCCTCGGCTAGGCTTTGCACCAGCACCATCGGGTTGTGCCGGAACCAGCGCAGGGAGATGCGGCCACCCGCTTCAAAGAGCACCACAGCAACGCCCAGTTCGAGCAGGAAGAGGCCAGTACCCTGCAGCGGCCAGACCGCGCCGGTAAACCCCGCCAGACCGGCCAGTGCGCCAACAAGGGAATAACCGATGACCTTGGGCAGGCCGGTGTAGCGCTGCACGAGCAGGCCGGCTGCCGCCGCTAGAGCCAGCAAGATCGACCACTGCACAGCCGGTAATTCGGCAGAGGGCTTGATCCAGACAGTCCAGAAGCCCAACAGTTCGTTCATTTCAAGGTGTCTCCTGTATCAGAGGTGCCGGGTGTCCCCGGGGCGGTGCGCCAGGAAGTTGGAGCATCTGCATCACTGTCAGCCTTATGCCTGTGGACGGTTTGCCCAGAAGCCAGGGTGGCTTGCGCAGGCAGCCCCGAATGTACAGCTATTCAAACCGGCCGCACCCGCCGTATGCCTGTACAGAAACAGGGTTTAACGCGGCACGAAAAAGCTGCCCGGACTGGTGCGCCAGCGCGCCCATATCGCTGATCTGATCAGTGCGCGGTCCAGTCGGCTCACATCATGCGCCCGCAAGGCCAGTCGAAACGCGCAGTAAAAACTCACGCTCAGGTTCAGCGCACCGATCAGGGGTATCGATACCACGCACCACCAGAAAATCGGCAGGCTAAACACATTGAGGCCGACCGACGCTGCCGCTGCTGTCAGCTGACCGGTAGACAGCGTGACATGCCGTGCTTCGAGTTCAAGTCCAAAAAACCCGGTGAAAGCCGGAATAAGCCCGAGCATGAAGCCAAGTGAGATATTGGAGGCAAAGCCCGAGATGTTGTCCCGCATGAAAGTCGACCAGCGTGCTGCGCGGGCGCCCCCCAGCCATGCCGTAAAGCGTGGGTTGTGGCGAATGGCCGAGTCCAGCCGGTGCAGCACAAACCAGTTTTCGGCCCAGCCGGCGATCATGCTTGCCGAAAAGAGAATCAGACCGGTAAAGGCAGCCCAAAGCAGGGTGGGCCCAAGCAATGTCAGCGACTTGAACACATACGCCGCGTCTGCGGCACCGATCATGTGCCGGCCCAGCAACAACTGCACCAACACATTGACCAGCAGCACCGCTGGAATGACCATGAACACATTGCCGAAGACAGCGGCCACCTGCGATCGCACCAGATGGGTAACCTCGTCCACAAAGACCTGTATGGATTGTGCCCGGTCCGGTGCTTCCATATCCCGCAGCTTGGCGGCCATCGCAGGCGCTGTCATGGCGGGCTGTTTGGTGGCCAGCGTGAAGTGCAGCAGCTGGATCAGGATGAACGTGGCTGAATACACCACGCCCGACCAGAAGCCGCTCCAGAAGGCCGACATGCCGACAGCCACCACACCGAATTTCAGCAGCGTGGTTAGCGCGGTGACAGCGCCACCACCCATCGCCTTGCCCAGCATTTCGCGGTAGTCGCTGGCATTGCGCGTGATGTAGCGCTCGCCGGTTTCCGCGCTGCGCTCGGCCATCTTGGCTGAAAGCAGCGAAGAATTGGCACTTATCAATGCGGTAACGCTTTTGCTTTCCTGGGCAATGTTCACACGCCGCACCATCAGCTTGATGGCAGCCAATGCCGGGGTGGGTGAAAGAAGGCTGTCGAGCAGTTCGCGTACCCGCAGGATGCGTTCGCGCAGCTGGCGCAGGCGAAATACCATGCCAATCGAAATCCCGTGTGCCTCAAGGTGGGTGTAAATACTGTTGATGGCCTGTCGGCAGGCGTCGAGCCGCTCCCGGTACTGGGTCACCACCGCCTGTATCCGCTCCTCGCTCCTGGCCTCATCAAACATCGCCCGGCGCAGTTCCTCGACATCCGATGGCAGCGCATGAAAGGCGCGTATGTCGCCGTTATCACGGTTCAGGCGCAAGCGCAATTCAGGCGCAAAGCCAGTGGCCCTGATCTGTGCGGTGCAATACGTCAGCGCGTCAACCAGACAGCGCTGCCAGTCGAGCGCATCCCGCTGGGGGTTAGCTGAAAGCAGTGTTGTCAGGCCGTGCAGTTGGGCTTCCGTAACAAGGCTCATCCATTGCGCGTCGAAGCGCGAACGAACGACAAGCGGAAACAGCTCCGACGCGTCGGTGGTTTCGGGCGTGCTGGGCAGCATCTTGCGGCGCAGGCGCTCGGTCAGTTCGCTGACAAAAGCGGTGCGTGGCGCAAAGCCGAAATCAGCCAGCAAGGTGGTCATGTCCACGGTCTGCACAAACCTGTGCCACCAGGCCCGCAGACGTAGCTGCAGTTCTGGTTGTCCCTCAACCGCTGCAATGAAGGTTTGAAGCCTGGATATGCAGGCTTGTGCCGAGCTCTGATCGCCACGAAGCCATCCGAACAGTTGTATGAGCCAGACATGGCGGCCCGCCAGGTCGGTGTCAGGGTCCAGCGCATCGAGCAGGGTGCGAAGGTCTCTCATGTCAGGTTCGGTCGCCAGGTGTCGTGCTCCGTTGCACGGCAAATCTCAATGCAGTGTCCGTGTCGGGTTGCCCTGATTCGGTACAGCCTCGAAAACAAACATGGGTACGGGCGCCTCGAAACGTTCGCCGTCTTCTGCCACGCAAAAATAGCTTCCGTGCATGGTGCCGCTGGGGGTGCGCAGCCGTGAGCCGCTGCTGTATTGGAAAGACTCGCCCGGTTTCAGGAGCGGCTGCTGGCCTACAACTCCCAGGCCTTTGACCTCCTCCCGGTGACCATTGGCATCCACGATGACCCAGTGGCGCGAGATCAGTTGCGCGGCCACCTCTCCGGTATTGGTGATCGTTACCGTATAAGCAAAACCGTACACCGACTCTTGCGGAGCAGATTGTTCGGGGATGTATTGCGGCTGTGCTTCGCAGGAGAACTGGTATTTGGGCATGGGTATCTTCCGTCGTGCAGGATGTTAACCGCCCGATAAGACAGCCAGGATTTGCACGTGTGGCTGCCCTAACCTCTGCATGCTGCGACAATCTTTTGCATGAGCTCAAGCAAACCCGACTACCGCATTGCCCCTTCAATCTTGTCCGCTGATTTCGCCCGGCTTGGCGATGAACTGCGCAGTGTGATCGCAGCCGGTGCTGACTGGATTCACTTTGACGTGATGGACAACCATTACGTGCCCAACCTGAGTTTCGGCCCGATGATCTGCCAGGCCCTGAAGCCGCACGCCCAGACGGCAGACGGCGTTGCGGTGCCGATCGATGTGCACCTGATGGTGCAGCCTGTGGACAGCCTGGCCGCGGCATTCGCCGATGCTGGCGCCGATTTCATCAGCTTTCATCCGGATGCGTCGGCGCATGTGCACCGCAGCATCCAGGCCATCCGGTCAAAAGGCTGCAAGGCCGGCCTGGCGTTCAACCCCGCGTCGCCGCTGGATGTGCTGGATTGGACCATTGACGACATCGACCTGGTCCTGATCATGAGCGTCAACCCCGGTTTTGGAGGCCAGAGCTTTATCGACTCGGCATTGCGCAAAATTGAGGAGGTGCGCCGGCGTATCGACGCATCTGGCAAGGATATCCGCCTGGAAGTTGATGGCGGTATCAAGCGCGACAACATCGCCCGGGTCGCGTCTGCCGGCGCTGATACGTTTGTGGCGGGCAGCGCTATTTTTGGCAAGCCTGACTACCGCGCGGAAATCACTTCCATGCGGGATCAACTGGCGAGGTGATTCTGGCGCACTAACTCGGCGGAGATCGGTTGGCACCTGCTTCTCGCAGAGCGCACCAGCATTTCATCTGCCGTGCATTTGCTCCTAAACGCCGCGCAGAACTTCCACACCGGCCCAGATGGCGCCGCCCCGAATCGCCGAGTAGCCCACCCTGATTTGAACGCTGGAAGTACGTCACACCGAACTTCAGCATGCGCATGTCGAATCGGTCAGCCGCCTGGCTACGCCCGCAGGTCATGGACAGAATTGGAGCTGGCTATACGCCAGCCCGGAGGCCGAGTGGAACGAGGTAGCGGCGTAGCTGTAGGCGCCAGGCCAGCGCAGGAGGAATTTGTTGCCAGCTCGATCAATTTTCCTTGGACCTGGCGCCCGAACAGATCCGGCGTTTCGTCAGGAATGCGACCTGCGCAGCCTTTACATTAAGTGGTCTGGAAAAACGGCCGCTGGCATTCACCAGCAATTACGAACACTGGCATTACCATCAACAGCTCACGGCGTTGTCCCGTACCATGAAGATAATGCAGCAGTTGCTCGACTTGCGCACTCCACCGAGTCTGACACCGTCAGACTGCTACGACATAGGCCGGATCTTGACCCTTTCAGCCGGCATTGCATGCTCGGCTGCGCTCGAACAGTCTCCCATCACTACTTGACTAACAACCGAAAGCGACCCCGATGAAACTCACCAATTTTCCACGTGTCCGCATCACGCACGGCCCTACGCCGCTGGAATTCATGCCGCGTATGACCGAAGCTCTGGGCGGCCCCAACCTGTATATCAAGCGCGATGACTGCACAGGCCTGGGAACTGGGGGCAACAAGACCCGCAAGCTTGAGTTTCTGATGGCTGATGCCCTTGAAAAAGGGGCCGACACCATCATCACGCAAGGCGCAACACAGTCCAATCATGCGCGCCAGACAGTGGCCATCGCAGCCAGGATGGGCATGAAATGCGAGATCCTGCTAGAGAACCGAACCGGCTTTACGGAAGACGCGTACAAGCATTCCGGCAATGTATTTCTCGACCAGCTATACGGCGCCAACGTCGAGGAATACCCCGGTGGGACCGACATGAACGCCGCGATGGCAGTGGTTGCCGAAAAGCTGAAGGCGCGTGGGCAGAAACCTTATGTCATTCCGGGCGGCGGCTCCAATGCTCTCGGCGCGCTGGGTTATGTGGTGTGCGCGCTTGAGATGGTCGACCAGTTCAACAACCTGGGGCTGAGGGTCGACCATGTGGTGCATGCCACCGGGAGCGCTGGTACGCAGGCAGGTCTGGTGGTGGGCCTCGAAGGTTCACGCAGTCTCATTCCGGTGCTGGGCATCGGCGTGCGGGCTGCAAAGGCAGCACAGGAGCTCAGCGTTTACAACCTGGCAGTCAAGACGGCCGAGCTCCTTGGGGTTGCCGGCGCCGTCGAGCGTGATGCAGTAGCGGCCAACTGCGACTATGTGGGCGATGGCTATGGGCTTCCGACAGCCGGCATGGTCGAAGCGGTAACGATGATGGCAAGGCTTGAGGGTATCCTGCTCGACCCTGTCTATTCCGGCAAGGGCATGGCAGGGCTGATTGATTTGTGCCGTAAGGGGTTCTTTAAAAAGGGCCAGAACATTGTCTTTCTCCATACCGGCGGGGCGGTCGCTCTTTACGGCTACATGCACTCGTTCAAGGATCTCAAGCCCACTTGATCATTTGCCGGTGGGCAGCGGGCATCTGCTATCTGCGACAACAACCCAGCACCACAGCTATTGCATCAACTTCACCACACATGACCAAGACTATCGGTATGGGAGTTTTCGCTGGTGCCGTGCGCGGGTTGATTCCGGGTTTGCTGGTCACCGCACTGGTGGCCATGTCGGCAGCATTTCTGGGCAGCCATTACAAAGGCTCGATGCTGCTCTTTGCGCTGCTGATCGGGCTTGCCCTGCATTTCGTCAGCGATGATCCGCGCTGCGCGGCAGGCATCCGCTTTGCGTCCGGCACGGTTCTGCGCATCGGTGTCGCGCTGCTCGGCTTGCGTTTGACGACTGCGCATGTCATGGGGCTTGGCTGGCAGTCAGTGGCTGCCCTGGTGTGCGCAGTGGCGCTGACGATCGGCCTGGGTTTGTTGCTGGCTAAAGTCTTGCACCTGGAGTCCCGTCTGGGCTTGCTCATAGGCGGCGCCACTGCCATTTGTGGTGCGTCGGCTGCCTTGGCGATAGCCAGCGTGTTGCCCAAGTACCCCAACCTGGAGCGCGACACCACGTTGACGGTAGTAGGTGTGACTACGCTTTCAACCGCGGCCATGGTCACCTATCCACTGATCACCCGATGGCTTGGTTTTGATGCAATGACATCTGGTCTGTTCATCGGTGCAACCATCCATGATGTCGCCCAGGTGGTGGGCGCGGGCTACAGCCTGTCGCATGAGGCCGGCGACGCGGCAACCATCACGAAACTGATGCGTGTGGCCCTCTTGATGCCGGTGTTGCTGATGATTGCGCTGGCTGTACGCGGCCGTTCTGCCCGGCTGGGCGCGCCGGTCGAGGGACCAAAAACACCTTTGCTGCCCTGGTTTACCGTGGCTTTTGTCATTCTGATGCTGGTCAACAGCACAGGCTGGGTTCCCGCAGTGGTCCAGACGGCTGCCACCGACCTTTCACAGGCGTTTCTGGTGATTGCCATCGCTGGTGTGGGCCTGAAGACGTCGCTGCAGGAAGTAACCCGCTTGGGCTGGCGTCCGGTGCTTGCCATCCTGCTGGTCACCGTCGGACTGGCAAGCATGGTCGCTATTTATCTGCTGCTGCAAAAATAGTGCGCCCGCTTTCACCATCAGCTTTTCCCAACAGATTGGACACTCGTCATGATCGGTATCCTCGGCGGCATGGGGCCGCTGGCGACGGCAGACTTTTTCTCTAAGGTCATCGCTGCAAGCCCTGCTACGTGTGATGAAGAACACGTACCCCTTCTCATCCAGTCGGACCCCCGCATACCTGCACGACCGCCCGCCATCCTGGGATGCGGGCCGTCACCGCTTCCTGCGTTGCTGGAAGGCCGAAACCGGCTGATCGCAGCTGGGGCCGTTGCGCTTGCCATGCCCTGCAACACCGCGCACGTCTGGTACCCGGATCTGCTGCAGGACTGCACCGTTCCCTTCCTCAGCATTGTCGAAGCCTGCTGCGCAGAGGTGATGCAGATTACAGCGCCCGGTGACCGGGTAGGCATCATTGCCACACGTGCCACGCTGGCTACCGGGCTGTTCGATGCGCGCTTGCGCCTGGCGGGCCTGCAACCTCTGATGCCAGCCGATGTAGACCTAGACGAGCTGATTCTCCCGGCTATCGAGCAGGTCAAGCGGGGACAGGCTGCGCGCGCCGGACCGCCCCTTGAGGCTGCGGTTCGACGCTTGCAGGCGCGGGGTGCGGGGGCGGTATTGTTGGCTTGCACAGAAACACCCGTCGCCCTGGACGCCATTGAATCGCCTTTGCGTGCTCGCTGCATTGACTCCAATGCGGCACTGGCGAGGGCCTGCGTGCAGTGGTGGAAGGTTCATCAGCGTACTGCCGAGGCAGCATTCTCGAACTGACCGAATTGGCCTGGGTTGCGGCGCAGTTTTACCGGCCTGCCATCCGGCGTGTGGATCCGGTCTTTTGATCGGGCTCCATGGGGTTATCCATGTTTTCCGTTCGCCTTAGGGTATCAAAGGGTCAGCGCACAAAGGCAGCGGTTCGTGGATACCGTACAGGACCCCTAGTTGACCGCCACGGGTCACTGTCAATAAACGGGGCCACGGGGCTAGCAAGCCATAGCAAAATTGCTCACCTGTACAGCGTGCCGCCACGCCAGGTCGTCCAGATACCGGCCCACATACGAGTAAAGACACATGACCCCGTCATCGGTTTCCAGCAAGTCAAACGCTACTTCCAGGCCCGACCTGAGCGCTCTCAGGCTGACATCCTTCGATGCCGCTATCGTTGATCTTGACGGTACGCTGATTGATACCCTGGGCGATTTTGTTGGCGCGCTTGACCTGATGTGTCGCGACCTGCAGCTGCGAGGCGACCCGCCGCTGGATAAACATCTGGTGGGACAAATGGTGGGCAAGGGATCGGAGCATTTGATAAATTCAGTGCTAAATCACCTTCTACCCCAATACTGTCAAGGGGTAAGTGCTACAAATAGAGTAGCAATCATGCCGAATCACCCGATGTTTGCGCCAGCATTCGCTGCGTATCAAACCCACTACCTTGCCGTCAATGGGCATCATTCAGTGGTCTATCCGGGGGTGCCGAAAGGATTGCAGATTCTGCAGCACGCGGGGCTCAAGCTGGCTTGCGTCACCAACAAGCCGGTCGCATTCGCCAGGCCCTTGTTGCGGCTGAAAGCGCTTGACGCGTACTTCAGCCATGTATTCGGCGGCGACTCGTTCCCGCGCAAAAAGCCTGACCCCTTGCCGCTCATCAAAACCTGCGAAGCACTGGGAACGCTGCCCGCGCGCACGCTGATGGTTGGCGATTCTGCCAATGACGCCCTGGCCGCGCGGGCGGCGGGCTGCCCGGTCGTGCTGGTGACGTATGGCTATAACCACGGTGAACCCGCCAGAGGCGTGGACGCCGACTGGCATGTGGATTCGCTAGCCGACCTCGCCAAGCTGTCCGATGGCAAACACTGACGGGCCCCGTGCGACAACGTCATGCTGGCAAGCCTGTACGGCTGCCACAGACGCTACGAGTCACGCCTAGGCCGGCTTGCCCAGCAAAGCATCTTTGAGTTTCCAGTCTGCCGGGTTCGGTCCCAGCCAGATCCGCATCAGGGCATGGAAAAACTCGAGCTCCTTGAAGGGCTCGCCCTGGACCTTGCCTTTGACGGTAATGACAGTTCCCGTACCCGGAATCCAGTCGTTCGTGAAGGTTTCGCCCGCTACCAGTTTTTTCTGGTCGGCAAACACCTGCCCCATCCTGACCAGGCCCGGAATCAGTTTTGCCATCTCGCCTTTCGGCGCGTTTTCCTCAAAGCCCTTGGTGAACGCCTTGCCCAGTTCGTTGGAATCGATATCGCGCAGCATCGTGATGCTCATGCGCTTTGGCCCGGTTGCCGCAAAAAACTCTTCGGGCGTGGCTACCTTCTTGCCGACGTACAACGCAGCGACATACACCTTGAAGACAGCCTTGTAGCGCACGCCAGCGCCGTTCAGCTGCAGCTTGGTGCCATTGACGTCCACGGTGTCTTCCAGCTTGACGCCGGCTACATCGACCTGCGCTGCCAGCGCACCCAGCGACAGCATCAGGCCTGCCAGCCCGGTCACGCATTGGTTCTTGAAATTCATGGAATGTCTCCGTTGTCGTAACGATCGAAAGAGCGTCACTGTTTCAAATTGTCTCTCTTGCAGAGGGCCCTAGCCATAGGGTTTCCGAGATGGCCTGTCGCACGCGGCGCACTTGCCGCGGTAATAAATCACAAAATGCCTTTGCTACACTTTGCCGGCATGTTCATTCACCGCATCCATCAAACAGGGCTATCGGGCCGGGAAGCCTGGCCCTGGCGTGCCTGCTCCTTAAAGCGCGCCTGAGACGGCCGCCGCCGACGTTTCAACCGTTGGTGCTACCCCTTATTGCTGCAGCTCTCTGCGGCCTGATTGATGCGCCCCGGCAACCGCCCAGGCACCGTTCCCAGAACCTGGGCATATGAATGAAGCGGCACGCCAGCGAGCGATGCGGCCAGAGCTAAGGAACCCTTGTGATTACCGAACTTGAATTCAAGAGCCTTGCCGCGCAGGGCTACAACCGCATTCCTTTGATGCTGGAGGCTTTTGCCGATCTGGAAACACCCCTGTCGCTCTACCTCAAGCTGGCGCATTCGCGAGATGGCGGAAAGCTCAGTTTTCTGCTGGAGTCAGTGGTAGGGGGCGAGCGTTTTGGCCGCTACAGCTTCATCGGCCTGCCAGCCCGCACGATGGTGCGCGCAGCGGGCTTTGGTGCCGATGCGGTCACTGAAGTGGTCACGGATGGCCAGGTGGTCGAGACGTCAAAAATGAACCCGCTTGATTTCATCAGCGACTACCAGAAACGTTTTCGGGTGGCGCTGCGGCCTGGCATGCCGCGGTTTTGCGGTGGGCTTGCAGGCTACTTTGGCTATGACGCTGTCCGCTACATCGAGAAAAAACTGGAAGCAACTTGCCCGCCCGACAGCCTGGGATGTCCCGACATCCTGCTGCTGCAGTGTGAGGAACTCGCAGTCATCGACAACCTCTCGGGCAAGCTGTATCTCATGGTCTATGCGGACCCGGCCCAGGCTGAAGCTTATTCAAACGCCAAAAAACGGCTGCGTGAACTAAAGGAGCAACTCAAGTATTCGGTCAGCGCGCCGGTGGTCAAGCCCTCACAGGGCTACCCCGCCGAGCGTGACTTTGCCAAGGCGGATTACATCGCTGCCGTCGAAAGGGCCAAGCGGCTGATCGAGGCTGGCGATTTCATGCAGGTCCAGGTTGGCCAGCGCATCAAGAAACGCTATACCGAATCGCCGCTAAGCCTGTACCGCGCACTGCGCTCCCTGAACCCTTCGCCCTATATGTATTACTACCATTTTGGCGACTTCCATGTGGTGGGTGCGTCGCCAGAAATACTGGTGCGCCAGGAGCAACTGAGCGATGCCGCAGGCGGCGGCCAGAAGGTCACCATCCGGCCACTGGCCGGCACGCGGCCCAGGGCATCATCGCCAGAAGCCGACAAGGCGGTCGAGCATGAACTGGTCAATGATCCCAAAGAGCGGGCCGAGCATGTGATGCTCATCGATCTGGCACGCAATGACATCGGGCGCATTGCCCAGACCGGCAGTGTCAAGGTGACCGAAGCGTTTGCCGTCGAGCGCTACAGCCATGTGATGCATATCGTGAGCAATGTCGAAGGCAAGCTGCTGGACGGTTTGTCCGGCATGGATGTACTCAAGGCCACGTTTCCGGCGGGCACGCTGAGCGGTGCGCCCAAGGTGCATGCGATGGAGTTGATCGACCAGCTCGAGCCCACCAAACGCGGCCTGTACGGTGGCGCCTGCGGTTATCTCAGTTACTCCGGTGACATGGATGTAGCGATCACCATACGCACCGGCATCATCAAGGACCAGACCTTGTATGTTCAGGCTGCAGCGGGGGTGGTGGCCGATTCGGTGCCAGAACTGGAATGGCGCGAAACCGAAGCCAAGGCACGTGCCCTGCTGCGAGCCTCGGAGCTGGTCGAGGAGGGCCTGGAATGACGGGTGCTGGCATTTCGCCATCGCGGTCTCGATCGGACGTCAGTGCCGTCGTCGGGCATCTGATTATTTTTCTTACATCGTGATCACGCCAGCACATCCAGCAACTTGCCTGCGAGCTGGATGCCAGCGCCCGCGCGCTGGACATCCATCGCGCCAAGGTCAAGTGCAAGCCAGGCCTGAAAAACGGCGCCGAGCGATGGCGTTTGCGCTCTCTCGTATCTGAAGCCGCTATCGATGCCACACGCGGCGTGTCATTGGCCCCACGTAGAATGTGTCGGCATGACGCACATCCTGGATTTCCTGGGCAAACCGGACAATTCCCCCGACGGCATGAGCAGCTGGTGGCGATAGCCGCCAACCGACCATTCACGCCTGCCGCCTGCTCCTGTCAGGCCATCACCGCATGTCGCGGTAACCAAGTGCCAGCCCGGAGGCCGATGGCAGCAGACCATCACCCGTCAGGCGGTGGTTAGCACATGCCACCACCCAACAGCCATGGAATTTCCGATGATCAAACTGCTCATGATCGATAACTACGACAGCTTCACCTACAACATCGTCCAGTACCTGGGCGAGCTGGGTGCAGAGGTCAGCACGTTTCGCAACGACGAGATCACGCTTGACGACATTGCCGCGCGCCTGGACG
>JAQGNE010000070.1 GCA_028291985.1 Polaromonas sp. | reverse complement strand
GCACCTGCAGGATAACTCGTCGCGTAGCGCTGTGGTGGTGCAGGGCAAGGGCGGCCACTTCTGCGCCGGCGGGGAGATTTTGGAGTATCCGTTGTTTCGTTTGACGGAAGCTTCGCCGCGCGAGTTGCATGAGCTTGAGGTCTGCGGCGGACTGCAGGCCTTGCTGGACCGCGATCTGCCCATCGCCGCCCAGATCGAAGGCAATTGCATGGGGGCGGGGCTCGAGATTGTCAGTTGTTGCGACATCCGGATCTCGTCCACGTCTGCCCACTTTGGCGTCCCAATGCCCAAGTTGGGTTTTCCAATGGCGCCGCGCGAAGCAGCGCTGGTAATGCGGGCCGCTGGCGAATGGACGGCTCGCGAAATGTTGCTGTCAGCTGCAGTGCTTGATGCTCCGGTCATGCAGCAACGCGGCTTTCTGAATGCGGTCGTGGCTTCGGCCGAACTTGACGAAACGGTACGCGTCTGCACCGACCGCATGGCTGAGCTGTCACCCGAGGCAGCCCGCTTGAACAAACAATGCTTCAAGCAATTAATAGCCGAAACCCAACAATATCAAGGGGTTGGTGCTATGGATAACATAGCAAAAAACGCTTATGCCTACGCCAACTCTCCCGAGCACCGCGAGGGCGTGACTGCCTATATCAAAGCGCCCGCCGCGCTTCGCGGCACCGCACGCAAGCATCGCGTGCAGGGTCCCTGTTCAAAATCCACCCTCTTATGACTAATCAAAACTTGTTCGCCGCCCTGCGCGCTGCTTTTCCGGCTGACCTGGAGCAGGTGGCGTTTGAAACCGACAACGGGCTGCTCTACACCTGGAACGATGTGGAACGCGCCACCGCGATGATGGCCAACCTGTTGAAGTCGCTAGATCTGCCAGACGGAGCGAGGATTGCGGTGCAGGTCGAAAAGTCGGTGGAGGCGGCGATGCTCTACCTGGCAACACTCAGGGCAGGGTATGTTTTTCTGCCGCTCAACACCGCCTACCAAAGTGCGGAGATCGAATACTTCATCGGAAATGCCGAGCCCTCGGTGGTGGTCTGCAGCAGCAAGAACTTTGGCTGGGTCGGCAAGATCGCCTTCAAGGCTGGCACCCAGAATGTTTTCACGCTGGATGACGACCGCACCGGCTCGCTGTTGCAGCGTGCCAGCCACTGCAGCCACCAGCATGAAACCGCGCCAAGGCGCGCCGATGACCTGGCAGCCATCCTGTACACCAGCGGTACCACCGGGCGCAGCAAGGGCGCGATGCTGTCGCACGGCAACATGCTCAGCAATGCGCAGGTGCTGAAAGACTATTGGGGATGGGTTCCTGGCGATGTGCTGATCCATGCGCTGCCCATCTTTCATGTGCATGGGCTGTTTGTGGCGTTGCACGGTGCGCTTATCAACGGCAGCAAGATGCTCTGGTTTTCAAAGTTCGATGCCAGGGCGGTGGTGCAGAAAATGCCGCAGGCCACCGTGTTCATGGGCGTGCCGACGCTGTATGTGCGCCTGCTGGCCGAGCCTTCACTGGACCAGAATGCGGTGCGCAACATGCGCCTCTTTGTGGCCGGATCAGCCCCCCTACTGATAGAGACCTTCAACGAATGGCAGCAGCGCACCGGGCACACCATTCTGGAGCGCTACGGCATGAGCGAGACCGCGATGCTGACGTCCAACCCCTACAAGCCGGAGCAGGGCGGCGAGCGGCGCGGCGGTACGGTCGGCTTTGCGCTGCCCGGTGTGGACCTGCGGGTGCGCGGTGACGACGGCAGTGCGATGCCTACGGGTGAGATAGGCGGCATACAGGTCAAGGGCCCCAACGTCTTCAAGGGCTACTGGCGCATGCCCGAAAAAACAAGGGAAGAATTTACCAGCGATGGCTACTTCAAGACGGGCGATGTCGGCAAGATCGACGACAGCGGCTACATCACCATCGTGGGCCGCAGCAAGGACCTGATCATCAGTGGCGGCTACAACGTGTACCCGGCCGAGATCGAGGGCTATATCAACGACATGCCCGGCGTGGCCGAAAGCGCATTGGTCGGTGTGCCGCATCCTGACTTTGGCGAAGCCGGCGTTGCCGTTGTTGTCGCCAAGCCAGGGGTAGCTCCCGAGCCCGGACAGATTCTGGCGGCGCTGAAGTCAAAGCTTGCCAACTTCAAGATTCCGAAGCAGTGCTATGTGGTGGCCGAACTGCCCCGCAACACCATGGGCAAGGTGCAAAAAAACTTGCTGCGAGACCAGTACAAGGGCTTGTTTTCTCCCGCCGCCGTGTCAGACGCTGTTAAATAAGTAGCCCATTGCCGCCGTCAGGTAAGCGCAGGGGCACTTCTGGTCACTAGTTGGCCCACCACAGGTTGGCCCCACTACGGGGCCACTCACATTCATGGCACACCGCCGTGCGGGCTAGGGTATCGAGCCCTCAGGCACGTGCCCGCCGTCAGGCATCGCAAGGCCCCGATCACCCGCATGTGAAATGGCTGACCGTCATGATTGATGAGGTCTCCGTATTGAGCACTAACGCAGCACCAGCACCGGAATGTGCGAATGTGTCAGCACCTGCAGGGTTTCGCTGCCCATCAGCAGGCGCCTGATGCCCTTGCGGCCATGTGACGCCATCACGATGAGGTCGCAGCTGTTTTTCTTTGCGGTGCTGATGATGGTTTCTGCCACCAGATCCGACACCCGGATCACGGCTTTGGCCTTGACGCCGCTGGCCAGCGCGCTGGCGGTAACGGCCTCGACCACAGACTGCGCGGCGTTGGCCCATTGTTTTTCAAGCCCGGCCACCATGCTGTTGTCTACGGCATTGCCGCCCTCAAAGTAACTGACCGGGTAACGTGGCACAACATGGAGCACCACAATTTGTCCGCCCGTTAACGCCGCCATGGCGATTGCGCTGCGCGTTGCCTTGCGCGAAAGCGTTGATCCGTCGGTGGCAACCAGAATGCGCTCGTACATGGAGTCTCCTGAAGCCGGCGGGGCTGTGCAAACGCAGTCCCTGAAACGCCAACCCTTGGCGTCAGACCTTATCTCTTCTGCGAAGGCAATGTGTTGACGCCGGTCAAGCTTTGTCGGCGGCAGACATGTGCTGCGCTGGGCCACCAGCATGCAGCATGCATCAGGCAGCTGCGGTGGTGGTGGCTAGCGTTCAGGGTTTTTTAAAAAATACATATTAAATTGGCCTCCAGCCCAACATAGACGAGGGCTGTGTGCTATCGAAATAATTGCGTTTTGCTGTTCAACTTAACGCTGCTGACAGGCCGCGCAGCGGGCGCTTATTTGTCATGCCGTTGCGCTATGTCAAGGCGCGCGCCGTCAGGCCCCGCTAGTCTTGATACATGCCAGCTGCCGCGTTTTTGCCCAGCTCCGTTTTGACGCCGCCCCCAGCAGCGGGCGCGGCGCTGGACGATCATTTTTCGGTGTATGACGAGCAGGACGAGTGGAAAACTTTCAGCAAGCCCTGCAAGCCTTTGCCCAATGGAGCGCCGGTATGGGAGTCCCAGCTGCTGGTGCAGGGCATGCGTTGCGCTGGCTGCGCGCTGGCGCTTGAAGAAGCCTTGCTGGTCCTGCCGGGCGTGAACTCTGCACGGGTCAGCGCCAGCAGCCGGCGCGCCAGCATCACCTGGAGCCCTGATCAGACTCTGCCGTCGAAGTGGATACTAGCTGCCAAGGCGGCTGGTTTTACGCTGCAACCGGCTGCCGATGTGTTGGCGCCTGACAGCGGGCGCGAGGATGCACGCCTGGTGCTGTGGCGATGGCTGGTGGCCGGTTTTTGCATGATGCAGGTCATGATGTACGCCGCGCCGGCCTACTTTACGGCGGCTGGCGAGATCACCCCCGACCTTGACCAGCTGCTGCGCTGGGCGTCATGGGTTCTAACGCTGCCGGTGGTGCTTTTTTCATGCAGTCCTTTTTTCAAGCATGCGCTGCGCGACCTGCGGCAGCGCCGCATCGGGATGGATCTGCCAGTAGCGCTGGGCATTGCGATGACCTTTGCGATCAGCACTGCCGCCACGTTCGAGCCGCGCGGCTGGTGGGGCGGCCAGGTGTATTTCGACTCCCTCACCATGTTTGTGTTCTTTTTGCTGACGGGCCGCTGGCTGGAGCAGCGCCTGCGGCAGCGCACCGCCGGCTCGCTGGAGTTGCTGATGCGGCGCCTGCCGGCCAGCGTTGAGCGGCAACTGGCGGACGGCAGTTGTGTGCGCGTCGCGGTGCGCAGCCTGCAGTGTGGCGACACCGTCCGCATTCTGCCGGGCGAGGCTTTTCCAGCCGATGGCACGGTGCTGTCCGGCCACACGCTGGCCGATGAAGCGCTGCTGACGGGAGAATCGCGCCCGGTCGCGCGCCCTGCAGGGTCGTCGGTGTTGGCCGGCAGCTACAACCTGTCGCAGCCGGTGCTGGTTCGTGTTGACCAACTGGGCAGTGCCACGCGTTACGCACAGATCGTGGCGCTGATGGAGCAGGCGTCGGTGGACAAGCCGCGCCTGGCCGTTTTGGCAGACAGGGCTGCGCGGCCTTTTCTTGCGTTTGTGCTGCTGGCCGCCGTGGGTGCGGCGGCTTTCTGGTGGCAGGACGACCCGGCGCGCGCGCTGATGGCTGCAGTCGCCGTTCTGGTGGTGACCTGTCCCTGCGCCTTGTCTTTGGCCACACCCAGCGCGATGCTCACCTCTGCCGGCTGGCTGGCCAGGCAAGGGGTTCTGGTGCGCCGTTTGCAGGCCATCGAGTCCTTGGCCGCCATCGACACCGTCGTTTTTGACAAGACCGGAACGCTGACCCACGCCACTGCAGGTTGCACCACGGCTTATGTCCGCAAGGGCCTCAGTGCGCAAGAGGCCCTGCAATGGGCCTGCCTACTGGCCGCTCAATCGCTTCATCCGGTGTCGCGTGCGCTGGCGGCCGCAGGCAACGCCAACCCGGCCCTGCCAGCTGACGCGGCCCACCAGATTACAGCGGTTGCCGAAGTCGCCGGTCAGGGCGTGCACGGCCTTGTGGAGCCTTCAGCCACTGCCCGCTGTAGCGGCCGGCTGCGGCTGGGAAACGCGCGCTTTTGCCAGGTACCAGACATGGGCGGGAGTGGCCTGCGGGTCTACCTTGCGGATGAGTCGGGCCTGGTAGCCCGGTTCGAACTGGGCGAGGCGCCGCGCGTCGATGCGCTCCGGTCCGTGGCGGCGCTTCAGGCGGGCGGCCTCGATGTGCGCATGTTGTCGGGCGACCGGCAGGATGCGGTGTCCAGCATGGCGGCAACGCTGGGCATCCCTCATGCGCAAGGCAACTGCAGCCCCGAATCCAAGCTCGCCAGCCTGGCCGCCTTGCAGCGCAAAGGCCGCCGCGTGCTGATGGTGGGCGACGGGCTCAACGACGGGCCGGTGCTGGCCAGTGCGAATGTCTCGGTAGCCATCGGCTCGGCGGTGCCGCTGGCGCAAGCACAATCCGACTTTGTCATGCCTGATGGTCAGTTGCTAATGCTGCCAGCGATGCTGATCCAGGCCAAAAAAACCATGCGCATTGTGCGGCAGAACCTGTGGTGGGCTGCGTGCTACAACGCCTTGTGTGTGCCGCTGGCCGTTGCCGGCTATATGCCGGCCTGGCTGGCGGGTTTGGGCATGGCCATGAGTTCGCTGCTGGTCATCGGTAACGCAGCGCGCCTGGGCGCCGCAGGCGTAGCGCCCTCGGGCACCGGCCCCCGCATCGATCCTGACAACAGCACTGGCCCCATAAAAGCACCGGCCTCTGCCTGAGACTAGCGCGCTGATGGACATACTTTTTCTGCTTGTTCCGGTCTCGGTGCTGTTGGCGCTGGGCGTCGTGGCGCTTCTGGCCTGGTCGGTGTGGTCTGGACAGTTCGATGACGTCGAAAAAGAAGGTCAGCGTATCTTGCAGGACGCGCCTGGCGATCACGCTGCTGTCGACAGCGCAACCCTGCGGCCCGCAGATGCTGATGGTCAAAGCCAGAAAAAAGGGGCGGCCTGACCGGCAAGCTTGATCCATATCAATACAACGCTGTCGCGGTGCGCGCAAACTGCTAGCTCATTCAAGCCATAAGGTGTTTTACATGAGCGCAGTACTCCCCGGCTTGTCAGTCCCGATACCGTCAACCCGACGCGTATGGGCCGCATCACGATCTACGGTCTATAACGACAAGGTGGTTCGCCAGTTCACAGTGATGGCCGTGGTGTGGGGCGTGGTCAGCATGCTCGTTGGTGTGTTTATCGCGGCGCAAATGGCCTGGCCGGAGCTCAACTTCGGCATTTCCTGGCTGTCTTTCGGGCGTCTGCGGCCGCTGCATACCAACGCCGCCATTTTTGCTTTTGGCGGCTGTGCGCTCTTTGCCACCAGCTACTACGTGGTGCAGCGCACTTGCCAGGTCCGCATCATCTCTGACAAGCTCGCGGCGTTTCATTTCTGGGGCTGGCAGGGCGTCATCGTGGCAGCGGCAATTTCATTGCCCATGGGTTACACCAGGGGCAAGGAATACGCCGAGCTGGAATGGCCAATTGCCATTCTGATCGCGCTGACCTGGATTGCCTACGCCACTGTTTTCTTTGGCACCATTGGCATCCGCAAGGTGCGGCACATTTATGTTGCCAACTGGTTTTACGGCTCGTTCATCATCGCGGTGGCCTTGCTGCATATCGTCAATGCGGCGGTGGTGCCGGCCGGCTGGATGAAAAGCTATTCGGTCTACGCCGGCGTGCAGGACGCCATGGTGCAGTGGTGGTATGGACACAACGCCGTCGGGTTTTTTCTGACCGCAGGTTTTCTGGGTATTGTTTATTACTTCATACCCAAGCAGGCCGAGCGGCCGGTGTATTCGTACCGGCTGTCCATCGTTCACTTCTGGTCGCTGATCTTCACTTACATGTGGGCCGGCCCGCATCATCTGCACTACACCGCACTGCCTGACTGGACGCAGTCGCTGGGCATGGTGTTCTCGCTCATTCTGCTGGCGCCCAGCTGGGGCGGCATGATCAACGGTGTGATGACGCTGTCGGGCGCGTGGCACAAGCTGCGTGAGGACCCGATTCTCCGCTTCATGATCGTGGCACTTTCGTTCTACGGCATCGCCACTTTTGAAGGGCCGATGATGTCGATCAAGACCGTCAACGCGCTGTCTCATTACACCGACTGGAACATCGCCCATGTGCACGGCGGCACGCTGGGCTGGGTGGGGTTTATTTCGATGGGCGCGCTTTACTACCTGGCACCCCGCATGTTTGGCCGCACCCGCATGCACAGCATCCAGGCCATTGAAATTCACTTTTGGGTGGCCACTATCGGCATCGTGCTTTACATCGCTGCGATGTGGATTGCCGGCGTGATGCAAGGCCTGATGTGGCGCGCCATCAATCCTGACGGATCGCTGACCTACACCTTTGTGGAAAGCGTCAAAGCTACCTTCCCGTTTTATGTGGTGCGGTTTATGGGCGGGGTTTTGTATCTGGCGGGCATGGTGCTCATGGCTTGGAACGTTGCCATGACTGCGCTGGGCGGCAAACGGTCTGAAAGCCCGATTCCCGCCGTGCTGGCCCATGCATGAACCAGGCTGTCTGCCACTGAACCACGCCCCTCGTCAGGATTGAACACAACCCATGCCCTTCTCCCATGAAAAAGTCGAAACCAGCAACTTTCTGCTGATTGTGCTGATCCTCGCGGTTGTCGCCGTCGGAGGGCTGGTCGAGATCGTTCCGCTCTTTTTTCAGAAATCCACCACGCAGCCCGTCAAGGGCTTGCTGCCTGATTCGCCATTGCAGATTGCAGGGCGTGATATCTACGTGCGCGAAGGTTGCTACAACTGCCACTCACAGATGATCCGCCCGCTGGTGGCCGAAACGCTGCGTTATGGACATTACTCGGTGGCCGGAGAGTTTGTCTACGACCACCCCTTCCAGTGGGGCAGCAAGCGCACGGGGCCTGATTTGCACCGTGTCGGCGGCAAGTACAGCGACGACTGGCAGCGCCTGCACCTCATCAGCCCGCGCGACCTGGTGCCCGAGTCCATCATGCCGGCTTACCCGTGGCTTGAAAAAACGCCCGCTGATGCCGGCTCCATCCAGCAGCACATGCGCGCACTGCGCACAGTTGGCGTGCCGTACACCGACGCTGAAATCGCTGGTGCCCCAGCCCAGCTGGCGGGCAAGACAGAACTGGACGCCATGGTGGCGTATTTGCAGGGCCTTGGCCTGGCACTGAAATAAAAAGATTCATCACATGGACATCAACCTGTTGCGCGCCATCGTCACGGTGGCCGCGTTTGCGTCTTTTGTGGGCATCTTGGTCTGGGCCTATCTGCCGTCCAGAAAGAAGCGTTTTGACGAAGCCGCGCAACTGCCATTCCAGTCTGGCGACTGACGACTGACATGAAAGCCCATCCATGAGTGATTTCACCAGCGGGTTCTGGCCCTGGTACGTAGCCGGTATCAGCATTGTTTCAATACTGGCCTGTGCCTGGCTGCTTTGGGTCGCGGGAAAGGCGGTCGTGAAGACCGTGCCGGGTGCGGTGAGCGACAACACAACCGGGCATGTGTGGGACGAGGACCTGCGTGAACTCAATAACCCGCTGCCGCGCTGGTGGATGTGGCTTTTCATCATCACCGTGGTGGTGTCTCTGGCCTACCTGGTGGTGTACCCCGGACTGGGCAGCTTCAAAGGTCTCATGAACTGGTCAACCGAGGGCGAGCATCGGGGTGATGTGGCGCAGTTGAGCGCTGACGTTGCGCCGCTGTACGCGGCGTTTTCAAAATTGCCGGTTGACGTGCTGGCAAAGGATGCCCGCGCTGTATCGGTGGGTGAGCGGGTCTTTATGAACAACTGCGCCCAGTGCCACGGCTCTGATGCGCGTGGCAGCAAGTCATACCCCAACCTGACCGGCCCCAACGTAGCATGGCTGGGCCACCGCAATGCCGAGCACATTGTGGACACCGTGACCAACGGCCGCACGGGCGTGATGCCGGCCATGGCAGTGGCAGTTGGCGGCGAGGCCGAACTGAGCGAGCTGGCCAATTACGTGTTGTCGTTGTCAGGAAGCCCGCACAACCAGATCAAGGCCTTTACCGGAAAAAGCCGGTTTGCGGCTTGTGCGGCGTGCCATGGCGTTGACGGCAAGGGTAACAAGGCCTTGGGCGCTCCCAACCTGACCGACGACTACTGGTTGCACGGCTGGGGCGAGGCGGCCGTCATCAGCATCATCAAGAGCGGCAAGATCAATGTGATGCCCGCTCAAAGCGCGATTTTGACGCCTGACCAGATTCGCGTGGTTTCCGCTTATGTGTACAGCCTGTCGGGCAGCAATGCGGTAGCGCCTGTTGCTGCGGCTGCTAACGTGGCCCCCGCCGGAGCCTTGACGGTGTCGGCCAGCTCCGCTGACACCAGCCAGCCGGCGGCGCCCGCTGCCGCAGCACGCCGAGCTGTGGTTACGCCAGCTGCCGCACCCAAAACCCGGTAGGAGAAACCGGTGTGACAAAGCTGTCCAGTCAGGCCACCGCAAGGCGCGTCATTCCCATCGTGGCGGTGGCGGGGACGGCGTTTTCAGGCAATCCGGCTGGGGCTCAAGCGCTGGACTCAACCGAGGTTATTTCGCTCTACCAGGCAGAGCGGAAAATCTATGCCAAGGCAGTGTCGGGCTGGTTCAGCCATTGGCGCTGGGCTATGGTGTGGGCAACGCAGCTGGTCTTTTACGGCCTGCCCTGGCTGTCGATGAACGGCCGCCAGGCCATGCTGTTCGACCTGGGGTCACGGCGCTTTTATATTTTCGACCTGGTGCTGTATCCCCAAGACCTCATCTACCTTACCGGCCTGCTGGTTGTAAGCGCACTGGCGCTATTTTTGTTCACGGCCGTCGCAGGGCGGCTGTGGTGCGGCTACACCTGCCCTCAGACGGTGTATACCGAAATATTCATGTGGGTGGAGCGCAAGGTAGAGGGCGACCGTATCGCACGCATGCGGCTGGACCAATCGGCGTGGGGCGTCTCGCGCATCACGCGCAAGACGGTCAAGCACACGCTATGGCTGTTGATTGGTTTATGGACGGGATTTACCTTTGTCGGTTACTTCTCGCCTATCCGGGAGCTCGCGACCGCGGCCGCGCAGTTCAGCCTGGGTTCGTGGGAGCTTTTCTGGGTGCTCTTTTACGGTTTTGCCACCTATGGCAACGCAGGGTGGATGCGCGAGCAGGTCTGCAAGTACATGTGCCCTTATGCGCGCTTTCAAAGCGCCATGTTTGACCGTGACACGCTAGTTGTGACGTACGACGCTGAACGGGGAGAAGGACGCGGTTCACGCCCGCGCAGTGACACGCCAGCGGCCTACCGCGGCAAGGGGCTTGGCGACTGCATTGACTGCGGGTTATGCGTGCAGGTATGCCCGACCGGTATCGACATACGCAATGGCCTGCAGTACGAGTGCATCAGCTGCTCGGCCTGTATTGATGTGTGCGACGGCGTGATGGACAAGATGCATTACCCGCCCGGGCTTATTCGCAACAGCACGCAAAATGGGATGGAGCAAAAACTCTCACGCCGGGGAATGTTTGCCAGAGTGCTCAGGCCGCGGGTGCTGATTTACACGACGGTGCTTTTGGTGGTGGTTGCTGCCATGGCCTGGAGCCTTATGGCGCGCAAGCCTTTCCGGGTAGATGTGGTGCGTGACCGCGGCGCCATGGCACGCATGGTAGGGCAGGGCGAGATCGAAAACGTCTACCGCCTCCAGGTCATGAACGCCACCGAGGTCGAGCAGCACTATGCGCTGGCGGTAGAGGGCATCAAGGGCGCTTCAATTGCCTCCGATACGGTCGTGACAGTGGGGCCTGCGGATTCGCGCTGGGTGCCCGTGCGGGTGCGGCTGCCGCCGCAAGCCGCCGGTGCCGGCTCACATCCCATCAACTTTGTTATTTCCTCACAGGGCATGCGCGCTGCGGAACTGGTTGAAAAATCCGTGTTCTTGGTGCCGCGGTGACGTTGATTCAGGCAATCAGGCAACGCCGACGACAAGACCCATAAAAGCGATGGAAGCGACTCACGAATGCCGGATGCGAGAGGCGCGCTGGAGTTTTGCCAGTGGCTCTAACTTCCAGGGACGCAGAAAGATAAGCACATGACGCTACGCACACCTTTGAACGTACACCTTACCCCCGGTGCTGAGGCCACCCCCCTACACCCGCCGTGGTGGAGGGAGCCCTATGTGTGGCTGGTCATATCGGGTCCGGTATCGGTCATGCTGGCTTGCCTGATCACGGCGGTATTTATTTTCAGGGGCCCGGATGCAGTGGTCCCCGAGAGCAAGTACCAACAGGGAAAAGCCATCATGAACGAGGTAAAAACCGCAGCACCGCCGATGCTGCCAGCGCATACGGCTCGAAACCACAGTGCTACCGGTGGGGGACACCATGCAGAGCGCTGAAGAGCCTGCCCGAATGCTTGACTCTTCAAGGCAGTTCCCACGGCGATGGATGCTGGTGGTATGGCCGGCTTTCATGGCGGCCTGCATGCTGGAAGTACTGGTTTTTGCGTTCGTTGATCCGCGCGAACTGCACTGGTTTGGCCAAGAGCTGCAGCCTAGCCGACAGTCTGTCTATACGCTGGCGTTTCTGGCCTTTTGGGGGATCAGCATGGCCAGCAGCACGTTGCTACTGTGGCTTGCTGCGCCTCATCGCTTTGCACAAGACGCTCCCATTGAATGAGGCTGCCTGTGACAACCGAAAACACTAATGGCAGACCTGCGGGTTGACGACACGGCGCAGCGCCTCTGCGTCCCGTATGACGATGTGACGCTGATTCACTTCGACAATTCCATCTTCGGAAAACCTTGAAAACGTGCGGCTGACGGTTTCCAGTTTCATGCCGAGGTAGCTGCCGATTTCCTCACGGGTCATGCGAAGGACCAGGTCCGACCGCGAAAAACCGCGCGCCTGCAGCCGTTGAATCAGATTCAGAAGAAATGCCGCCAGGCGTTCTTCGGCCCGCATACTGCCCAACAGCAGCATCACGCCATGTTCACGAACGATTTCACGGCTCATGATCTTGTGAACATGGCGCTGCAACGCCACCACCTCGCGCGAGATTTCCTCGATGCGATCGAATGGCATCACGCAGACTTCTGCGTCCTCCAGCGCGATCGCATTGCAGGTGTGCTGTTCGTTGACGATGCCATCCAGCCCAATCACTTCACCGGCCATTTGAAAACCCGTGACCTGGTCGCGGCCGTCTTCAGTAGTGACGCAGGTCTTGAAGAATCCAACCCGTATGGCGTAGAGAGACGTAAACTTTTCGCCAGCGCGGAAAAGAGAGCTGCCTCGCTTGACGGGCCGCCGTGCTGCAACGAGATCGTCCAGCCGTACCAGGTCATCCGCGCCAAGACCGATCGGCATGCACAGCTCCCGCAGATTGCAGTTGGAGCAGGCTATGTTGATAGTGTCTTTAAGCATGATTCGTTGGGGGGCGCTTCCATAATAGGCTTGTAACCGGAATAACCTGCAATTCGCATACTTACTTACGTTTTAGCTTTAGGTGCTTAGCGATATGTACGCTTTCCTTGATTCAGGTCAAACCGGGTTGTGTGCGGCGCTGCATAGTGAGGTAGCTAAGGAGCAGGCCATGGGTGGTACATCAAACGGATTGACGGGCGCCTTCAGTCCGGATGCCAGGTGTTACAGCTCATACCCGACTGCTGACAGGTTCACGGCCTCCTTTACCAGCGAACACTACTTTCAGGCGCTCGAACAGCGACGCGTTCACCAGACATTCAGGCGCTCGCCGCTGGCAATAGCGGTTCACGGTCCTGGGACATCCTTCGATTTTTGCGTTCATCGAGCCGATCAGTACCTGCATTACCTGGAGCGAGAGATCGACCTTCAGGTAGCGGTCCTGGGCATCGGCCAGGCGGTGAATCAATTCCATCTTGACGGAACCAGCACGGCCTGCCTTGGCAACGAGCACCTGCGGCAGCTGATGGCGATGCTCCAGCAAGCTTTTTCGTTTGCTCCCGGCGGCAATTACACGGTTGAACTTGATATGACCCCCTTGGCGGCCGGGCGGATCGCGGTGCTTGCCGAGCTTGGTTTTACACACCTTTGGTGTAACACCGGAGGGCATGAGGCTACGCGAGAGACACGCTGCCCGACCCGAGTCACGGAACTGGTGTCGAATGTTGCCCGGCAGGCAAGAGCGCTGCGGTTTGAATCGGTCGCCATAGACCTGCATGACCCCTCGCCAGACCAGGCCGCCGACTCGCTGGGGCGCAGCCTGGCTTGCATCAATGCGATACGCCCAGACCGCATCGCATTGGCCAATGCGTCCGGGGCGCATGTTGTGACAAGCGCCGCCGCCATACGCTCGTGGGCAGTTGACCCGGTCAGCCATCATGCTGCGCAGCATCGGCAGACGCCTTGCTTCTCGACAGCTCTGCAAGATGCCGGCTATGCAGTCGTGGGACCCGGCATGCTTGCGTTGCCGGATGATGCCCTCGCAATTGCCAGACGCCAGGGGCGGCTGCACCGAAACCTGCAGGGTTACAGCACGCGGCCCGATAGCGATGTGATGGCGCTAGGAGTGTCGGCAATCAGCAGG
Source organism: Polaromonas sp. (assembly GCA_028291985.1). GTDB lineage: Bacteria > Pseudomonadota > Gammaproteobacteria > Burkholderiales > Burkholderiaceae_C > Polaromonas. The sequence continues at coordinate 235,557 of JAQGNE010000070.1, read as the reverse complement.
GTAGGCGCAACGTACAGCCAGAGCGCACGAACTTTGCTGGCGTATGGCCGCCTGCTGGACCAGGGAAGGCTGCCCGTTGCGCGGGGCCTGGCACTGTCGCGTGACGACCTGGTCAGGCGCGCGGTGATCATGGCCATCCTGTGTCAAGGCTGCGTGCACTTCGAATCGATAGACCTTGCCTGGTTCATCGAATTTCGTATTTATTTTGCTGAGGAACTCATCGCCTTGCGGCCCTTCGTGTCGCAGGCGCGGCTTGCCATCAGCCAAGCCGGCATTGAGATCACGTCGCAAGACCAAATTGTTGTATGCGCGATTGCGGCAGTTTTCGATCGCTATCAGCAGGCTGATCTGAAGTCGGCCCGCTTGGGTGTAGGCAGCTGATGCAGCCATCGTTAGCTGTCACTGCTCGCTGATGGGCTTGCCTGGTGGGCCACATTGTGAGAGGGCGCAGTGGTTTGGACGACGGGGCAATCCGACTGGCTGGATTAGCCTTTTTGCGGCGTCGGCAAGTGCTTGATGGATAGGGCCCATGCGCAACTCGGCCCCTTGGTGCGTGCCGACTTGACGTTGGGAGGCTTCTGCGCCTCTGCTGATGATCCCCAAACCGGCTTGGAATGTGCTTGCAATAACTCTTACAATCCGCCTGCGTCATTTATTGCCCTCCGGCAGCTGTCGTCTGTAGCTGCGGTTTCGCCAGTCTTTCAGGAACAAAAGGACATCATGAACAAGCTTTTGTGGTCTTTCGCGTTTTCGGCCGTCGCACTGGTAGCGTGCGGCAAAAAACCGGACGCACCGGTTGCGGTCGTTCCCGCACCTGCGGCCAGCGCACCTGCCCCGGCGCCGGTGGTCAATGCGGAGGAAAAAGTCCTCAATATCTACAACTGGCCTGACTATATTGCCAAAGACCTGGTGGCCAATTTCGAGAAGGAGTCCGGTATCAAGGTCAACTACCAGACTTTTGAGAACAACGAGGCACTGCAAGCGAAACTGGTTGCCGGCAATACCGGCTATGACATCGTGGTTCCTGGCGCGGTGTTCGCCAAGCCGCAAATTGACGCCGGCCTTTTGATGAAGCTCGACAAAACAAAGCTGAGCAACTACGGCAATCTGGATCCGGCCATCATGTCAAAACTCGACACCATCGATCCTGGCAATGCGTATCTGGTGCCATGGGCCTGGAGCTTCACCACGGTTGGCATTAACAAGGCCAAGGTGACCAAGGCGCTGGGCTCCACACCGATGCCCGAAAACGCATGGGACCTCGTCTTCAACCCGGTCTATACAGCCAAGCTGAAGTCCTGCGGCATTGCGTACCTGGATTCGCCGACCGAAGTGTTGCCGCCAGCCATGCACTACATCGGCAAAAACCCATACTCCAACGACCCTACAGACCACAAGGCTGCGGCAGCGATGCTGGCCAAGGTACGCAAGGACATTCGGCTTTTCTCCAGCACCATGATTGACGATCTGGCAGGCGGGAAGGCCTGCGTGGCGCTGGGCTGGGCCGGAGACATCAATATTGCGCGTGGCCGTGCTGTTGAAAACAAGAGTGGTGTCGACATCCAGGCACTGCTGCCTAGCACCGGTGGGCTGATCTTTTTTGACAACCTGGCGATGCCCAAGGATGCCAAGCACCCGAACAACGCGCTGGCGTTCATCGACTACTTTTTGCGGCCAGAAGTTTCTGCAAGCCTGACCAATGAGCTGGGCTACCCGACAGCCAACAAGGCCAGCCTTGCGCAGGTCACGCCCGAGATTGCCAAGGACCCCGCGGTCTTCCCGGACGCGGCCAACTTGCAGAAAATGGTGTCTCCGGCCAGTTTCAGCAATGAGGCTAGAGAGTCCATGAGCAATGTCTTCACGCTGTTCAAAAAAGGCAGCTGATGCTTGATCCGGGTACATTGCCTTTGCAAAAGGTAATGTAGCGGCCACTCCGGGGCTGTGCAGTTCAATCAGAGCTGCACAGCCTTTTTGATGTGTTTCGTGGATCTTCCACGCCAATCCGAAACAGAGCAGGACGGGGGCTTGATGAATTTACAGGCATCACGCGGCGATGGGTTCCTACGCACCGATCAGCTGGTCAAGCGCTTTGATGGTATCGCTGCCGTGGACGACGTGTCGCTTTCCATCAACAAGGGTGAAATCTTCGCACTCCTGGGCAGTTCGGGCTGCGGCAAGTCAACGCTGCTGCGGATGCTGGCCGGCTTTGAAAAGCCCAGCTCTGGCGTAGTCATGCTGGGGGGCGTCGACATTGCCTCCTTTCCGCCTTACGAGCGACCCATCAACATGATGTTTCAGTCGTATGCGCTGTTTCCCCACCTCAACATCTGGGAAAACATTGCCTTCGGCCTGAAGCGGGAGGGCATGCCCAAGCCACAGATCGATGCAAGGGTTGCCGAGATGCTCAAGCTGGTGCAATTGGAGGCTTTTTCGAAACGCAAGCCGCACCAGTTGTCGGGCGGCCAGCAACAGCGCGTGGCGCTGGCACGCAGCCTGGCCAAAAAGCCGGAGTTGCTGTTGCTCGACGAGCCCCTGGGCGCGCTGGATAAAAAGCTGCGCGAACGTACCCAGTTCGAGCTGATCAACATTCTTGAGTCAGTGGGCGTGACCTGCGTGATGGTCACGCACGATCAGGACGAGGCCATGGCCATGGCCTCTCGCATCGCCGTCATGAGCCATGGCCGGGTGCTGCAGGTCGGCACGCCCAAGGAAATCTACGAACACCCCAACTGCCGCTTTGTTGCTGACTTCATTGGTAATGTGAATCTGTTTGAAGGCGAGCTGACGGTTGACGCGGCAGACCGCTGCGAAGTCACGACGCCGTGGGGCGTGATCAATGTGGGGCACGGCATCAGCGGCACGCTGGGCATGGCAGCAGCCATTGCGGTGCGACCGGAAAAGATTCACATCTCCAAAAGCCGCCCGGGCGTCACGGTCAACCTCTTCACCGGCAAGGTACTGGAGATCGCCTACTTCGGCAGCTACAACACCTTCATCGTCGAGGTGAAAGCGCCTGACGGCTGGCCGCGCACTGTCAAGATCATGGAGACCAACACCACGCGCTATGAAAGCAGCGTCATCACCTGGGATGACCAGGTGTTCTTCTGGTGGGACGATTCCGCGCCGGTCGTGCTCACGCAATGAGCGTCAACCGAAGAGCGTGACCACGCAGACACAGCCATGAAGAAACTTCTGAGCTTTCACATCAACCTGGGCCGCCGCTTTGTGATTGGCGTGCCTTATGGGTGGCTGCTCGTGTTTTTTGTGTTGCCGTTCTTGATTCTGCTGCGCATCAGTGTCACTGACATGGCCGGGGGAATTGACCCGTTCGCGCCGCTCATCGAGACGAAACCGGGAGCGTGGCACATCATGCTGCGTTACCAGAACTATTTCTCGCTTTTCATTGAGGGCGGGGCGGGCTCGGCGGCCGAGGTCTGGCAGGGCCTGGGCAATACGATCTACATGGAGGCTTACAAGACCTCGTTGAAGTACGCCTTGCTGACCACGCTGCTGTGCTTGCTCATTGGCTATCCATTTGCCTACTTTCTGGCCCGCGCCAGACCATCCATACGGCCAGCGCTACTCATGATGGTGATGCTGCCATTTTGGACCTCGTTTTTGCTGCGTGTGTACGCCTGGAAGGGCATCCTCGCGGACGAAGGAATGGTCAACAACGTACTGCTGTGGCTCGGGGTGATCCATGAGCCTCTGGCCATGCTTTACACCGACGTGTCGATGTTGGTGGGCATGACCTATGTCTATTGCCCTTTCATGATCCTGCCGCTGTATGCCAACCTGGTGAAGATGGACATGCGGCTGCTTGAGGCCGCGCATGACCTGGGCGCCAGTCCGTGGACGGCGTTCTGGCTGATTACCGTTCCGCTCAGCAAGGCCGGGATCATTGCCGGATCCATGCTGGTGTTCATTCCCAGCGTCGGCGAATTTGTGATTCCCTCGCTGCTTGGCGGCGCCGAAAACATCATGATCGGCCGTGTGGTCTGGGACGAGATGTTCAGCAGCAACAACTGGCCGCGCGCTTCTGCGCTCTCGGTGCTGATGATTGTGCTGATCCTGGTTCCGCTGGCCTTTTACTACCGAGCCAGCAACGCGCAGGAGACGCCTCATGGCCACTGACACGCAGCGGCAGAAAAACTCGGCCTCGCGTCTGGCCGGTAGCTATCTTGGACGCTACCTGGGCCGGTTCTGGCTGTCGATGGTGTACCTGTTCTTGTACATACCGCTTTTCTTCCTCATTCTTTTTTCGTTCAACAGCACGCGGCAAGACGCGGTGTTTACCGGATTTTCTTTTCGCTGGTATGAGGCGCTGGTTTCCGACACGAGACTGGTCGAAGGCTTCTTCCTGTCGCTGAAGGTGGCGCTGATCACCGGTTGCCTGTCGGTTATCCTGGGGTGTTTTTCGGCTTTCGTGCTGGTGCGGTACCGCCGCTTCACCGGCCGTACCCTCTTTTACGGGCTGGTCAATGCACCGCTGGTCATGCCCGAGGTCATCATCGGGCTGGCCTTGCTGCTGCTGATGGTCGGCGTTCAGCGTGTACTCGGCTGGCCTGAGCGGGGCTTCGTCACGATCGTTCTCGGTCACACGCTCCTGGGTATGGCCTACGCAACGGTTGTCATCCAGTCGCGACTCAGAGAAATGGACCGCTCGCTTGAAGAAGCTGCGATGGACCTGGGCTGCCGACCCGCACAGGTTTTCTTTCTGGTGACTTTGCCCAACATCGCGCCTGCGCTGGTCTCAAGCTGGTTGTTGACGTTTACCCTGTCGTTCGACGATGTGGTGATTTCCGAGTTCCTGTCCGGGCCAGGCGTCACCACCTTGCCCCAGGTCATCTTCAGCTACGCCCGACGAGGTGTGAACCCGTCGATCTATGCTGCAGCGACGATTTTGATCGCGGCGGTGTCGTTGGGGATCATTACCTATAGCATCTTCATGCTGCGCAGGCAAAAACGGCTGGAACAGGAAATCAGCGCGGCGGCACGTTCGGAGCAGGCGGCCCTGGCTGCAGCGAATGCGGCCGACTACCCCGTTGCGGCAAGGTAGCCAGCACCACGCCTGCCAGCGCAACAGCAAAAGCGCCCACCTGGGTTGCGGTCATCGTTTCGCCCAGCACCAGCACCCCGACGGCCGCAGCGCTGATCGGCAAAAACACGGTGAACACCCCGGCGCGGTTGGCGGCAACGCTTTTCAGCCCGGTCATCCAGAGCCAGACTGTCCAGACGCTCGCCGCCAGCGAGTAGAAAAGAAGCAGCAGCCAGCTGCCGGTGGCAATTTTGGTGAAGTCAAAGGCCCATGCCGCCCACATACCGAACGGCGTCACAAGCACAAACCCCCACAGGTTGATCAGCGCGGTGATGCGCTTAGGCTCCAGCACCCCGGTGAGTTTCTTGCCAATCACGGCATAAGCGGACTCACACAGCACAGCGCCTATCAGGAGCAAATTGCCAAGCCAACTGGTTTTTATAGTCAAATCGGCACCTAGCCCAGGTAGTACCTTGGGTATTTGCTCCTGATTTGATAGTGAAACCAATGCAATGCCTACCACGCCACACGCCACGGCGATCCAGACACGCAAGCTGATGCGCTCTCGCAGAAAGACCCAACTCATCACGGCGACCACTGCCGGAATCGACGCCATGATTACACCTGCGGCCAGCGCGCTGGTCATGCTGACGCCATACAGCATGCAGATCGAAAAAAGAAAGTTACCCAGAAACGACTCGAGAAAGACGAGCTGTTGGGTACGCGCCGTCATGGCGGGCTCGGAAGCTGGCTTTTTGAGCCACCCGAGCATGGCGACCCCACCGATGCCAAAGCGCAGCCAAGCCAGCAAAAACACCGGAAACGCGACGGCCAACGGCTTGGAAAGCGCTACATAACTGCCCACCAGACTCATGCTGAGAGCAAGACATCCGTAAGCCACAATGCGGTTCATGACGATGGGTTCTACCGAGGGTTTATCGAGTGCACGCGGTGCTGGCGGCAAGCCACGAGGCCGGTGCTGTTGCAGTGGCAGGATTGTGCCTCCGCAATTTCATGGGTGAGGCAACCGTGCAAGACGCTTCAACTGTCTTTGACCGCTATGTGTTCGTCTATGGCACCTTGCGACGTGGCGAGTTGCGTGACATCAATCGCTTGACGCCTTCACCCGTGTGGCTTGGCGACGCCACGGTAAAAGGCGTGTTGTATGACTTCGGGGCGTATCCCGGCGTCGTTTTGGGCGCACCCGAATCTACGGCGCTTGTGTGGGGTGAGGTCTATGCCATCACGGCAGCACTTGAGCAGCAGCTGGATGCGATCGAGGAGGTCTGGCCCGAAGAGACTGCCGAGTACATCAAGTGCCGTGTGCAGGTGGCACCCGGTGGCTCCGCTGGTGATGAGTTTTCCGCGCGGTCACAGGCTGGCCAGCATGTGGATTGCCTGATCTACGCAGGAGCAGCCAGTCGGGTGCTTGGCAGACCAGTGATTGAAGGGGGCGATTGGGTGGCCTTTCGCAGCGCGCGTTCAGAAGAGTGATTGGCGCTCGTCTCGGCCAGTGATTGGCTAGCAGTCAATCGGAATGGAGCGCTACACAGGGCAAATCTGCGCATTTCATATTCCGATTTCTTTTTCGTAATGTGAAATATCAAATTGGTGCAGCGCAAATTAATTTCTCAATACGAGAAAATATATTTCATATTGTAGAAAATGCGGGAAATCACATTGATTTTATTGAAGATTATTTTTTGTCTTATATAAGACATAAGAATGTGATAAGTCTTCTACAAGACCTAAACTAGCCTCACACCTTTTCGCATCGACCTGAACCCGGGTCACCTTCAACTACGGAGCGCACCATGCCGCAAACCTTCACCGAACAACTGAGCCGCGACCAGCAGATATCTGCCCTTGAAAAAGATTGGGCCACCAATCCACGTTGGAAGGGAATCAAACGCGGCTACAGCGCTGCCGATGTGGTTCGCCTGCGCGGTTCCTTCCCGATCGAGCACACGCTGGCACGTCGCGGCGCTGAAAAGTTGTGGGGCCTGGTACATAGCGAGCCGTACGTCAATTGCTTAGGCGCCTTGACCGGCGGCCAGGCCATGCAACAGGTCAAGGCTGGCGTCAAAGCTATTTACCTCTCAGGCTGGCAGGTCGCTGCTGACAACAACAGCTATGCCTCTATGTACCCTGACCAGTCGCTTTATCCTGTGGACTCCGTGCCGACAGTGGTCGAGCGTATCAACAACACCTTCCGCCGTGCAGACGAAATCCAGCACTCCAAAGGCATCGACGCTGGCGACGCGGGTTATATCGACAACTTTGCGCCTATCGTTGCCGATGCAGAAGCTGGTTTTGGCGGTGTGTTGAATGCGTTTGAGTTGATGAAGGCCATGATCAAGGCTGGCGCCGCAGGTGTGCACTTTGAAGATCAGCTGGCGTCTGTCAAGAAATGCGGTCACATGGGCGGAAAAGTACTCGTCCCGACGGCTGAGGCCTGCCAGAAGTTGATCGCAGCGCGTATGGCTGCCGATGTATGCGGGGTTCCAACGCTGGTTATTGCTCGCACCGATGCAGAAGCAGCCGACCTGCTCACCAGCGACTATGACGAGAACGACAAGCCGTTCATCACTGGCGAGCGCACAGCCGAAGGTTTCTACAAAACCAACAAGGGCATGGATCAGGCAATCAGCCGCGCCATCGCCTACGCACATTACGCCGATCTGGTGTGGTGCGAAACCGGAACGCCTGACCTGGAGTTTGCCAAAAAATTCGCTGACGCCGTGCACAAGGTACACCCAGGCAAGATGCTGGCCTACAACTGCTCGCCGTCTTTCAATTGGAAGAAAAACCTGGACAACGCAACGATCGCCAAGTTCCAGAAAGAGCTGGGCGCGATGGGCTACAAGTACCAGTTCATCACCCTCGCTGGCATCCATTCGATGTGGTACAACATGTTCGACTTGGCTCAGGACTATGTGGCACGCGGCATGACGGCATATGTCGAGAAAGTGCAGGAACCAGAGTTCGCTGCACGTGACCGTGGCTACACCTTTGTGTCGCATCAGCAGGAAGTGGGAACCGGCTACTTTGATGAAGTGACCACGGTGATCCAGGGCGGAAAGTCCAGCGTCACGGCGCTTACAGGTTCCACCGAAGAAGAGCAGTTTCACTGATCGGTACAGATAAGTAAAAAGCCCTGAGCTGCTGACGCACTCGGGGCTTTTTCTATGGGCGCTTTACAGTGGCCCAGACGGCGTGACTGGTGTAGGTGTGGTTGCAGGCGACATTTGCGCTGCCGTAAAATAAGACGATGCACTCAGGCTGAACAGCAAGCAGAAGGGCGATGCGTCGTGACGTCGCGAATTAAGGCGTTTTCGTGCGCCGGTAAGTTCGCTGCCATACCGCCAGGCCGCAACGTTAGGCTATTGATCAAACAGCCTGCTACCCCGGTTAATGTTTTCAAAGCGCGGCCCTACCGCGCTTTTTTCTGTTTTTCAGTAATCCACAATCAGTCACCATGATTCAAATCACGCTTCCAGATGGTTCAAAACGCGAATATCCCGGACCGGTCACGGTGGCGGAGGTTGCTGCTTCCATCGGCGCCGGCCTTGCAAAAGTAACGCTCGCGGGCAAGGTCGATGGAAAGCTGGTGGACGCCAGCGACAGCATTGACCATGACGCGAGGCTGCAGATCATCACACCCAAGGATGAAGAGGGCCTTGAAATCATTCGCCATTCAACTGCGCACCTGGTGGGCCATGCTGTCAAGCAGCTGTATCCCACGGCAAAGATGGTGATCGGTCCAGTTATCGAGGAAGGTTTTTACTACGACATTGCCTACGAGCGGCCGTTTACGCCAGACGACATGGAGGCCATCGAATCCCGTATGCGCCAGCTGATCGCGCAGGACTACGAGGTGGTCAAACGTGTCACGCCGCGCGCGCAAGTTATCGAGGTGTTTCAGTCGCGCGGCGAAGACTACAAGCTGAGGCTGGTTGAAGACATGCCGAACGAGGCGGCAATGGGCCTGTATTACCACCAGGAATATGTTGACATGTGTAGGGGCCCTCATGTGCCCAACACACGTTTTCTCAAGGTCTTCAAACTGACCCGCGTGTCGGGCGCCTACTGGCGGGGCGATGCGAAAAACGAGCAGTTGCAACGCGTGTATGGCACGGCCTGGGCTGACAAAAAAGATCTGGAGGCCTACATCCGGCGCGTCGAGGAAGCTGAGAAACGCGACCATCGCCGGCTGGGGCGTGAGCTGGATCTTTTCCATATTGATGAACATGCGCCTGGCACGGTCTTTTGGCATCCCAAAGGCTGGACGCTGTGGCAACAGGTTGAGCAGTACATGCGAAATGTCTACCGGGACAATGGTTACCAGGAGGTCAAGGGTCCGCAGATCCTGGATAAGAGCCTCTGGGAAAAGACCGGACATTGGGACAAATACCGCGAGAACATGTTCACGACCGAAAGTGAAAAGCGTGACTACGCCCTGAAGCCCATGAATTGCCCTGGTCACATATTGATCTACAACCAGGGAGTCAAAAGTTACCGTGACTTGCCGCTGCGTTATGGTGAATTCGGCCAATGCCACCGTAATGAGCCCAGCGGCGGCTTGCACGGCATCATGCGGGTGAGGGCGTTTACCCAAGATGACGGGCATATTTTCTGTACCGAAAACCAGATACAGCAGGAATGCATGGCCTTCACCACGCTACTGCAGCGTGTATACAAGGATTTCGGTTTTACCGACATCATTTACAAGGTGGCGACGCGGCCGGAAAAACGTATCGGCTCGGAAGAAAGCTGGGACAAAGCTGAGGGCGCATTGATTGAGAGCCTGCGCGCGTCCGGCTGCGAGTTTCAGATTGCCGTTGGCGACGGCGCGTTTTATGGGCCCAAGCTGGAGTACACCTTGCGCGATGCTATTGGCCGGCAGTGGCAATGCGGGACTATCCAGGTAGACCCGTCGATGCCGGAGCGACTTGGCGCCGAATACGTGGGCGAAGATGGCGCTCGACACCGGCCTGTCATGCTGCACCGTGCCATCGTTGGCAGCTTCGAGCGGTTCATCGGCATGCTGATCGAGCATTACGCAGGCGCCATGCCAACTTGGCTCGCCCCAATACAGGTTTGCGTGCTCAACATCACCGATTCCCAGGCAGATTACGCCCGGGAAGTTGCCAAAACACTGCAAAATCAAGGGGTTAGGGTCAATCTTGACCTGCGCAACGAGAAAATAACGTATAAAATACGAGAGCACTCGCTACAGAAGCTTCCGTACATCCTGGTCGTTGGTGACAAGGAGAAAGAGGCAGGAGCTGTCGCAGTGCGCGCCCGGGGTAACAAAGACCTTGGAGCAATGTCCCTTGAAGCGTTTGCCCGGCAGATTGCTGATGACATTGCACAAAAAGCCTGATTTTTCTTAAAAACGCTTTGCCTGCGGTTTTGATGATTCAGCTTTTCGTCCTTGTCGGACGGGCGAAAGTCGCTATAGCTTTTATAGCAAGCATTAAGGACTACAACCATCGCTACTGAATTTCGTGACCGCCGTCACCGTGAAGAACGCAAGCATCGCTTGAACCGTGAAATCATGGCTCCTGAAGTTCGACTCTCAGGTCCCGACAACGAGCCTTTGGGCGTTGTCAGCATCATGGAGGCGTTGCGCCTCGCCGGTGAGGCTGATGTCGATCTTGTCGAGATTTCGCCAACTGCTATTCCGCCGGTGTGCCGGCTCATGGATTACGGCAAGTTCAAGTACGCCGAGCAAAAGAAGGCGGCTGAGGCGAAATCCAAGCAAAAAGTCATCGAGATCAAGGAAATCAAGTTCCGACCAGGTACCGATGATGGCGACTACAACATCAAGTTGCGCAACATCAAGCGTTTTCTGGAAGAAGGCGACAAGTGCAAGATCACTCTGCGCTTTCGTGGCCGCGAGATTACGCACCAGGAACTGGGTCTGGCGCTGTTGGCGCGAATTCGGGACGAGTTGGCGGATTTGATTGTGGTGGAGCAGTTTCCGAAGCTTGAAGGCAGGCAAATGGTCATGATGATCGCGCCGGGCCGTAAAAAACCCGGCGCAAAAGCGCCTGCTGAGCAAGCAACTTCCACGGCGGTCGCTTGAGCGCAGATTAGAATTGGTGAGTCGGCTCTGTTGGGCCGGTTCATCAAGGGCCGCATCAGCGGTCCTGCAAGGTTGGCATCGAATGTCAACCCTCAAAAGCAGCAAGTGTAAAAACCCGCTGCGACAGTGGCTTGAGTAATCGGGCCATTGACAAGTGGCTCGGGGCCGTCAAGTCTGCGGAAGGTTCGCAGCGCCTCACGAGCACAAATGAAAAAGGAGCATACACATGCCCAAAATGAAGACCAAAAGCGGCGCCAAAAAGCGTTTCCGCGTTCGTCCAGGTGGCACCGTCAAGCGCGGCCAAGCCTTCAAACGTCACATCCTGACCAAGAAGACCACCAAGAACAAACGTCAATTGCGTGGTTCGGTGACTGTTCATGAGACCAATATGGGTCACATGGCACAGATGCTTCCAGGCCGTGGCATTTAATTAACGACGAACAAGGAGTACACACATGCCTCGCGTCAAACGTGGTGTAACGGCTCGCGCCCGCCACAAAAAAGTTCTAGCCCTTGCAAAAGGATTTCGCGGTCGCCGCGGTAACGTCTTCCGGATCGCCAAAGAAGCGGTGATGAAGGCCGGGCAATATGCCTACCGTGACCGTCGTACCAAAAAGCGTGTCTTTCGCCGTCTCTGGATTTCCCGTATCAATGCTGCAAGCCGTTCGTTTGGCCTGACATACAGCCAGTTTGCCAACGGCCTGAAAAAAGCCGGGATTGAAATCGACCGCAAGGTTCTTTCCGACATGGCTATCCACGATAGTGCTGCTTTCGGTGCCATCGTTGAACAGGTAAAAGCCAAGCTGGCTGCCTGATCTCAGGCTTGATTGCTATATAAAATATAGCGAACTTTGCCCGAAGTACAAGGGCTGGAGCTTGAAAAAGCTCTGGCCCTTTTTCTTGGGCTTCGTAGATTGACGTATTTGCCAACACCTCGCTGCTGCGATCCAGCTGCGGTATAACTATGAATCCACCTGACGCCCTCCCAGATCTGGTCAGCAGTGCCCGGTCCATTTTTCAGATGGCTGCGACACCGGCTGAACTGGAAAATGCCAAAGCGCAATTCCTGGGTAAATCCGGGCGCATCACCGAGTTGATGAAGGGAATGTCAACCCTGAGCGTGGACGATAAAAAGACGCAGGGCGCGGCCATTAATCTTGCCAAACAGGCTATCGAGGCTGCACTGGCTGATCGCCGGCAGGCATTGGCAAATGCAGAACTGGAGCGACAGCTAAAGGCCGAGGCGCTTGATGTGAGCCTTCCAGGACGCCGGCGGGGCCAAGGCAGCCTGCACGCTGTTTCTCTGACGCTGGAGCGTATCGAAGCTATCTTTGGATCCATAGGATTTGACGTTGCACAGGGGCCAGAGATCGAAACCGACTGGTTTAATTTCACCGCCCTCAATACCCCTGAAGATCATCCTGCGAGGTCGATGCACGACACCTTCTATGTGGAGGGGGGTACCGAAGCGGCACCTAACCTGTTGCGCACGCATACCAGTCCCATGCAAATTCGATATGCGGTGCAGCATGTCAAAAAGCACCAGTCTTTGATTGATGCGGGCCACCGTATGCCCGAGATTCGCGTCATTGCGCCTGGCCGCACCTACCGTGTCGATAGCGATGCCACACACTCACCAATGTTTCACCAGTGTGAGGGGCTGTGGGTAGGCGAGAACGTCAGCTTCAAGGACCTCAAGTACGTTTTCACAGACTTTTGTCGCACGTTTTTTGAGACGCATGATCTGGTCCTGCGTTTCAGGCCCAGCTTTTTTCCTTTCACCGAGCCTAGCGCCGAGATAGACATACAGTTTCAATCTGGCCCGCTCGCCGGCCGGTGGCTGGAGGTAGCTGGCTCTGGTCAGGTGCACCCCAACGTCATACGCAACATGGGCCTGGATCCCGAGCACTACATCGGATTTGCATTTGGCATGGGTCCTGACCGGCTCACCATGCTGCGTTATGGCGTTAACGACCTGCGTCTTTTCTTTGACGGCGACATACGCTTTCTTTCACAGTTTCAGTCTTAACGGCATCAAGAAGAACAAGGCACGACCATGCAATTTCCGGAATCCTGGCTGCGCGAATTTTGCAATCCACCGCTGAGTACTGCCCAGCTTGCCGAAACACTCACGATGGCTGGACTTGAGGTTGAAGAGCTCAAGCAGGTTGCCCCGCCTTTCACGAAAATTGTTGTTGGGGAAATCACGCAGGCTCTTCAACATCCCAACGCCGACCGTTTGCGCATTTGCCAGGTGGATGTAGGGCAGGGTGATCTGCTAAATATCGTTTGCGGTGCGCCCAATGCTCGCGTGGGCATCAGGGTGCCTTGCGCTCTGGTCGGCGCCCAACTGCCGCCAGGCGACGATGGCAAGCCTTTTCTGATCAAGGTGGGCAAGCTGCGCGGTGTCGAAAGCCAGGGCATGCTCTGTTCAGCGCGGGAGCTCAAGCTATCCGACGACCACGGCGGTTTGCTGGAGCTCGCAAGCAACGCGCCGTTGGGTCAGGATGTACGCGAATACCTTCAGCTCGACGACACCTTGTTCACGTTGAAGTTGACACCGAATCTGGCCCATTGCCTGAGCGTGTACGGTGTCGCGCGTGAAGTGTCCGCGTTGACGGGCACAGCCCTGAATGCTCCGGTCTTTCCGCAGGTTACCGTCTCCGATTCAACAAAGCTTTCCGTCACGATCAGCGCCCCTGAACTATGCGGCCGGTTTTCGGGCCGCGTCGTGCGAAACATCAATCCCAAAGCCGCGACGCCGCAATGGATGGTTGACAGGCTGGCGCGTTGCGGTCAGCGCAGCGTGACAGCACTTGTTGATATTTCAAACTATGTCATGTTTGAACTGGGCCGGCCCTCGCACATTTTTGATCTCGACAAGATTCATGGCGCTCTGGATGTCCGTTGGGGAAAATCGGGCGAGAGCCTGAAATTGTTGAACGGCAATACGGTGACGGTTGACGAAAAAGTCGGTGTCATTGCTGACGACATACAGGTCGAATCATTGGCCGGCATCATGGGCGGTGATGCCACCGCTGTCTCGGATGACACCCGAAATATTTTTGTAGAGGCGGCCTTTTGGTGGCCGCAAGCGGTCGCCGGACGCTCGCGCCGCTATAACTTTTCGACCGATGCCGGTCACCGCTTTGAACGGGGCGTAGACCCTGGGCACACGGTCGAGCATATCGAGCGCATCACCCAGCTCATCCTGGAGATTTGTGGAACCGATGGCGCAGCCGTCTGCGGGCCGGTTGACGACATCGATATTGGCCATCCCAAGCGGCTACCCGTTACCCTGCGCGTGTCGCGCGCTTCCAAAATCATCGGAATGCCGCTCACGCAGGCTCAGTGCGTTGATGCGCTGCAGCGGCTTGGGCTTGCGGTGGAACAAGGGGACGGTACGCTCACGGTAACGCCACCCAGTTATCGCTTCGATCTTCATCTGGAAGAGGACCTGATTGAAGAGGTGATTCGAATGATTGGGTACAACCAACTGCCGGCCACGCCGCCGTCAGCACCAATCACTGCACGACTTGCACCGGAATCCACGCGAGGTGCGTACGCCGTCCGCCGAACGCTTGCTGCTCTGGGCTACCAGGAAACTATCAACTTCAGCTTTGTAAATGAACGTTCGGAGCGCGATTTTGCCGGGAATGACGCGCCGATCAAGTTGCTGAACCCGATTGCCAGCCATATGAGTGTGATGCGCTCGTCGCTGCTGGGATCGCTAATCGAAGTGCTGAAGTTCAACCTCGATCGCAAGGCGTCCCGCGTCAATGTTTTCGAGGTAGGCCGTGTCTTTTTGCGCGACCCGCTGGCAGTCAATTCCGACACCACGGTCGCCGGTTTCAGCCAGCCGCTTCGGGTGGCGGGTCTTGCCTATGGCTCACGGGATCCGCTTCAATGGGGCGCGCCTGAAAAGCCAGTGGATTTTTTCGACGTCAAAGGAGATCTTGAGGCCTTGCTGGCGCCGCACTCTGCTGTGTTTGAGGCGGCAGAGCATCCTGCCATGCACCCGGGACGCTGCGCACGTGTGAGCGTTGGCGGGAACCCAATAGGCTTCCTAGGCGAGCTTCATCCCCGTTGGCGTCAGACCTGTGAATTGGCGCTTGCCCCTGTTCTGTTTGAACTCGATTTCGATGCTGTCAACAGCAAACAGGTTCCTGTTTTCAGCAGCGTCAGCAAGATTCAACCTGTGGAACGGGATATTGCGGTCGTCGTGCAGGAAACTGTGACGCATGCCGCGCTGATGGCGACAATCACATCCTCTGACACGGGTGGATTGCTCAAATCGGCAACGCTGTTTGATGTCTATCGTCCATCCGCCGTAGCCCCTGGTGCCAGTATCCGGCCTGATGAAAAGAGCCTTGCGGTACGGCTGGTATTTGCCAGCGACTCGTCAAGCCTCACAGATGAACTGGTTGATCCGGCGGTTCAATCGGTGCTGACAAATCTGCAGGTCAAACTTGATGCCCGGTTGCGTGCCTGATGGCAAATCGAGCAAGTCCATGTCCGTAACTGCCAGAGCGCACTAGGTACACCACTATGGATTTTTCGGTAGAAAGTCTGGAAACCCCCGCGTTGACGAAGGCGCACTTGGCGGATCTGCTTTTCGAGCAGATCGGCTTGAACAAGCGCGAATCCAAAGACATGATCGATGCTTTTTTTGAACTCATCTCTGGCAGTCTGGTTGATGGCACCGACGTCAAGGTCTCCGGGTTTGGTAATTTTCAGATACGAACGAAATCGCCTCGGCCAGGGCGTAACCCAAGAACCGGGGAAGCCATACCCATCAAGGCAAGACGCGTTGTCACCTTTCATGCCAGCCACAAGCTGAAGGATCAGATCCAGGGTAAGTCACCGGGAGATTGAGCATTCGCAAGCCAGAAAAAGTTGTAACTTTGTACGGAATTTGTGACAAAGCAACACATTTCAAAATGCAGCGTTTGCGCTTTGCGCTTGGATAGCAGTTAGAGTAAATTTAGAGCTTTCGTCCTCACGGCATTGATCTAATTGGAGAATTTGCTCCCCCCAATCCCCGCCAAAAGATACTTCACGATCGGTGAGGTAAGCGAGCTCTGCGGCGTGAAACCCCATGTGTTGCGTTATTGGGAGCAGGAGTTCACACAGCTGCGCCCGATGAAGCGGCGCGGCAATCGCCGTTATTACCAGCATCATGAAGTGCTGATGATTCGAAAAATTCGTGACTTGCTTTACGACCAGGGTTTCACGATCAGCGGGGCGCGCAATAAACTTCACGAGCTGGTCCAGGTGGAAAGCGAGAAGCGAAGAAACGGAGAGGTGATGCTGGAAGGCATCGATATCAGCCTTGATGCAGAGCCTGAACAACCAGAATACGCAGAATCCAGCAGCTTTGGCGACAGCGAGTTTCCTGCCGAGACCACCGATGCACAGTGGAGCGAGGCTGCTGCTGTCCAGCGCCTCCAGTTCATTCGCCAGGAACTGGTTGAAATCCGTGAACTGCTGACGACCACCTACTAGGGGCGCTGGGGCCACGTTATAATGTGAGGCTGATCGGTGTGTGGCGCAGCCTGGTAGCGCACTTGCATGGGGTGCAAGGGGTCGAAGGTTCGAATCCTTTCACACCGACCAATAAAATTATTGGGTTAGCTTTTACAAGGAAGCTAGCCCATTTTTCATTTCAGACTCCATCTCCTGTGCGTTTACGGAAAATTCTAGAGCTGGGGGTTGCATTTTGATGGGTTTTGTAGCTTGTTTATTGGCTGTGAAATTACGACGCAATTACCCATTTTTTCCGTAAACCTTCAGCGCCAACTTTAAGCCGGTTGAACTAAAACCTGTCTTGCTTTGTAAAAGGAGCAAGCATGGTCATCTGTTCTCAATAGCAGCTTCTTCAACGAGCTGTTTGCGCCAGCGTCTCGCTTTGCGAGTGTCAAGGGAAACCGAGCAAGCTCAAGCGGGAAGAGATCAGATAGGTCCGCGCGTTGGTCGCTATGGAAAGGGAAGTGCCCGCGCAATATTTCGGGTTTTAAGGCGGCCTGGTCAATGCATTGCATGGCCAATCCATTGACGTGGGACCGGCCATCACTCGTACACGTGACGTGAGCCTTATGGCGTTGTCGGCGCCGTCCTGCCTTCGAACGCCCCGCCCAACCAGGCGGGCAGGGCGATTGCTCCTGCCTTGGCCACGGCAATACCGTCATAGCCAAGCCTTCGGAGATCATCTCCACCACGCTGCTTGGTGTTGCGCGACAACTGGTGCGATCCTGCGACGACATCGCGAGACAACACTGCGCAGTGGCTGCTTTGGCGGGGCTTGCCTAAAAAATTGCCAGGCGATCAGGGCAAGGGTTGGTATGTTGCCCCTAGACTGCACCGGCATCAACAACCAGATGCGCATTGTCCGCGAAAAGGGGTTCGGCCCGTAGCCTGTGTCATTCTTTTTGATACCGAAGAACAAGCTGTCCAGATCGCCAACGATACCGAGTTCGGCTTGGCCGCTGGTATCTGGACCAAAGACTTGGCACGCGCTCACCGTGTGACCGCCAGGCTGGAAACAGGTCAGGTTTACGTCAACGAGTACAGGACGGCGGGGTCGAACCAGCGTTAGGCGGTCTCCAGGTTTAGCGGCTACGGGGCGTGAAAGGCCTTGAGGCGCTGTATTACAACACGCAGCTCAAACGTGTGACTGTCCCGCTTTAGCGCTTACAACAAAGGGACTCTGTGGCCTTCGCAAGGGCTACCAGGCCGCAAAGCTTATCTTTCGGCCCCCGGTTGGTGAACCTGCAAACAACTTGTTCAAGCGTCAGGGTTCGCTACCGCTGTGCTCGACAACCCGCCGTTTGCGGTCAGCTTGAACCTCGGCAGCACCATGCCGTCCGTCATTTCGACATATACCAGTTCCACCGCCTGGCCTATCCATACGTCGTCGGGCGGCGCTGCCTCCAGGTTGGAGATGAAAACCGGGCCCTCATCCAGCCGCACTGCAATGACGTTGTAGGGATGTGGATAGGCCTCAAGGTAGGTTTTGTGGAATACGGTCCAAGAAAGGATACGGCCGTATCGGCTCACCGGATTCCAGTAAAGTTCGGTTGAAAGGCATTGGGGGCAACAGGGGACCGGAGGGTAATGACTCTTTGCGCAGTTGGCGCAACATTGCAGCGCCATACGTCTCTCGTTGACGGATTTCCAGAATGGCTCGTCATACAGCCCCATGACGGGCGACGGCGTTGCAGGGACACGGTGGCTGGACACGGTCATGCCTCCGAACTGTAAATAAGCGAGACGGCCTTGCCCGCGACGTCCGAGGTGTAGTGGACATGCCTGCAGTTGTCGATCTGGCGTATACCGGCCTCGCCGCGCAATTGCCGCACCGATTCAATCTGATGATTCCAGCCTTGCATATAGCTCTCGGACAAGTGTCCTCCACCGGTGTTTAGCGGCAAGCCGCCGCCCGGGCCGATGCCTTTGCCGCGCAAGAGCGCTGCAGCGCCTCCGATGTCGCAATAACCATAACCTTCCAGGGCCAGGGGCACGTGCACTGAAAAACTGTCGTAGACCTGAAGCGCGTCCATGTCTTGCGGTCCCACGCCCGCCATTTCGTATGACTGTCGGCCGCTGGCTTGCTGTGCCGGCAAATAAAAGTCGGTGAGTCTGGGTTCGAGACTGGTTGCGCCGACATTCAGGTCATGGCGACCAATACCCGCGATGTATACAGGTTTTGGGCTCAGTTCACGGGCTCGCTCTGCAGTGGTGAGAATCAATGCGACGCCGCCGTCATTGACCATGCAGTAATCAAACAGCCGAAGCGGTTCGCACACGTGGGGCGATGCGAGATAGTCCTCCAGCGAGATACGCTCTTTGAACACCGCGTTGGGATTGAGTGATGCCCAATGACGCTGCGCGACCGGGATGTGACCCAGGTCTTCGTCGGTAAAGCCACGAGCGTGCTTGTAAGCCTGGAAAGTGAGTGCATAAAGTGCGCCCTGCGAAGTCAGCCCCCAGGGCGCGTGGTAGACGTAGGACAGGAAAGCGTCGCCACCCATCGCTCGTGGGCCACCATACTGAATCTTTGCCGAGCGCTGGTCATTTCCGTAAACCAGCGCAATCGTTTCCGCCAAGCCTGACTCAATGGCACTCACCGCCTGGATTACCGACAACACCGCATCAGCTTGGTCGCCCCATCGAGGGTTCAAGCCGAGCACCTCGGCCATGCGTTCATAAGCTGTACTCGGGCCCACGATCAATCCATCGATGTCCTTGCGCACCAGCCCGCAATCGGACAAGGCATTGCGAAAGGACGTGGCCCCATAGCCATAGCTATCGGTCGGACGCTCCCCGCTACGCACCCGTATCCAGTCGCCAGCCCAGTCTGACTGTCCAATTCCGATGACTGCTACGGTATTTTTCATGATGGATCAGGCGGCCGTGGCTGGTTGCAGCGGGCGATGCATGCTTCGGACGGCACCATGGGATTCGAGCTCGGCGATTTCAGCTTCTGAATATCCCAGCGAGTGAAGAATTTCCGCGGTGTGTTCGCCGCAGGCTGGCGCGGCCATTGCACTCTTTTGCGCTCGGGTATTGACCGGAAATGCGGGCGATGAATAAGTCAATCCACGCGTCGTTGTTGTAGACGTAAACAGCTTCATGTGCGCGACCTGGGGGTTAGATACCAACTGCTCATAGCTTGCTACCTCCCCGCAAATAATATCTGCAGCCTCTAGCGCCTCCAACCAATGCCTGTTTGTGTTGGCTCGAAAAAGTGGGCTCAGGCAATCTTTCATGTAGGCCCGATTTTCTATCCGGGTATTGAGGAGTGCGAGCCGTTCGTCCGTTGCGAGTTGGGGTACGCCCAGCAAGGTACAGAGCGCCTCCCAGCGATTACCGTTATAGGCAGCAATCATGATCCAGCCGTCAGCCGTTTCAAAAGCTTCATTGGGCGCTGCATATGGGGCCTCGCTACCGGCGCGTACCGGTAATTCACCAGAGCCGAGGTAGGTCGTAATGGCAGACTGCTGCAAAGCTACAGCCGAGGAAAAAAGACTGACATCGAGGTGACCACCGGTACCACTTTCAACCCGCTCAAGCAGTCTGGACAGGGTGCCAATGGTCGCGATGAATCCGGCACTCACATCTACGACTGGCGCCTGTACTTTCGAGGGCGGTGCGCCTTCGGTGCCAATCAGGCTCATCAGGCCAGAAGTCCCCTGAATTATGCCGTCAACGCCGGGCTTGTGCGCATGCGGACCTGTCTGCCCGTACGCAGAAAGTGAGCAATAGACGAGCCGTGGGTTGATCTGCCGCGCACCCTCGTAATCCAGGCCGAATTGCGCCATCACGCCAGGTCGGAAACTCTCCAGCAGAACGTCGGCTTCAGCCAGAAGCTTTACCACCACTTCGCGGCCGGCTGACGTCTTCAGGTCAATGCAGATACTGCGCTTGTTGCGATTGAACGCAATATTCATAGGACTTTCGTCATCGATCCATGGCAAACCGAGCTTGCGTCCGAGATCGCCAGCGGGTGGCTCGACCTTGATGACGTCAGCGCCCAGGTCACCCAGGTACATGCCGCACAGAGGTCCGGCGCCGATTTGTGTGAAGTCGATTACCTTGAACCTGGTCAGCGGCGCGAAGAATGCGTCCTGGCCTTCCATCTCAGTCAACCTTGACGTTTGAGGCTTTGACCAGCTTGGACCATTTGGCCAGATCCGATTTCATTTCGACAAACATGGCACGGCCGGGCGCGAATCGTGGCTCAAATCCTGTCTCTTCCAGACGCTTGCGGAAAGCCGGATCAGCCAGCGCTGTTTGAATATGTTTTTCAAGCGCTAAAAGAATTGGTGCGGGGACGCCGGCAGGGGCCATGATGCCGTACCAGGTTGTGGCGTCGTATCCCTTGATCCCGGCTTCGGCCGCCGTTGGCACGTCCGGCAGTAGCGTGGACCGGTTTTTCCCGGTCAGCGCGAGCGCGGTGAGCTTGCCGCCTTTCACATAAGGTACCGCCGATGACAGCGTCAGAAAACCCAGCTGGATCTGCCCGCCCAGCAAGTCCGCGATCGCGGGACCAGTGCCCTTGTATGGCACGTGGACCAGGGACGTGCCGGCCGTAGTGTTGAAGAGCTCCGCTGCGAGATGTTGCGGCGTACCATTTCCGGGCGTTCCGTGGTTGAGCCTGCCGGGCGTTTTCTTATCGAGCGACACCAGTTCGGCGAGGTTTTTCGCCGCGACTTGCGGGTTGGCCGCAAGCACGAACTGCACATCGGCAAGCAGCGCCACCGGTACCAGGTCCTTCATTACATCGAAACTGATCTTGGGATACAGCGACGGATTGATGACGATCTGATTGGCGACGACGAGCAATGTATAGCCATCCGCCGGGGACTTCGCAACAAGATCCGATCCCAGGTTGCCGCCGGCGCCAGCACGGTTGTCAACAATGAATGGTGTGGATGTGATCTGCGTGAGCTTCTCGGCAAGTAGTCGGCCAATCTGGTCATTTCCGCCCCCTGGTGAGAAGGGCACCACCATCTTGACCGGCTTGTCAGGATAAGCAGCGACGGCAAGTGTTGTGAACAGCCCGGCAATAGTTAGGACGAGGCCGGGCAAAGCGAGAGGAATTGATTTCATGGTTGTCTCTGAAATAGTTAGTTGGTTTGGTCGGGGGTACAGTGGAAATCGATAGCAAATAGTGAACGGTAATCAGGTTTTTAGAGGGCCTGATCCGGAGAGGGTTGTGCAAACGTATTTGCTCTTAAAAAATCTAAGGGCAGCTGGCTAGCACCCCTTGAACTCAGGTTGCCGCTTCTCGGCGAAAGCCTTGCGTCCTTCTAACCGGTCGTCCGAATGCATCAGGTGGCCCCACAGCAACTCTTCGAATTCCGCAGCCTGATTCAGTGGCAGGGTGTGCGCCTTGCCTGCGAGGTACTTGGCAGCTTTTACGGCAAGCGGCGCGTTAGCAGCAATTTGCTGTGCGATTTCCATGGCGCGCCCCAGCAGCAATTCCGGCTCGACGATTTCCGAGACGATGCCCAACTCAAGCGCACGTTGCGCAGCAATGATTTCGCCACTGAGCAGCAATTGCATGGCCGCCGGGCGCGAGATGGAGTGGAGTAGGCGCTGGATGCCTGCGACCGCAGGGATGCTGCCGATACGTACCTCGGTAAGTCCGAAGCGTGCAGCGGTTGAGCCGATGCACAGATCGCAGTTCAGGGCGATCTCCATCCCGCCACCCACAGCCACGCCGTTGACAGCTGCGATGAGCGGTTTGGAAATCATCAGCTTTTCAAAGGAGATGTTACGGATATAAAGCGGGTGGCTGGCATCCGTATCACGGTCAAAGAAACCCGGAATGAAGGGTTGCGAGGGCAATGTTTCCCGGATGTCTGCGCCGGCACAAAAGCTTTTGCGGCCAGCCCCCGTAATCACTGCGACGCGCGATTCTGGTGCGCGATCAAAGCGTTCGAGCGCCTCACGAAATTCGACCATGGCCTGGGGGCCCAAAGCATTCATCCTGCTTTCCCGATTAATGGTGATGACGACGATGGCGCCCGACAGTTCGTAGCTGATTGACATCTTTTGGCTCCTGTGGGCCAGATCGTAATGATGGTTATGCATCCAGACAAACGATTAATTAAAATAGTTATCCATCGGATTACGCGATGTAAAAAGGGCTTCACATATGCTCAGGCTTGGCATTCACCACCTTGAAACTCTTTTCTGGATTTCGAGGCTCGGCACTTTCACGGCAGCTGCGGAGCGGCTCAACACGACCCAGTCCGCCGTCTCTGGCCGCATCAGGGAGCTGGAAAGCCGGTTGAATACGCGACTGTTCTACAGGGAGGGGCGGAGGATGGTGCTGACGGTGCACGGCCGTGAAATCGTGAAAGGGTGTGAGCCACTTCTCAATGAAATGGAAAGGCTGTTGTTGCTGGCATCGGGTGGCGATGCGTTTTCCGGCACTGTCCGGGTGGGCTCTGGCGAAGCAGCGGCATTGCTTTGCCTTCCCCGGATGCTGTCGGCATTGACACGCGATATGCCCCTGGTGAGTTGGGATATCGACGTTGACCTGACTATCAGTCTGCGTCAGAAACTTGACAGCGGGCTGCTGGACCTTGCCTTGCTTGTCGGCCCTATTGACGGACACTTACTGAAAGCGCATCCAATCGGCAAGGTAGGGCTAACATGGATGGCCAGCAGACACTTCCTCGAAACACTTGATGATCCAACAACGCTGTTCGCGCGCAACGCTGCACCCATTTGGTCGCTGTCCAAGCCGTCTTACCAGTACCAGCTGACTGTGGACGTGATGCGCAAGTATGGCGGGAATCCTCAACGCATCAATACTTGTAGAAATGTCAGGACCCTGATCGACCTGGTCCTGAGCGGCGCAGGTGCGGCGATGGTCCCGGAATCATTGGTACTTAAGGAAATTGAGAGTACAAAGCTGATCCCTCTGCGTGATATTGGTATCGGCGTAGACGAAATCATAGAATTTTTTGTGGTGATGCGCCGGTTGGAAGGCGACCCGCTCATCAAAGAGGTGTTCACTCGCGCGTCGGCCTATACGCTCGACCGGGCATGATCGTCAGCGCTGCCCGATGCTGCAACGTGCTTCGCCCCTTGCTCTTTGGATGGCTTCGCAGCCAGCGGGATGGTGGTTGCAATGACCTCACACGACCGCTGGTCCCCATATGTCCGCGTGGCGGACTGTATAAACCGCAGGCCGTTCATCCGTGGGGCCATTGCCAGGCTGAATTCTATTTCGGGGTCTGGTCGTGAGAGGTTAGCGCATCGGCGGCAACTTGAACACCAGTCAGTTGATGTCAAGCGTGTGCATATTGAAACTTCCTGCTCGGCTATCGGCAAAATAACAGCGCAAAGTTTCCTTCACGGTTTTGAAAGCGATCTCGTCCCAGGGAATGTCTACTTCCTTGAAAAGCCTGGCTTCCATGGTTTCGTAGCCGGGGTTGAAGTCGGTGCTCAGCAGCCGGGCACGGTAAAACAGGTGCACCTGGCCAACGCTCACAACGTTCATCACTGAAAAAAGCCCTTGCATCTCAAACTGTGCCCCGGCTTCTTCCACAGTTTCCCGGGCTGCGCCCTCCGCTGTGGTTTCACCCATTTCCATAAAGCCGGCGGGCAGCGTCCACTTGCCGCGGCGCGGTTCGATGTTGCGCTTGCACAGCAATACCTCTTCACCGGTCGCACCCCAGACAGGAACAGTGCCGACCACGTTCAACGGATTTTCATAATGAACCGTACCGCAGGCCGGACACACTGCCCGCGTCTTTGTATCGCCGTCATCCGGCAGGCGGTAGACGACAGGAGTGCCGCAGACGCGGCAGTGGTTCAGGGGAGGGCGATGCATCGAAACAGTTTACCGTTTGCCTGCACCTAGCGACTTCGGATGTCAGCCAATCGCGAGACGGTATGTAACTACCGCATGTGCATTGGCCCGGCTCCAGGCGGTTGCCAAATGATCAGACCGTCACTTGATGAATACCGTGCAGATGCTGTCGCGACAGCCAGCGTGCCGTTCGGCAGATCGATTGCTATGTTATCAATAGCTGCAATCCCTTGAAAAATAAGGGCTAGAAGCACAAAACACTTAAATATTCAAAAAAGGCAACACCTGCCGGCTGTGATCGCTTTCGGGACAGATCGGCAGATTTTCCCAAGGTACGGCATGAAGCTTCAACTGCACGCCGTGCCGTGGTCAGGCCTTGGTGGTTTTCGTGTGCTTCTCGATCAGGCTGCGGGCAGTGTCGAGCAGCTTCTTGCCGTCGAACCCCTTCTTGTTCATGTCCTCAACCCATTCGACTTCAACTGCGCGTGACTTGCGGCGGAATTCCTGGGCCTCCGCTGCGCTGATGGTGTAGATGGTGTTGCCGCGGTCGCTGGCGCTCTTGCGGCCCGGAACGTCATTGCCTTGCTGGATTTTTCCGAACGATGCCGATGTCGCCATACCGGAGTTGTTGTCGATCACTTTCTTCAGGTCGGGCGGCAGCGAGTCGTACTTGGCCCTGTTCATGGCCATGACGAAAGTTGTGGTGTACAGGCTTCCGCCGGCCGGGTCGAACTCGGCATGGTATTTGGTCAGCTCGTTCACCTTCACTGCCGGTACGACCTCCCACGGAATGACGCAGCCATTGATCGTGCCCTTGCTCAAGGCATCCGGAATGCCAGGAAGCGGCATGCCGACCGGTGTGGCTCCCAGCACCGCCAGCAGTTTGGTGGCCTGGCGTGTCGGGCCGCGAAGCTTAAGCCCACGCATGTCGGCGACCGATTTGACCGGTTTGTCTGCCGTGTGAATGACCCCCGGGCCGTGCACCTGAAGTGCCAGCAGACGCGTGTCCTTGAACTCATCAGCCGCCACGGTTTGCACATATTCCCAGAACGCCTTGGATGTGGCCTCGGCATTGGTCATCATGAACGGAAGCTCGAAAACCTCGACCCTTGGGAACCGGCCGGCGGTGTTGCCCGGCAGGGTCCAGATGACATCGACAACGCCGTCCTTGACCTGGTCATAGAGCTGCACCGGTGTTCCACCCAGTTGCATCGCGGGATAGCCTTCAAACTTGATGCGACCGCCCGATTCCTTTTCGACCTTGTCCATCCAGGGCTTGTGCATGGCCAGCCACACATTGGACTGCGGCGCCATGAAGGTATGGAATTTGAGGGTGACCGTTTGCTGTGCAAGGCTGCTCAGTACCGGGGCTCCGACGGCTGCAGCTGCGCCCGACTTGAGTAGCGTTCGACGTTGAATCATGGTGAAAATCTCCTGTGTGGCAAAGGTAAGGCAAAAAGGCGCTGGTTGTTTCGGTGCTTACCCCCTGAAAGGTAGGCAGCTTGCCGGCGGCTACCGGATAAAACCGACGAGCCAGAGCGGAATGATCGGAAAGAAAAGAAACAGCAAGGTACGCAAGACGTCGCTGATCAGAAAAGGCATCACACCTTTATAAGTCTCGCCCATCGGCACGCCTTTGGCCAGGCCGTTGACGATGTAGACATTCAGCCCGACCGGCGGAGCGATCAGGCCAAAGCCTACCGTCATCAAAACCATGATGCCAAACCAGAGGGCGACTGACTCCCTGGGCATGCCAAAGTCCAGCCCGATGATCATGGGAAAAAAGATCGGAATGGTTAGCAGCAGCATCGACAGCTCGTCCATGACTGCGCCCAGCACCACATAAAACAGCAGAATCGCGACCACTACAATCAGTGGCGACAGGCCCCAGCTGCCCACCAGTGCAGCCAGCTGGTTCGGCACCTGCGTCAGCGCCAGTGCGGCGTTCATCAGATCAGCGCCCAGAAAAATCAGGAAGATCATGGCCGCGCTGACCGCCGTGCCATAAAAACACTCCTTGAATTTCCGCCACGTCATCTCGCCCTTGATCAAGGCGGTAAGAAAGGTGGACGCCGCGCCCACCGCAGCGCCCTCGGTGGGCGTGAAGAAGCCGCCGTAAATGCCGCCAAACACCAGCAGAAAGATGATGACGATAGGCATCACGCCAATGAAAGAGCGCAGGGTGATGCCGTCCCGCTGCGGACCGACGACTGGCGCCTGGCCAGGCACTACCCGCACATAAATGGCGACGGCAATCATGTAGCCGCACATCGCGATGATGCCGGGAATGATGGCGGCTGCGAAGAGCTTGCTGATGTTCTGCTCGGTCAGGATGGCATAGATCACCAGCACGATAGAAGGTGGCAGCTGAATGCCCAGCGTGCCGCCGGCGGCCAGCGTTCCGGTGGCCAGCCGGCCCGAATAACCGTGGCGCTGCATTTCAGGCAAGGCCACGCCGGTGATGGTGGCCGCAGTAGCTACCGACGAACCGCTGATCGCGCCAAAGGCCGCGCAGGCCAGCAACGATGCCATCGCCAGCCCGCCCCTGAAGCGGCCCATGACGCCGGCCGCAAATTCAAACAGTGACTTGCTGATGCCGCCTTTGGTCGCGAAGTGCCCCATCAAAATAAAGAGCGGAATCACCGACAGGTCGTAGCCCGCAAACCGTGCAAAGGCCTGGCTGTTGAGGAAGCTGGCAAAAGGCGGCCACCCGGTCTGCATGATGTAGCCCAGCGCCCCGGCGCCGAACATGCTGACGGCTATCGGCACCCGCAGGGCCATCAGCGCCAGCATGCTGCCAAAAATCAGCAGTGTCAGGGTAAGTGAACTCATATGGCAGCCTCGGCCGACTCTGGCGAGGCAAAGCCGAAGATGGTCTGGTGCAGTGCAATGAGTGCGGTCAGGATGAAGGGAGGCACCATGGCGGCGTACACCACCCATTCGGGGAAACCCATGATCTGCGTCTCGGAGTTGGCTGAAAAGACATTGAGCCCGCCAAGCGTGGTGCGCCAGGCCAGCAGACTGAAGATCAGCACCAGCAGCAGGGTGCCGAAACGGTCCAGCTTTTCATTGACGGCATCGCTCACCCGAGCGGTGAAAAAGTCAACAATGATGTTGCCGCGCCGCAGCTGGCACAGCGGCATGAACAATGCAATTGCAGCGCCTGCCGCCACACCGGTGAGCTCAAACGCGCCAACGATGGAGTCGCCCGTCGTGTTGCGGCCAATCAGACTGGCGCAGGTCATCAGGGTGATGGTTGTCAGCAGGATCCCCGCCAGGATGGCGCACAGCTTGGCCAGGTTTTCGAGCATCTTCATTCAGGTCATTTCCCGCAACATGCCGTCCCCGATGAAAGGCACGGAGGATCGGCGATCTAAAGTGCGCTGAGCATACGGTAAAGCCAGCCTGGATTGGCGGCCCGGCCAGCTGACCGCGCCAGCCCGGCGCAGCCTTATCCCACGGCAAGCCTGCCTGCCGTCACAAAGCCGGCTGCCCGGCTCAGGTCACCCTGACGGTCAGCGTGCCCAGGCCAGCCACTTCGCACACCATCGTGTCACCCGCCACCACCGCCGCCACCCCTTCGGGCGTGCCGGTGTAGATCAGATCGCCAGGCTGCAACTCCCACGCGGCTGACAGGTGCTCAATGGTCTCGGCGATGTTCCAGATCAGTTTGGACACATTGCTGCGCTGGCGGTCTTTGCCATTGACCTGCACATACAGCTCTGCGTTGTGGATGTCGCCTGCTTGCGCTGCCGGTGTGATGGGACCGATAGGTGCTGACTGATCGAACGCCTTGCCAATACACCAGGGGCGGCCCGCCTTTTTCATCTCGCCCTGCAGGTCGCGTCGTGTCATGTCCAGGCCGACCGCATAACCATAGATGTGCTTGGCAGCGTCTGCTGCCGCGATGTTCTTGCCGCCGGTGCCGATGGCCACCACCAGTTCGACTTCATGGTGCAGGTTTTTGGTCAGGCTGGGGTAGGGAATTGATCCGGTCTCCCCGGCGTTGATTGCAACCACAGCGTCGGCAGGCTTCAAAAAGAAGAAGGGCGGCTCGCGCCCGGTGAAGCCCATCTCCTTGGCGTGCTCTTCATAGTTGCGGCCCACGCAATAGACGCGGTGCACCGGAAACCGGTCCGCTGTGCCCACGACAGGAACTGATACCGCCGCAGGCGGGGTGACGACAAAATTCATGACAACCTTTCTTCCTTGTGTATGCCCAGTGCCTCATGCACCGGACGGTCTGAAAAACTGAACAGCACGCAACCGGGCTGCGATTGCAGTCGCGCAGTGTGCCACGACGGGATCACAAAATGGTCACGTGGGCCGAAGTTGAATGTCCACTTCTGGCCAGCGCGCTCGATGCTCACGCTGCCAGAGCCTTCGACCACACTGAAGACCGCGCCATCCGTCTGGCGCCAGGGCTTGCCCGCAAAGCCCGGCGGCAGGCGCTGCATGAATGTGCCCATGGTGGGCATGGGTGAGCCGCCGGTCGACGGGTTGGTGTAGCGCAGCTTGACGCCGTCCCAGGCGTCGATGTCGCCATGCCTTTCCAGCGCGTACAGCGCTTCGCGGGTGCGGTCGTAGGGGTAGCTGAAGATGGGCGAGGTCTTGCCAAAGGGTGGGTCATGCCGCATAGGCAGCATGTTGGCCCCATAACGGTTCAGATTGATGCCCTCGGGCTTGGTGACTTCCTGCTGCTGTGCGCTGCCGTTCTCCGCAAACCCGGCATCAAAAAAGCGCAGCATTGGAATATCAAGACCATCCAGCCACACCACCTGCGAATCGACCTCGGCTTTGCCGTAGTGGCCATGGTCATGCCAGGTCCAGCTGGGTGTGATGATGAAGTCGCCGGGGTTCATGAGCGTGCGCTCGCCAGCGACTGCAGTGTAGGCGCCGTTACCTTCCACCACGAAGCGCAGGGCGCTCTGGGTATGCCGGTGGCTGGGCGCGACCTCGCCCGGCATGATGACCTGCAGGCCGGCATACAGCGACTGGGTGATGCAGGACTGCCCGCGCAGTGCCGGATTCTCCAGAATCAGAACCCGGCGCACGGCCTGTTCAGCGGTGATGAGTTGCCCGGACTGCTTCAGGAAAGGCAGTACGTCGGCATACCTCCAGTGCGCCGGCACACACGGCGTGGCTGGGGATGGCGGCACCAGCGCGTGCAGCACCTCCCACAGCGGGCTCATGCCATGCGCCGAAATGGCCGCGTTGAAGGCTCTGCGCTCGTCGGCAAGCGCTGCAATGTCACTGCCAGCTGATGTGTTGTCCATGATGTGTTTGCCTTGCTTGGGTGGCCAGCCTGCCGGCTTATTCGAGGCGGATACCGCGGGTTTTGATGATGTCGCCCAGCGTGGCAGTTTCATCCTTAAGCCGGCTGTAAAGGCCGGCCGGCAATGTGCCAACCGCCTGCCATCCCTGGTTGAAAAGTTTTTGCCGCGTCTCGGGCTCCCGCACGATACGCGGCACCTCAGCGGACAGGCGGGACACGGCGGCTGCTGAAAGACCAGCTGGCCCGACCAGCGCATTCCAGACTTCCAGGTTGAAGTCTTTCAAGCCCGCATCGGCCAGCGGGGGCACATCTGGCGCCAGCGCGCTGCGCCCGCCAGAAAGTCCGATGGCGCGCAATTTCCCGGCGCGCACCTGTGGCATCGCCACGCCAGGCGCCATCAGGGCCATCTGGATGTCGCCGCCCAGGATGGCGGTAACAACCTGCGGATTGCCTGCAAAAGGTATGTGCACAGCGCTGAGGCCGGGCATCTTGCTCTTGATCAGTTCCATGCCCAGATGGGCTACCGAGCCATTGCCCACCGAGCCGTAGTTCCAGCGTGCCGCACCTTCACGCGCTGCCTTGAAGAAGTTCTCGCCACCCGGCTGGGCAGTGGCGGCCACCAGCACCAGCGGCGCCACTGTCAGCAGTGAGATGGGGGTGAAATCTTTCTGGGGCTGGTAAGGCAGCTGCGGATAGAGCTGTCCGGCCGAGGTGAGGTTTCCATTGATGACGATGCCCAGGGTGTGATCGTCCGTTGCCTTGGCTACCTGATCGGCCGCGATATTGCCCGCTGCACCGGGACGGTTTTCAACCACTACGGCCTGCCCCAGCGCTTTGGCTAGCGGCTCTGCGAGCACGCGGGCGGTGAGATCGGGCGACGATCCTGCCGGAAAGCCCACCAGCAACCGGACCGTGCGGGATGGCCAGGGCGTGTCAGCTGCTCGACTTTTTAAGCTGTCTTGAGCGGTAGCCCAGGTGCTACAAACACATATAGCTATTAAAATAATAGCATTAAACAGCACGCTGCTGCGCGAGGCGCTTGAGGCCATAGCAGTTTCCCGTGCCGGGCTTTCAGAAGGAAGGGCGCTCAAGTTCATGGATGGCTATTGAAACAGCTTTGAGGGTTCTATTCCGTCGTACATCCACTTGAGCCCTGCAAAGCCGGCGCTCTCTGTGCCACTCTGGAACATCTGGTTGCGCAACTCGCGCTGTACGCCCGAGGCGTGGTAGATATCGCCGTAAAAGCGGGCGGTCAGCTGCACCCGGCCGGTACGCAGGTAACGCGCCTTCTGGTACTTTTGAAACGCTTTTGCCATGTCACCGCGGCAAAAGCGCAGCGCTTCCCGCAGCACCACCGCGTCCTCGATTGCCTGGCCGGCGCCCTGCGCCAGATACTGCAGCATGGGATGCGCCGCATCGCCGACCAGCGTCACTCGTCGGTCCGTCCAGTTCTGCACCGGTTCCCGGTCGCACAGTACCCACATTTTCCAGGTCTCGATCTTTGAGAGCAGTTCCTTGACCGGCGGGCAGGCGCCAGCGAAGCGCTCGGTCAGCTCGGCGGTGTCGCCAAAGCTGTTCCAGCCCTCGTCGTACTTGTTGCTGTGAAACACGGCAACCAAGTTGAAGAGTTCGCCGCGGCGCAACGGGTAATGCACCAGGTGCGTCTTCTCGCCGCCCCACAGCACCACATCGTTGCTCCACAGGTGCGTCGGGACGTCATCGCGCTTGAGTACCGCCCGGTACGCGATATGACCAGACACCCGTGGCTTGCCGTCATTGACAACCGCTTCCCTGATACCGCTCCACATGCCGTCGGCGCCGATCAGCGCGCGGCCCTCCAGCGTATCGCCGCCTGCCAGCGCCACTGTCACGCTGTCAGCACATTGCTGAAACGACTCGACGCGGGCGTCGGTCCGCAAGGTGACATGCGGCTGCTTCCGGCAGGCATCAAGAAAAGCCTGGTGCAGGTCGGCACGGTAGATGACGCCGTAGGGAAAACCGTAGGTCGCGCGTGCGACATCGCCCAGCGGCACACGCACGACCTTTTCACCGGTGCGCACGTCGTTCAAGGCCAGCCCATCGGGGAAAAACGCCACCCGGTTGATGACCTCCGTCAGGCCGAGGTAGTCGAACATGCGAAAGATGTTGGGGCCGAGTTGGATGCCGGCGCCGATCTCCCCAAAGGCCGAAGCCTGCTCAAGCACCGTCACCGGGTAGCCGTCCTGGGCCAGAACCAGCGCAGCTGCGAGCCCGCCAATGCCACCGCCGGCAATCAGGACCGGAAGATTCTTTGCCATTTGTTGTTCAATCCCTGCAGTTGGCACGCCTGCTGGCTTAGCCCATTGAGAGGACCTGCGGCGCAAGCGTGCGGTGTGATCGCATGATAAGCATACATATTATTCGAATACTTGGTACATACCCTGAACGTATAAACTGCGCGCATGGCAAAAAGTTTCAACTTCAGTGAGGCGCCCGGTCATTTGATCCGACGGGCACAGCAGTTGGCGGTTGCCATCTTCATGGAGGAGACCAGCCAGTTCGATGTCACGCCGGTTCAGTTCGCCATCCTCAATGCGCTGATGGACGACCCCGGAGAAGATCAGGTCACGCTGTCGAGCCAGGTAGCCTTTGACCCTGCCACCTTTGGCTCGGTCATCGGGCGGTTGGAGGCTAAGGGGTGGGTGCGGCGCGAAGCCGACCCTGCCGACAAGCGCCGAAAGCTTTTGTGGACCACAGCCGAGGGCGAAAAAATCGCGATGCAAATGAAGCGCGCTGTCAGCAAGGCGCAGGCGCGGATTGTTTCGCCGCTCGGTGCACAAGAGCGTGCTGAACTGGGCCGCCTTCTCACCAAGCTGGTGTCGGGTCACGAGGCCGTCACCGGCAAATAGCCCGTTGCTGCGCCGTTGGCAGGCGAGTACGTCTGGCGAACGGCTTGAGGGAGCTTTTGGAAAGAGACTCAGGTCGAGCCGGTCACAAGCGAAAAATGCTCTACCACCGGAGGGCTTGCGAAAAACGGTCCCACAATAGCCCGCCACTCGGCAAAAGCGGCAGAGCCACGGAAGTCCACGGTGTGGTTCTCCAGTGTTTCCCACCTGATCTGCAGCACATAGCGCTCAGGGCTTTCAATGCCCTTGTGCACCGTATAGCCACCAAACCCTTTGGCTTTTGAAATGACGGTTTCCACGCCCTGACGAATAGCTGCGTCAAAAGCGGCCTGCTGGCCAGGCTGAATGCGAATGTCGGCAAATTCGAGAATCATCGGGTGTCCTGCTGTGGTGTGAAGTCAATTCCGGAAAGTTGCTAACTCTAACGCCAAAGCACGTGCTTCCGCTTTTGTCTGTCGCTGGCATGGGTTCGGCTACATCGCATCATTCTGTGGGTGTGCCACGGTTTTCGGCCTGGTCGAGTTGACAAAAAAATCACGAATGGTGCTGTCCCGCTAGGTGATTGCTCTATGTGCACGGCTTCAATCTGCCGCTTAGTATTTCAAAGACCCCATCCACGCTGGACAAGTAGAAACCATATGAAAACCATCCAAAAAAATACCTTCAAACAGTCGCTGTTGACGTTAACGATGATGTGCTGCAGCGTGACGGCGCTGGCGCAGGAGCGCTATGCCCCGTCTGCCGAAAACCAGGAGGTGAGCGACAGCAAGCTCGGCCTGATCTGGCGGCGCTGTGCGGAAGGCATGATCTGGAAGGGCAAGACCTGCACTGGCCAGGCTTCATTCATGAGCCATGCAGACGCCACGGCGCGCGCCAAGGCAAGTGCCGCACCCGGCCAGGAATGGCGACTGCCCACGATGAAGGAGCTGTCGGGCATCGTGGCGGTGCGCGAGGCCGAAGAAGGCAAGGCGGCGATTGATCCGGCTGCGTTTCCGGGAACACCGCCGGCGCGCTTCTGGACATCCACCACGGTCGGCCCTGGCTATTTCATGTTCGTGGGATTTGTCGAGGGAAGCGCAGGCGAGGGCGCGCGCAATTCCCCAGGCGCAGTTCGCCTGGTACGAGCCGCAAAATAACGCCGGGCCGAAGCCGGTCTTTTTTCCGTTGTTACCGAAATTGCAGGTCAGGCGTCGGCCACCTGCAGCACCAGCTTGCCGAAATTCTCGCCGTTGAACAGCTTGAGCAGCGTTGCCGGAAAATTCTCGAAACCCTGCACCACATCCTCCCGGCTCTTCATGGTGCCGGCCTTGAGATAGCCCGCCATTTCGGCCACGCCAAGGTGGTAGCGGTCGGCGTAGTCGAACACCACAATGCCTTCCATGCGCGCACGGTTGACCAGCAGTGACAGGTAGTTGGCCGGTCCCTTGACGGGGGTTGTGTTGTTGTACTGGCTGATGGCCCCGCAAATAATGATGCGTGCACTTCGGTTGATCCTGGCCAGCACCAGGTCCAGTATCTCGCCGCCGACGTTGTCGAAGTAGATATCGACGCCGCCCGGGCAGTGCTCTTTCAGGCCGGCGCGGACATCGCTGCCCTTGTAGTCGATGCAGGCGTCAAAGCCCAGTTCATTGACCACCCAGTCACACTTGGCCTTGCCGCCCGCAATGCCCACCACGCGGCAGCCCTTGATCTTGGCAATCTGTCCCACGGTCTGACCCACAGCGCCGGCTGCGCCGGACACCACGACGGTTTCGCCCGCCCTGGGCAGGCCGACTTCCATCAGGCCAAAGTAGCCGGTCATGCCGGGCATGCCCAGTACGTTGAGCCAGGTGGTCAGCCCCAGGCGCGGGTCGATTTTGAACATGCCGTTGCGCTTGACCTGTTCTTGCGGTATCAGGCAGTACTCTTGGACATCCAGCCCGGCATTGACAAAGTCGCCCACCGCAAACGCAGGATTTTGCGAAGCGATGACCCGGCCGACGCCTCCAGCGCGCATTACGGCGCCGATTTCAACCGGCGGGATGTAACTTTTGCCTTCGTTCATCCAGCCGCGCATGGCGGGGTCCAGCGAGAGATAAAGCGTTTTCACCAGCACGCCGCCCGGCCCCGGCTCGGTAACGGGCTGCGTGGTGGACTCCCAGTTTTCAGCTGTCGGCAAGCCATGCGGTCTGCTGGCCAGCCGAATCTGGCGGTTGATAAGAGAGGTGATAGCGCTCATGGAGGTCTCCTGCAGGTTGGGTGGCGGGGCTCGCTTGCCGTAGTCAGGCCGCGCATACTTTCACAGGCCCGGCATCTGCCGATGCAAAGGAACAAAGCAGCGGACGGGCGAAAAGCCGGACGGCGAAGGACTCGCATGGTAGCGGCGCCGATGGGGTGCGCAAGTCGCGAAAGCGATTCAGGCGCTTTGGGTTTATCCTCCAAAAGCATGAAACTTCACAACTACTTTCGCTCGTCATCTTCCTTTCGGGTGCGCATTGCGCTTGAGCTGAAGGGGCTTCCCTATGAATACATCGCAGTGCATATCGCCAAGGGCATGCACAAGCAGCCGCCTTATTCGGCGCTGTCGGCCGACACACTGGTGCCGCTGCTCGAAGTGGATGGCCAGCGGCTCTCGCAGTCGATGGCCATCATCGAATACCTGGACGAGCGTCATCCGGAGCCGCCGCTGTTGCCTGCCGACGCGTTGGGCAAGGCCCGCGTGCGCGCGCTTTCGCAGTCGATCGCCTGCGAGATTCATCCCATCAACAACCTGCGCATCCTGAAGTACCTGACGGGCGTGCTCAAGGTTGACGAGACCGCCAAAAATGAGTGGTATCGCCATTGGTGCCGGGAAGGCCTGCAGGCTTTTGAGCGCCAGCTGGAAGGGCTTCGCGCCGAGCAGCAAGCGGGTCAGGCGCACCAGCCGGGACAACCGGCAGCGCCTGCTTTTTGCTACGGTGACACGCCCACGCTCGCTGACCTGTGCCTGGTGCCGCAGATCTTCAATGCGCAGCGCTTTGACGTCAGTTTTGCAGGCCTGCCGCGCACCATGGCCGCCTTCGAGGCGTGCATGGCGCTGCCAGCCTTTCAAAAGGCGCAGCCCTCGGCCTGCCCCGATGCGGAAGGCTGAGCGCTGTCGAGAACTGCCGTGCACCCTGACTGGCTGATTCCTGACTGGCCGGCGCCGCCGCAGGTGCGCGCGATCTTCACCACGCGTGCCGGGGGCACGTCGCCGCCGCCCTGGGACAGCATGAACCTGGGCGACCATGTGGGCGACGAGCCCTTGCGAGTCGGTGCCAATCGTGGCCTGCTGGAGCAGGCCCTCGGCGTGCCACCGGTTTTCTTGCGGCAGGTGCATGGAAGCGATGTCATCACACTGACGCCCGCCACACTGCAAGGTGAGCCGGCAGACGCCGCCGTCACATCGCAGCGCGGGATTGGCTGCACCATCATGGTTGCCGATTGCTTGCCGGTGCTGCTGGCCAGTGCCGACGGGCAGGTAGTGGCCGCTGCGCATGCGGGATGGCGCGGTTTGGCCGGCACCGCACGCGCTGGCGTTGCAGCTGGTCAGCAGGGCGTACTGGAGGCGGTTTATGAGTCTTTTAGTGCTCTAGCCCAAGCAAATAAAGGGTATGGTGCTATCAAAAATAAAGCAAAGTTCAAGGTGATGGCCTGGTTGGGTCCGTGTATCGGCCCCTCGGCTTTTGAAGTCGGCAGCGAGGTCAAGGCAGCTTTTGAGGCGGCGCATCAGGATGCCGGCAAGCACTTCATCCGCAGTGGCGACAAGTACCTTTGCGACTTGGCCGGACTGGCGCGGCTTCGCCTGAGGGCGCTCGGCATTGATCAGGTCTTTGGAAACGACAGCAGCGCCAACTGGTGCACCGTGCGCGACCCGGCGCGCTTTTACTCGCACCGCCGCGACACCGCACTGCCTCTGGCGAGCTTACCGGCCGGTCTGGACGGGTCCGGCGGGCTCCATGCTGTCCGCGGCAGCGGCCACCTGCGCACCACTGGCCGCATGGCCGCCTGCATCTGGCTGGCCTGACGCGGTCGTCTGCGCAGCCGCGTCTGCACCCGACTCGCTGTTGACGCGTCCGGCCGCCGCCGCTGCCTGGGCGGTTTCCTCGGCATTGCGTTTCTTGATGGCCTTGCTGCGCGCCGGGGCGCCCATCAGATAGACCACCAGCGCCACCGGCAGCAATCCGTACAGCACAAACGTCACAAGTGCGCCAAGCACGGTGCCGGTTGTGTTGGTGGCTTCGGCCACGCTCATCATCAACACGACGTAAATCCACGCAATAACAACCAGATACATAACGGTCCAAAAGAGCAGGCCACTTTAGAATCAAGTCTCGAAATGCCCGACAAATCGCGCCAAAATAGGCTTCAGGCAACGGTTGACGCCAAGAAGACACCCGAGTTACAAGACTCGCAGACTGGAGACAACATGAATTCTGACCCAAACTGGGCACAGGCCGCCCAACAGATGCAAGAGACCTTCACCGCCGGGCTGCAGCAGGCCATGGGCACTCTGGGCGCAGGTTCCAATCCGTTCGCGGCGGCATTTCGTGCACCCGGTCTGGCGTCGCCCATGGCGGGTACGGGTGGCGTTGACCTGGCAGCGCTGATGCCGCAGCACCCGGCCATCAAGTTTGATGCGGCCCGGCTCATGGCACTGCAGCAGCAGTATGTCAGCGATGCGGCGGCGCTCTGGAACCAGACAGTTCAGGCCAGCGCTGACAGTCCGCTGGCGGCCGACCGGCGTTTTTCTTCCGAGGCCTGGAGCGCCAACCCGGTAGCGAAGTTTTCGGCTGCCAGCTACCTGCTCAACTCGCGGACCCTGATGGGCCTGGCCGAAGCAGTGGATGGCGATGCCAAGATAAAGGCCCGCTTGCGTTTTGCGGTAGAGCAGTGGATGGCCGCTACCGCGCCCAGCAACTTTTTGGCGCTCAATGCCGAAGCGCAGAAAAAAGCGATAGAAACCAAGGGCGAAAGCATTGCCAAGGGTATTCAAAACCTGATGCATGACCTGAAGCAGGGCCATGTCTCCATGACCGATGAAAGCGTCTTTGAGGTCGGCAAAAACGTCGCCACCACCGAAGGCGCGGTGGTATTCGAAAACGATTTCTTCCAGCTGCTCGAATATCGGCCGCTGACCGAGAAGGTGTATGAAAAACCGTTTTTGCTGGTGCCGCCCTGCATCAACAAGTTCTACATTCTTGACCTGCAACCCGAAAATTCGCTGATTCGCTATGCGGTCAGCCAGGGCCACCGCACCTTCGTCGTCAGCTGGCGCAACCCCGACGAGTCGATGGGTCAAAACACCTGGGACGACTACATCGAGCATGCGGCCATCAAGGCCATCGAGGTGGTGCAGGAGATCACTGGCGCCAAGACGCTCAATGCGCTGGGTTTTTGTGTGGGCGGCACGATTCTGGCGACCGCGCTCGCCGTATTGGCCGAGCAGGGCGAAAAGCCGGTGGCCAGCGCCACGCTGCTGACCTCTTTTCTGGACTTTTCGGACACGGGCATTCTGGACATCTTCATTGACGAGACGTCCGTCAAGTACCGCGAGTCCGAAATGGGCAACGGCGGCCTGCTCAAAGGCCAGGACCTGGCATCAACCTTCAGCTTTCTGCGTCCCAACGACCTGGTATGGAACTACGTGGTTGGCAACTATTTGAAGGGCGAGACGCCGCCGCCGTTTGACCTGCTCTACTGGAACAGCGATTCCACCAACCTGCCGGGTCCGTTTTACGCCTGGTATCTGCGCAACTGCTACTTTGAAAACAACCTGATCAAACCCGGCAAGACGGTGGTGTGCGGGCAAAAGATCAACCTGAAAAAGCTGGATTTGCCAGTCTATATTTATGGCTCGCGTGAAGACCATATCGTGCCGATTGGCGGTGCTTATGCCACCACCCAACACCTGCCCGGTAAAAAACGCTTTGTGATGGGCGCCTCTGGCCATATTGCCGGCGTCATCAACCCGCCGTCGAAAAACAAGCGCAGCTACTGGACCAACGACAAACTGCCCGCCAACCAGTTTCCGGCGACGCAGGCCGAATGGCTGAAAACGGCCAGCGAGCATCCCGGCAGCTGGTGGATCGACTGGTCTGTCTGGCTTAAGGGCCATGCCGGCAAGCGGGTGGCTGCCCCCAAAGGCTATGGCGGCGGGGGCTACAAGGCCATCGAGGCTGCGCCTGGCCGCTATGTCAAGGCCAAGGCTTGAAGTGCAGGTCTTTTCCAGTGATCGCGAGCGGCCGTCAACCGCCAGGCCCTGACCGCTCAGGGGATTGACAGCCAACAGAGCTTCTGCCAATTCCGCCGTTCCCGGTTCAGTTCCCAGTTCCCGGTTCCCGCATTTGCAAACCCATCCCGATTCATAACAAAGGAAACATCATGGAAGACATCGTTATCGTTGCAGCCGGCCGTACCGCCGTCGGTAAATTTGGCGGAACGCTGGCCAAGACGCCAGCTACCGAGCTGGGCGCGGCCGTTGTCAAGGCGGTGCTGGAGCGCTCAGGCCTGTCGGCAGAGCAGATCGGCGAAGTCATCATGGGGCAGGTTCTGACCGCTGGCGCAGGTCAGAACCCTGCGCGCCAGACGGTGCTGAAAGCAGGGCTTCCGCAGGGTGTTCCGGGCCTGACCATCAACGCGGTTTGCGGCTCGGGCTTGAAGGCCGTGATGCTGGCAGCCCAGGCTGTGGCTACTGGCGACAGCGAGATCGTGATCGCAGGCGGACAGGAAAGCATGAGCCTGTCGCCCCATGTGCTTAACGGATCGCGCGAAGGCCAGCGCATGGGCGACTGGAAGATGGTCGACTCGATGATCGTGGACGGCCTGTGGGATGTGTACAACCAGTACCACATGGGGATCACAGCCGAAAACGTGGCCAAGAAATACGACATCAAGCGCGAGGCGCAGGACGCGCTGGCTGCGGCCAGCCAGTCCAAGGCGGCTGCTGCCCAGGATGCCGGCAAATTCAAGGACGAGATCATTCCTTTTTCCATCGCGCAGAAAAAGGGAGACCCGATTGTTTTTGCGGCAGACGAATTCATCAACCGCAAGACCACTGCCGAGGTGCTGGCTACTTTGCGTCCAGCCTTCGACAAGGCAGGTGGCGTGACGGCGGGCAATGCGTCGGGGCTCAATGACGGCGCTGCCGCGGTGATGGTGATGACTGCCAAAAAAGCTGCAGCGCTTGGCCTCAAACCCCTGGGCCGCATAGCCAGCTATGCAACAACCGGTCTGGACCCGGCCTTCATGGGCATGGGCCCTGTGCCGGCATCTACCAAGGCGCTGCAGCGTGCAGGCTGGAACGCGCAAGACCTGGACCTGCTGGAGATCAACGAAGCGTTTGCCGCCCAGGCCTGCGCTGTCAACCAGGAAATGGGTTGGGACACCAGCAAGGTCAATGTGAACGGCGGCGCGATCGCTATCGGACACCCGATCGGCGCGTCCGGCTGCCGCATCCTGGTCACCCTGCTGCATGAGATGGTGCGCCGCGATGCAAAAAAAGGCATCGCGAGCCTGTGTATCGGTGGCGGCATGGGGGTTGCCCTCACTATAGAACGCTGAAATTCAGTTAGTATTTTCAATTGAATCCGGCTGCAGCGCGCCATTGATGAGCGCCTGTAGCTATCGTATTCATAGCGTTTGTCACCAACAAAACCAAAACCAGGCCCTCCACGGGCGACCTCAAGGAGCGAATGATGAGCAAAAAAGTAGCGTATGTCACGGGCGGCATGGGGGGTATCGGCACTGCCATCTGCCAGCGTCTGGCCAAAGACGGGTTCACCGTTATCGCAGGTTGCGGCCCGACGCGCGACTTCACCAAATGGCTGGATGAGCAAAAAGCGCTCGGCTACGAATTTTTCGCATCGGTCGGCAATGTCGGCGAATGGGAATCCACCGTTGCGGCATTCGACAAGGTCAAGGCGGAGCAGGGCCCGGTCAGTGTGCTGGTAAACAACGCCGGCATCACCCGTGACGGCCAGTTTCGCAAGATGAGCAAGGCCGACTGGGATGCGGTGATTTCAACCAACCTGAACAGCATGTTCAATGTGACCAAGCAGGTGATTGAAGACATGGTCACGGCGAACTTCGGTCGCATCATCAATATCTCGTCGGTCAACGGACAGAAGGGCCAGTTCGGCCAGGTCAACTACTCCACCGCCAAGGCAGGCCTGCATGGCTTCACCATGGCCCTGGCTCAAGAAGTTGCCAGCAAGGGCGTTACCGTCAATACGGTAAGCCCGGGCTATATCGGCACCGACATGGTCAAGGCCATCCGGCCCGATGTACTTGAGAAAATCGTTGCCGGCGTGCCCGCCAAGCGACTGGGCCAGCCGGAAGAGATCGCGTCCATCATTTCATGGATTGCGTCGGATGAAGGCGGCTACGCCACGGGAGCCGACTTCTCCCTCAATGGTGGTCTTCACATGGGCTAAAGCGGCCGGTGGGCGTCACCTGGCTGCTTGTACAGCCGCTGGCGTCAATGTCACGTTGCAAAAAAAACCCCGCGTTCGGCGGGTTTTTTGTTGTCAGGCGTTAATGCGCATCGGTATTTCGTCGACTAATTTGCTATCAATATATCGAGCGGTCCCGGCCATGCGAGCGAGCTGCCGGCGTACTGGTCGTTAAATCAAGCCAAACCAGCCCAGAGCAGCGCCTGCTCCCAGCAGCCAAAGCAAATGGATCTTGGTACGCCACACCACCACCGTCGTGGCGGCTGTCAGCAGCCACAGCGGCCAGTGCTGCCAGGGGCTGTCCCCCGCGCTCACGTTGGCGCCCGCCAGGATCCACCCGGTGGCCACAAGCAAGGCCACGACGACGGGCGCCATGCCCTGCTTGAAGGCGCGCACGGCCCTTAACTCGCGGTTCTTGTGGCCCCACTGGGCGGTGACATAGGTCAGCGAGCTACTGGGAATCAAAATGCCCAGCATGGTCGTCAAAATACCCACCAGCCCAGTGAGTACGCCGCCCGCATTGAGGCCCACATTCCATCCCAGCAGCGCGATAAACAGCACGTTCGGGCCCGGTGCTGCTTGCGCGATGGCAATCGATGCATTGAACTGTGCGGCGGTAAGCCACTGGCGCTGCTCGACCAGGTAGCGGTACATGTCCGGCGCGGTGCTGATGGCGCCGCCTATCGACAGCAGCGACAGCGACAGGTAGTGGACGAAGAGATCAAACCACTCACGCACGCCGAATATCAACGACGTCGGATCGGCTACAGGTTCCGTCATGGCTTGAGCCTTTTGAAAGCCACCACGCAGCCGATGCCTCCCAGCACCAACAGTACCCAGGCCAGCGGCAGCCTGAGCAGCGCAATCGCCACAAACACCGGCACGATCAAGGCCAGGCAGATGCGCCAGCCCAGTATGTTTTTGCTCAGCGCGCCCGCCAGTTTGAAGCCGGTGGCTGCGATCAGACCCGCGGCAACCACACCCATCCCGCGCAGCGCACCAGCCACGTTGGGATGGTCCGAAAAATTGGCATACAGCAGCGCCAGCATCAGCACGATAACCAGCGGCACGGTCAGCATGCCGGCCAGTGCTACAAGCGCGCCCTTGAGGCCAAAGTAACGGCCACCCACCATGAGCGACAGGTTCACCACGTTTGGTCCGGGCATGATCTGCGCCACCGCCCAGTCCTCAATGAACTCATCGCGTGTCATCCAGCGTTTTTTCTCAACCAGTTCACGCTGCACCACAGCGAGCACGCCGCCAAAACCCTGCAGGGCCAGTAAGGTAAACGAGACAAAAAGATCGGTGAGGGATTCGGGTTGCGGACGCTTTTCCGCTGGCTTGGAAATCATCGCCTGATTATCGCCATGGACTCGATACCGCGCTGCGGCCATGCGATGACCAGCGCGTTGACAGCCTGCATGCTGAAAAGAAGACTGGCGTTGGCAGGCCATTGCGTTCGCGCAGGCTACCCGCAGTTCGGCCAGCGTGACCGGCGGCGCCTCAGGTCAAAGGCTTTTCAGGATGGATCTTTGCTGCGGGTCCGGCTGACGGCGCTAAAGATGCCGATGCCCAGCAGGATCAGTGTGCCGATGCCGATGTAGACATGCGGTACGCCCACCTCCAGCGCGCCCCAGACCAGACCGCCGAGGAAGATCAAAAAACCGATCATGTAAAGCGCGAAGGACATGAATTTTCTCCTGGGAATATTTTTGGAAGAAGCCAAAGCGCAAGCTCAGGCACAAGCTCTACTGTCACGCTTGCGAACCGGCCACGTCATCAGGAGCGTGCCCGATCGGCTGTCGGTTTGTGCCTACTCGAAGGCTGGCTGCGTATGCCGGTGGCCACAATTCGCGCCGTGCCTCAATAATTCAAGCCGCGCTGCATGACGGCTGCGATGCCATCGTCCAGACTGCCTGGGGCGCGCGCTCGGCGCCGCCCTGAGCTGTGGGCCTGCCACCTTACCGGAAAGAACTGAATGACCCGTTCCCTCAAAATCGATTTCGTGTCTGACATTGCGTGCCCCTGGTGCGTGATCGGGCTTCGTTCACTGGAGCAAGCCGTGCAGCGCGTGCAGGACCTCACGGTTGATATCCACTTTCAGCCTTTCGAGCTGAACCCGGACATGGCTCCCGAGGGCCAAGATATCACTGAACACATCACGCAGAAGTACCGTATCACGCCGGCCCAGGCACAGGCCAACCGTGAGGTTATTCGTGACCGCGGCGCGGCGCTGGGCTTCAAGTTCAGCATGGCGGATGAGCCCGGCGGTGGCCGTAGCCGCATCTACAACACCTTCGACGCGCACCGCCTGCTGCACTGGGCTGCAGGCGAGGGCGCTGGTCTTCAACGGGCCTTGAAAGCTGCACTTTTCAGCGCGTACTTCACCGATGGCCAGAACCCGTCATCGCATGACGTGCTGGTGACGGTAGCGTCAAGCGTCGGGCTGGATGCGGCAAAAGCGCGCGCTGTGCTGGAGTCCGGCGCGTTTGCAAACGAGGTGCGCGAACAGGAGCAGCTGTACCTGAACAGCGGGATTCACTCGGTGCCGGCCGTGATCATCAATGACCGGCATCTGATATCGGGCGGACAGCCGCCCGAAGTGTTTGAACAGGCGCTTCGGCAGATTGCGGCGGCGCAATAGCAGCCTCAACCATGCCGCGATCCGGGTGGACGGCCAGGGCGAAAACCGAT
The DNA here is from genome assembly GCA_028291985.1 of Polaromonas sp. Classification (GTDB taxonomy): domain Bacteria; phylum Pseudomonadota; class Gammaproteobacteria; order Burkholderiales; family Burkholderiaceae_C; genus Polaromonas. Next base: position 191,794 of record JAQGNE010000070.1, on the reverse strand, counting down.
CTGGCAGGTAACCCTGTTTCTCTTACGCGGCCACAGAATGCCGCGTCGGGAGAGCTCTTTTGCTATGCAACTAATAGCTAATACCCATTGTCAGGTGAGGGCTTTGGCCGTATTTCATTGATAAAACTGTGTGCTGGCAGTCTGATCTGCCAATCGGGCGTAAACGCCTCTGCAGCACATTGCAGGACTTCTGCCTGGCGGCAATAGCGGATACCACGTCCGGATCGGCCTTTGGCTTCATGACAAGCTTGGAGGTCTTGCTTCAGTGATGACTGCTGTACCGCCCAGTCCGCGCATGCGCGTGCTGATCAATAGCGCGCCTTGCCTACACAGCCGTTTGAGTTTGCCTGACTGCTCCGGGTGAGCTTTGGTTAAAGGATTTAGCGGTGCATGCTGAGGCCTGCGGAGCTGGCCGAGGTTTCGCCTTAGCGATGTGCTGCCAACGCGGCGTTATCAGCATCGGCTGGCGTGACCAGGGCACAAGGCTCGGCGCCAGGCCTGCACATATCTTTCACCGTCACCCAAGGAAACACGTATGCCAACAGACAACAACCTGAATCTCGACCCCATCAGCAAGGAGCCCGGTTCCCACCCGGTTGGGACCGGCATCGGCGCGGCGGCAGGCGGCGCGGCCGCGGGCGCAGCTGCAGGGGTGATTGCTGGGCCGGTTGGCGCGGTCGTTGGCGCTGTGATCGGCGCGGTAGCCGGTGGGATGGGGGGCAAGGCAGCGGCAGAGGCGATCAACCCAACGGCTGAAGAGGCCTACTGGAAGTCAAGCTATGACAAGGAGCCCTACTACCAGCAAGGCCGCGCCTACGAAGACTATGCGCCAGCCTATCGCATGGGCATGCATGGGCCCAGCGAATATGGTGGCAGATTTTCCGACGCCGAACCCAGCATGGCCACAAACTGGGAGTCACGGCGTGAAACCTCCGCGCTCAGCTGGCCTGAGGCCAGTGCGGCAAGCCGCGCTGCGTGGGACCGGGTAGACAACAGCCAGGGCCAGAGCGCCAGCTATGGAAGCAGCGATGGTATGGGCGCCACCTCCAGGAACAGCACCGGCACCTTGGACAAGGATGATGTAGTCGACACGCTCAATGACCTGCTGGAGTGCTGCCGCGATGGGGAATACGGCTTCAGGGAATGTGCCGGGTACGCCCAGGAAACCGATGTCAAGTCGCTGCTCAGCCGCAGGGCCGAAGATTGCCGTTCAGGCGGGCTGGAGCTGCAAAACCTGATCCGTCAGTATGGCGGCGAGACCGATGACGGCGGCACGGTTGCCGGCGCCATGCACCGCGGCTGGGTGTCGGTCAAGGGCACCCTGAGCGGCCACAGCACGCAGGCGATGCTCGATGAGTGTGAGCGCGGCGAAGACGCAGCCCTGGCGCGCTACCGCAAGGCACTCAAGCGGAACCTTCCGGCAGATGTGATGGCGGTTGTGACGCGTCAGCAAGAAGGTGTTCAGCGCAACCATGACCAGATCAAGGCAGTGCGTGATGCGCACCGCGCGCAAAGCTCGTGACGGCTTGGTAAACAGCTAAGGCCAACAGGGCGGCACTGCGGTGCTGCCTTTTTTTATGCCATCCGCCGGGGGGCTAGTTGGCAGGCCCTGGGCAGTTAACCTGTGCATCGAGCTGCTGGCCGCCTTGCGAATAGTCGCTGTCGCTGACCTTGCAGCCTGACGCTGCTTCAATGGCGTCCAGCAGCGCCGATCTGGTGGCGGGCTGAACGGCGGGCTGCCGGTTGTCGACTGCGGTTGCCGTCCAGGTGCCGGCGGTCAGCTGCTCCACGATGTAACCTTCGCCGCCGATCAGCATCACCCGACCGGACGGCCCGCGTGAAGGCGCGGCAGGGGCGCAGCCGGCTACGGCTATCAGCCCGACCAAAGCTGCTGCCAGGTAGCCCGGCAATCCTGTGCGAACCCGAGACAGATGGAGCCTCACTGCGGCGACATCCGGTCGGCTGCGTACATGGGCCCACGAGCCATGGTGTTGCCCGAAGGCTGGCGCTCAGTCATCGCCACTGTCGTCGACGCTGGCTCCAGCATGGAGGCCTTGGGCTGCGGGACCTTGGGAGGTACCGGTGTCTTGGCGTCCGGACATCCTGTCAGCAGGAAACTCGCACACACACAAAGCGCGCTCAGTTGCAGCATCGGGTTCATGAGATCTCCTCTTGGGTAGGTCGTAGCCAGCGGGCGAATCGGCAGACATGCCCACTGTGCTTGCATATTAAGCCTGGCCTGACGAACTTACGTTGCGGGCAGGCCGGTTGCGGTCTCGGCCTACATCAGCTGCCCATTCCAGCGGTTGCTCGCGTTGAGGCTGTCATGGCACATGTGTGCGTGGCTGGCAGCGCCTCTCGGGCCACCTCAGAGAAGTCGGATTTGTCCCACGCCTTTGCCTGTGCCTTTCGTCAACAATGTCGTCTTTCACCTCTGGAGATTCGCATGGCCCTTGCAGCATTGAACCGCCGCCAAATCAGCCGCGCTTGCCTTGCCACTGTCACCGTTGCCACGCTGGTGACATTGGGCGCTTGCGGTACGAAAGAGACTGCCAAATCATCGAATCTGGTGGCGCTGAGCACGCAACTGCGCGGCGCGAATGAAGTACCGCCCAATAGCCGAACCGGTGGCGGCACCGTGGACGCTGTGCTGAACCGGGACACCAACCTGCTGCGCTGGAAAGTCAACTACACCGGCTTGAGCGGCCCGGCGACGGCAGGGCATTTCCATGGGCCGGCAGGCGTCGGCGCCAATGCAGGGGTGGTGTTGCCCTGGTCCGGCACCATGGCCAGCCCGATGGAAGGCAGCGCCACGCTGACACCCACCCAGGTCGGCGATCTGATGGCGGGTTTGTGGTACGCCAACATACATACGGCAGCGCATCCTGGCGGCGAGCTGCGCGGACAGATGACGATCAGAAACTAGGGCCGCCATTGAAGCGCGGGCGGGCCATGCCTCCGGCTCGCGCCAGCATTGCCTGAAAACGGCTGATGAGCCTCAATAGCTCACGGTATAGCGCTGGCCCTTGTAGTTCAGCACGGCCGCCTTGGGCCTGATCTGTTCCAGCGTCAGGTCAGCGCTCGGTTTTTCGCCTTCTCTGAAAACTTGCCCATTGATGATGACCATGCGCCAGGCCGGGTTGTCAGAATAGGTGGCGCCACTGATCGACAGTTTGGGAAGCGTCTGGCGCACCTCTTGCGGCAATTCAGCCAGGGCCGGGAGTCGGGCGCCCTTAGGCTCTTCGACTTGCGGCCTGGAAGGGGGTCGCGCGGAAGGTGGTTGAACCCGCGCTGGTGATGGGTCTGCCGCAGCTGCTTTTACGGGTGGCGGCCGGGGCAGTGGGGGGCGTATGGCTGGCATTTCTGCTGGCGGCCGGGCCGGGGTGGGCACCACCTGGGCGGGCGCCATCTGCGCGCGCGGACGGTCGCCCCTGCCGGGCGCAGCAGCAGGATGTTGTTCCGGTGCGGCCGGCTCTGGCGCGGATGGGGTTACGGTGGCGGTCGTTGATCGGGTTACAGACGCCGCACCTGCCGGCTTTTCAACCACCGCTGCAGATGCCGCCTCGGGGCTGCTCGCCAGCACTGACGGAGCCGTTGCAGGTGCGGCCGATCCCGGCGGAGCTGCAGGCTTTTCGGCCAGCACAGCTACGCTGCGTGTCCTGTCAGCGTCTTGTGACTGCCACCACCACCATGCCCCGGCCGCCAGCGCAGCCGCCAGGGTCGCTGCAATAAGCCAGGGTGCGCTTCGCCGACCGGCTGTGCCGGGCACGTGCAGGGTTTGAGCCGGCTGCGTATGCAGGCCGGGCACATGTCCGCGCTCACGCTCGGCATCTGCTTTTTTGAGGGCGTCAAGAATGTAGGACATGGGGATGGCGGGCGATGTCGATCAAGGATTCACCCGACCCGGAGGTGAGCTCAGGCGGGGCTCAGCCACACCAGTGGCGCGGTTGAGCTGCATTAGGGTCAGCGGGCCTGCCACGCCATCGGCAGCCAGGCCGTGGGCCATTTGAAAGCTGTTGATTCGATGACGAAGCGCTGACTGAAGGGGCTGCTGGCTGCTCATGTCCCCCGGCAATGGTTTCACAGGCGGCGTGCCCGGGATTTTTTCGAGGCGGGCGGCGAGCCAGGCTGGCGATGGGCGCCCGGACGCATTGACAGAGTGGTCAACCATGTCTTCAGGCGCGCGTCGCAGGGTCGAAAAGTCTCCCTGCCACAGGTCGGCCAGCGTCCCGAGCGATACGGTATGGGTTTCGCTGCCGATCCGGAGCACCGCCTGCTGACCGGCAAGGCCTGTCAGCACGGCAAAACCGCCGGGCTGGCCTTTGGTTGCCAGGGTAATGATGCCGGGCCGGTCCAGCTCGCGTATCAGGGACATCGGCATGTTGTCCGCGGAAAAGCAATAGACCCGCTGCTGGCGTGCTGCTTCACAGGGCTCGTCCCTGACCAGCGTCAGGCCCCATGCCTCACCGACGGTCTGCCAGGCGGAATTCTTGTCGGCAGGCGCACGGGCAAGCGCGGCCAGCACATCAGCGGACAGGGCAGGTACCGCAGACACTGCCGGCCCGGCCACAGCTGCAGGAGCCGGGTCTGCCGACGGTGCAGCTGCCGTGCGGGCCGATGACGACGAGGCCGCTGTCGCAGGGCCCGCGTCGACTGCCGCGCCGGCCGCAGGCGTGCTTTTGTCCGCTGCTGACGTGTCTTTTTCGCTTTTGCCCGCCTGTGTTTGCACCAGCCACACCAGCGCCGACACCACCAGCAACCCCGTGACTGCAACCGCCCATCTTGCGCCCGCCGAGCCCGTGGCGGCCTGTCCCCTTGGCTCGGTCTTCCCGGCCAATTTCGCTTGCAGGCGGGCAAAGACGCGGGCCGGACGCGGCTCGATGCCGCTCACGGTGCCTGCAGAGCCGAAAGCGGTTTTGATGACGGGCCCAAAAACCTCTAGCGCGGCCTTGTCCACGATGCGTCGACTTATGTGCGCGGTGGACGCTGCATAAGCGCCCAGCATGGCACGGTCGCAGAGCAGGTTGATGCGGCGCGGCACGCCTCGCGACAGCTTGTGTACCCGCGCCACCGCCTTGCTGTCGAACGGCGAAGCGCCTTTCAAGCCGGCAACTGCCAGCCGGTGCGCAATATAGTGCGCGGTTTCCGGCAGCGACAGCGCGTCCAGGTGAAAACGTGCAGTCACGCGCTGCGCCAGTTGCTCCAGTTGCGGCAGCGCCAGCATCTGGCGCAGCTCGGGCTGGCCGATCAGCACAATCTGCAGCAGCTTGCGCTCATTGGTTTCAAGATTGGTCAGCAAGCGCAGCTGCTCCAGCACGCTGGCAGACAGGTTCTGCGCCTCGTCAATAACCAGCACATTGCTTTTTCCGGCGGCATGCTCGCGCAACAGAAACTGGTTCAGCGGGTCGATGAAGTCTTTGGCGCTGGCAGCCGATGCCGGCAACTCGATATGAAACTCGTCGCAAATCGTGCGCAGCAGTTCGCGCGAGGACAGCTTGGGGTTGAAGATATAAGCCACATTGCAGTTGGGCGGCACCTGCTCCAGAAAACAGCGGCAAACCGTCGTCTTGCCGGTGCCGACTTCACCGCTGAGCAGCACAAAGCCGCCGCCACCGCGAAGCCCATAGAGCAGGTGCGCCAGCGCTTCGCGATGCCGGTCGCTCATAAACAGGTAACGCGGGTCTGGCGCTATCGAAAACGGTTCCTGGCTCAGGCCGAAAAAGGGGGCGTACATGGGTTGAGGATAAGTTAAACCGCTTGGCGTCTGAAAGCAGCGCAATCTGCGCCAAAAGCGGCTATGCCCCTTTCGGGAACCGCGAAAGCCCCAAACCTTACACTAGAGGGTTACCCAGCCTGCCATGAACGCTCCTCTAGACGTCTCCTTTTTCACACGCGCCGCCAAGCCGCTCACCAGTTACCGCAAATACTGGGCGGCACGCTTTGGCACGGCCAAATTTTTGCCCACCACCCGAGGCGAGATGGACGCGCTGGGATGGGACAGTTGCGACATCATCATCGTCACCGGCGATGCGTATGTAGACCACCCGAGCTTCGGCATGGCGGTGATTGGCCGCATGCTGGAAGCGCAGGGCTTTCGGGTCGGCATCCTTGCCCAGCCTGACTGGCAAAGTGCCGAGCCCTTCAAGCTGCTGGGCAAGCCGAATCTGTTTTTTGGTGTCACTGCCGGCAACATGGATTCCATGATCAACCGTTATACGGCTGATCACAAGATCCGCAGCGATGACGCCTACACCCCCGGTGACATTGGTGGCAAGCGCCCCGATCGCGCTGCGCTGGTTTATTCGCAGCGTTGCCGCGAGGCCTACAAGGACGTGCCCATCGTGCTGGGCGGCATTGAAGGTTCACTGCGCCGCATCGCGCATTACGACTACTGGTCCGACAAGGTGCGCCGCAGCGTGGTGGTCGATTCCAAATGCGATCTGCTGCTGTACGGCAATGCCGAACGCGCAATTGTCGAAATTGCCCATCGGCTGGCCGCCAAGGAGCCGGTGGCCAGCATCACCGATGTACGCGGTACGGCATTCATCCGGCGTACTGGCGACGAAAGCGCGCAGGGCTGGTTCGAGATCGACTCCACCAGCGTCGATGCGCCGGGCCGTGTCGAGGCGCATGTCAACCCGTATCTGATGATTTCGGATGTGGCCAAAGAGCAGGGCGCGACCTGCGCCCGCGAGGATGAAGCGGCTGCCGTGGCCGTTGAGGCCGAGTCTGCAAGTGCTGTGCTCGCAGCGCGTGCTGCGCAGCCCAACCCGGCCATCAAGCCCCTGACTTTTGTGCCCAATCCGGCTTTGCCCCATATGCAGGGCAAGATCAAGGTCCCGCCGCGTGACCGTTCGGTGATTCGTCTGCCGTCCTATGAGCAGGTCAAGAGCGACCCTGTGCTCTATGCCCATGCCAACCGGGTGCTGCACCTGGAAACCAACCCCGGCAATGCGCGCGCGCTGGTGCAGGCGCACGGCGAGGGCGCCACCGCGCGTGATGTGTGGATTACACCGCCGCCGATTCCGCTGACCACTGCCGAGATGGACTACGTGTTCGACTTGCCGTACGCGCGGTCGCCGCATCCCAGCTACGCTGACGAGAACGGCAGCCACGATGGCGAGACCAAGATCCCGGCCTGGGAGATGATCCGCTTTAGCGTCAACATCATGCGGGGCTGTTTCGGAGGCTGTACTTTCTGCTCCATCACCGAGCATGAAGGCCGCATCATCCAGAGCCGGTCCGAAGATTCTGTGATCCGCGAGATCGAGGCGATCCGCGACACCGTCAAAGGCTTCACTGGCGCGATCAGCGACCTGGGCGGGCCAACGGCCAACATGTACCGCATCGGCTGCAAATCGCCCGAGATTGAAGCCGCCTGCCGAAAGCCGAGCTGCGTGTACCCCGGCATCTGCTCGAACCTCAACACAGACCACAACCCGCTCATCAAGATGTACCGCCGCGCGCGGGCATTGAAGGGCGTGAAGAAAATTTTGATCAGCTCCGGGCTGCGCTATGACCTGGCGGTGCAAAGCCCCGAGTATGTGAAAGAGCTGGTCACGCACCATGTGGGCGGCTACCTCAAGATTGCGCCCGAGCACACCGAGCAGGGTCCGCTCACCAAGATGATGAAGCCGGGCATCGGCAGCTACGACAAGTTCAAACAGCTCTTTGAGAAGTACAGCCTGGAAGCCGGCAAGAAGCAGTTTCTGATTCCGTACTTTATCGCTGCGCACCCGGGCACCAGTGACGAAGACATGATGAACCTGGCGTTGTGGCTGAAGAAAAACAGCTTCAGGGCCGATCAGGTGCAGACCTTCTACCCGTCGCCCATGGCCACCGCCACGACGATGTACCACACCCGCAAAAATCCGCTGCGAAAAATAACGCGCGACAGCGAAACGGTGGATATCGTGCGGGGTGAAAAACGCCGCCGCCTGCACAAGGCCTTCTTGCGCTACCACGACCCCAACAACTGGCCGGTGCTGCGCGAGGCGCTCAAGGCGATGGGCCGGGCTGACCTGATCGGCAATGGCAAGCATCATTTGATTCCGACCTTTCAGCCGATGACCGACGGCAGCTACCAGAGCGCCCGTCGCAAAAATTCAACCACGGTCGCATTGAAGCCGGCAACGCCGGTGAAGGGCCGCCTGCTGACCCAGCACACCGGCCTGCCACCGCGCGACAACGGCGCCGGCAAGCCTGGCATGAAAGCGGTGAAGCCGGGCTTGCGCAAACCACGCTAGCCGAAGCTGGCGTCTTGACGCAACCCTGCGCCGCACTGCATTAAGCTTTTAAGCAAAATAAGCCTCTAGACCAGCAGGTACATGGACGGTTAGCTATTAAATAATGAGCAAACTTGGGCATCTGTTGATGGGCTCGTTGATGGGCTGCCTGTGCGGTCAGCCCAGAGGCTGCGTGTAGGACGCGGACGGCAGTTGGCCTGATATGCCCCGTACGGTGCATGCCGCGGGAACTCGCTGCCCCAATCGCCGTCCACCGGTGATGAAACTCACCGACAAGGTAGCGCTCATCACCGGCGCAGGACAAGGTATCGGCGAAGCCATCGCCCGGCGGCTGGCCGCAGAAGGCGCTGACATCGCCCTGAACGTGTTGCATGACGATGAGCGGGCACGTGCTGTTGCCGAAGCCATCCGCGCATGCGGACGGCGCTGCGAGGTGCTGCAGGCAGATGTCTCCCGGGTGGAAGCCGTCCGTACGCTGGTCGAGCAGGCCTGCGGGCTCTTCCCTCACCTTGACATCCTCGTCAACAACGCCGGGATCGAGCACCACACGCCATTTCTGGAGGTGGAGGAAAAGGCCTATGACCAGGTGCTGGATGTCAACCTCAAAGGCCCATTTTTCCTGACACAGGCTTTTGCACGGGCGCTGCGAAAGGCAGGCAGGCCGGGCAAGGTCATCAACATCAGCTCGGTGCATGAAGAGCTGCCCTTTCCGAACTTTGCGCCGTACTGCGCCAGCAAGGGCGGGCTGAAGCTCTTGATGCGCAACCTTGCCATCGAGCTGGCGCCGCTGGGCATCACCGTCAACAATGTCGCGCCAGGGGCGATTCGCACGCCGATCAACGCGTCGCTGCTGCAGGATGAGCAGAAGCTGGGGGCCCTGAAGGCGCAGATACCGCTCGGCCGTCTCGGGGCTGCATCCGACGTTGCCGGACTGGTGGCGTTTCTGGCGTCAACCGATGCCGATTACATGACCGGCTCCACCAGCGTGGTGGACGGCGGGCTGCTCTGGAACTACAGCGAACAATGAGCGCTTTCAATGCCGAGCCGGGCGCGCGCCGCCAGCAGGCAGATGTCTGCCCGCCGCCCGACATCTACACACCGGCTGACCGCTATCAGGAGCTGTTTGTCGATGTGCAGCGCGCCTGGGTCTTTCAGGACTCCAAGACTTTTGTCGACTGCGCACCGCGCATGCCGCCGGCCCAGATACTGGCTGCCTACCGCGCCGAGCGGCTGCAGCCCGGTTTTGACCTCGCCGCTTTCGTACACCGACATTTCACGCCCCCCTATGCTGAACCCGGCGGCTACGTGTCCAAAACTGACCAGCCGCTGGCGGTGCATATCGATCAGTTATGGCCCGTGCTCACGCGTGAGCCGGTTGCCCATCCCGCAGGCGGCTCGTTGCTGGCCCTGCCACATGCCTACCTGGTGCCAGGCGGCCGCTTTGTCGAGCTGTACTACTGGGACTCGTACTTCACCGTGCTGGGCCTAGCCGGGCGCTGCGACCCCTTGGTGCACGCGATAACCGACAACTTTGCTTACCTGATCGACACCTATGGGCACGTGCCCAACGGCAACCGCACCTATTACCTGAGCCGCTCGCAGCCGCCTGTGTTTTCGCTGATGGTGGAGTTGTGCGAGGCCTGCGGCGGGCAGGCCGCGCGGATGTACCTGCCGCAACTCCGGCAAGAGCATGCCTGGTGGATGGATGGTGCCGACGCCCTGAAAGCCGGCCGGTGTTTTCGCCGGGCGGTGCGACTGCCCGGCGGGCAGCTGCTTAACCGCTACTGGGACGACCGCGACACGCCGCGTGAGGAATCATGGCGTGAAGACGTGGCCACCGCCGCCCTGGCCAACAGGCCGGCCAGCGAGGTTTACCGCGACCTGCGCGCCGCGGCCGAATCCGGCTGGGACTTCAGCACCCGATGGCTGCATGAGCCCGACCCGGCAAGGCCTGAAAGCCTGTCACTGCCACAGATATGCACCACCCGTATCCTGCCGGTTGACCTCAACGCATTGATGTACCGGCTTGAAACGACCATTGCCCGCCTGAGCGAAGAGGGCGGCGACCATGCCCTGGCCGGCGATTTTGCGCATCGTGCAGCATTGCGCCGCGAAGCGGTTGACCAGCTGATGTGGAACGAGAGCGAAGGCGCTTACTTTGACCATGACTGGATGCGCGGCACCCAGCGCCGGTGTCTTACCGCGGCCACGGTGGCGCCGCTCTTTGCCGGTATGGCCAGCAGCGACCATGCAAGCCGGCTAGCGGATACGGTGCGCCGCCGCCTGCTGGTGCCGGGCGGGCTGGCCACCACCGAATGCGCCAGCGGCCAGCAGTGGGACCGGCCCAATGGCTGGGCGCCGCTGCAGTACATGGCTGCAAAGGGATTCCACGATTACGGCCTTGCTGTTATCGCCAGCGAGATACGTAGCCGATGGATGCAGGCGGTTTGTGCGGTCTATGCGCACGAAGGTCGTCTGGTTGAAAAATACAATCTGCGTGAGTCGCTTAGTGAGCAGCCATGCGGCGGCGGTGGCGGTGAATATCCCTTGCAGGACGGCTTCGGCTGGACCAACGGCGTCACCCGGCACTGGCTGCCTGATGCAGCGGGCGAGGCGGGCGCACCGCGTATGGAAGCCTGGAGAGCATCCTGACGATGCAGGTGAAAAATTCAGAACGAAAGTGATGAAGGGCTAGGAAAATAAAGGGGTAGGTATCAAAAGCGTAGAAATGAAGGATGCGAGAGCATCTGCCGTCGATGCGCTGCCGGCTCTAACAGCCGCAGCCACACAGCGCCATCACTTCTGGCGTGTCAAATTGTCACTGACCCGACACCAGCAGGCCGACCGAAGCCGCGTGGGCAGCAGTTCATGTAAAAATTCCGCGAATGAAGATTCGTACCCAGCTGCTGGTGATGGCAACTGCCGTCCTGCTTCCGGTTATTGCCGCCACCAGCTGGGGGCTTGAGAAAATCCGGGAAGGCGAGCGCCAGGCTGCTCTGCGCGGATTGCGTGAAACCGTCAGGGCCACAGCGCTGATCGTTGACCGTGAAGTGCAGGGCTCGATCACCGGCCTCAAGGTTGTCGGGCACTCACGACATCTTGAAACCGGTGACTTTGCGGCTTTCTACCTGCAGGCCGAAGTCATGAACCAGCTGCCTGACGTCTGGACGCTTTTGCTGGATGACACCGGCAGGCAGGTATTGAACACGGTGGTTCCTTTCGGAACGCCACCTCCAGTTGTCGTAGCACGCGAGCACGTGCAAAAAGTCATCCGTACGCAGGCCCCGCTGGTGACCGATGTTTTTGCAGGTCCGGTTACCGGCCGGATGCTGACCACGCTGTATGCGCCGGTAAGCGCACGCGGCGGCAAGAAGTTTGTAGTGGCGCAAGCCTTCTCGGTTGATTACTGGAAGCGCAAGGCCTTGCAGCGCGATCTGCCGGCAGACTGGGTGGTGGCAGTCATCGACCGTCAGGGAAACTTCATATCCCGCAGCCACCGCTCCAATGAACTTCTGGGCAAGCCCGCCCGCGCCGAGTTGGTGGCGGCAGCGGCACAAGCCCGCGATGGGCTGATTCGTCACAGCACAATCGAGGGCGTTGACTCCTACGATGCGTTTGCGCATTCCTCGCTCACCGGCTGGACGGTTGCCATCGCCGCCCCAGTCGCCACGATTGAAGCGGCGGCCGAGCGTGCGATGCGGGTGGCGCTGGCGGGCATGGTCGCGGCGATGGGCATCGCAGCGATTGCGGTGCTGGTTTTCGGACGAAGCTTCATCCGCGCCATCGAGAGCGCCAGCCGCTCTGCGCGCCTGTTGGGGCACGGACACCGGCCGGTGCTGGTCAAGACCTCGATTGACGAAATCGGTGAGCTGAACCGCTCGCTGCAGGATGCAAGCCATCTGTTGCAGATCGAGCGCCAGTCGCGCCAGGCCGCCGAGACCGAGCGTGAGCAACTGCTGGCCAACGAAACCTCGGCGCGTGAAGCGGCCCAGGCGCAAAATATTGCCAAGGACGAGTTCCTCGCGATGCTGGGGCATGAGCTCAGAAACCCGCTGGCGGCCATCGCGGGCGCAACCCAGCTGCTGCAAAAAAAGGGGCACGACCAGGGCCTGTCAGCACGCTGCGTGGCGATCATCAGCCGGCAGAACCAGCATTTGAGCCATATCGTCAATGACCTGTTGGATGTCAGCCGGCTGATGGCTGGAAAAATCACGCTGGACAAGGCACCGCTTGAACTGGCCGAAACCGCCATGCGCTGCATCGACGCGCTACGCCTGACCGAGCGTGCTAGCGCGCATGGGATCGCGGTGGACGCCAGCCCGGTATGGGTCGCGGCCGACCGGGTGCGCCTGGACCAGATCCTCAACAACCTGTTGACGAATGCGCTGAAGTTCTCGCCGCCAGGCGCAGAAATCCGGGTGGCGGTAGGTGAGCAAGCTGGCAGGGCGGTGGTGTCGGTGACGGACGCCGGCATTGGTATGGCGGCAGATTTGCTGGAGTCTGTTTTTGAGCCCTTCGTGCAAGGGCCTGCACCGCTGAACCGCCTGCAAAGCGGGCTGGGCATAGGGCTGGCGCTGGTCCGGCGCCTGGTGCAGCTGCATGGCGGCGATGTATCTGCCTTCAGCGAAGGTGCAAACCGCGGCAGCGTGTTCTCTTTCTGGTTGCCCAGCGTGGCGGCCCAGCCTGCTGCTGATGCCGATGAGGCGGCTCCTTTCAGCGGCCAGCTCAAGCTGGTATATGTAGAAGACAACCAGGACGCACGCATGGCCCTTGGCGAGCTTCTGCGTTTTTCGGGCTGCGACGTGATCGAGATTGAAGACGGCGGCAGCACGCTGCCTGCAGTTCTGGCGGCGCAACCCGACGTGGTGCTGATGGATATCGGCCTGCCCGACATCAGCGGTTATGAAGTTGCCCGCCGCTTGCGCGCCGAACCGCTGGTGCGCGGCATTCCGCTCATTGCGCTGACGGGTTACGGCCAGATGAGCGACAGGATGGCCGCTACAGCGGCTGGTTTTGATGCGCATTTGGTCAAGCCGGTTGACCCTGATGTGCTGATGCGCACCATCGACGCGGTGGTCAGGGGAGCCAGGCCTTCCAAGGCTGGCGCAGACAGCTTCAGCCCTGCTGCCGCTGGCGGCAGCGCGTGAAGCCCGGCGCCGGATTTTGCTCGGCAGTTGCCTGAAATATTAAGGAAAAAGGCCTCCGGCCGATATAAGTAAAGGGGATCTAGCTATTGAAAAAATAGCGAACGGTGGCTACACCTTGTAGGAGCCCAGCACCTGCGCGGCAAACAGCTCGTCAACCGAAAGCTGCCGCTGGCAGACACCCTGCTCAAAACCGAACTTCAGGAAAGCCTGCAAGGTGGCGCGGTTGATATCGCCGCCGCGGCCAGCGCCAAGGCCGTAGGGGTAGAAATCGTCGCCAAAGAGACTGCGCATCCGCTGGGTGTAGTCAGCCATCCAGGGCAGCGGCGCATGCGAGGCGGTGACATCAGACAGGCGCTCCATCGACCGGTTCTTGGCCTGCAGAAAAGCCTTGTACAGGTTCATGGCCACCCAGGGGTGCGCGTCCAGCACCGGTTGGCGAACCACCAGCGCATGCATGATCGGAAAGATGCTGGTGTCCTTGAAATACTGTTCTTCGGCGGCCTGCGATTCGGGTGTCAGGCGCGAAATGCCTCGCCCCAAACCCAGTGGTGGCCGCGCCGACATGACGGCGTCCAACTCGCCCGCCAGCAGCATGTCGTTCAGGCTCCTGTCGGGCACGCTGCTGTAGCGCACGCCATCAGGCAGCTTGAGCGACACCTTTTCCTTGCGACCCGGCTCGTTCACCCCGGCCTGCACCCATTCGATATCGGGCAGCTTGAGGCCGACATAGTCCGTGAGGTACCCGCGGCCGTAAACGCCTGCCGTCTGCGCCCACTCGGGTATGCCAATTCGTTTTCCGGCAAGGTCTTGCGCGCGGGTGATGGCGCTGCCGTCCCGCACATAGAACATCGAGTGGCGAAACGCGCGCGAGATAAACACCGGCAGGGCCACGATGCTGTCGTCGTTCTGCGAGCGCAGTGCGATGTACTTGGCCATCGACATCTCGGAAATGTCCCATTCACGGTGCAGCGTGAAGCGGTAGAAAATCTCTTCAATCGGCAAGTCGAGTGTGCGCAGTTGTACGCCTTCAACCCGAAGCGTGCCGTCGGTCACATCCCGGGTGTGGTCATAGGCGCCAAGCGCCAGGGTCAATGACAGGGGGTTCACGTCAGTCCGCCTGAATCTTGGCTGTCTTGATGACGTTGCCCCATTTGTCAAACTCGGACTTCACGTAAGCTGCGAGTTCTTCCGGCGTGCTGTGCACCGCTTCCTGGCCTTGCTTGTCGAGCTGCTCACGGTGTTCGGGGTTCTTGCCCAGGGCAACCATCTCCCGGTTCAGCCGCGCAATGATGGCGGGCGGCGTGCCTGCCGGTGCGAACAGGCCGTACCAGGAACTGGCCTCAACGCCTTTGTAGCCGAGCTCGACCATGGTGGGCACGTCAGGCGCGGCGTCAATCCGCGTGGGCGATGTCACGGCCAGCGCGCGCAGTCGGCCCGACTTGACGAAAGGCAGGCTCGACACCACGCCGCCAAACACCATTTGTGTCTCGCCGGAAATCACCGCGGCTGCGGCGGGGGTGCTGCCCTTGTACGGAATGTGCATCATGTCAACACCGGCGGACAGCTTGAAAAGCTCGGCTACCAGATGCAACGGCGAGCCATTGCCGCCCGATGCAAAGTTGAGCGTGCCGGGCTTTGCCTTTGCCATCGTCACCAGTTCGGGCACGGTCTTAGCGGGAAAGGAAGGGTTCACCACCAGAATCTGGTAGCCCTGCGCCACCATGCTGATCGGCGCAAAGTCCTTGATCGGGTCATAGTTGAGTTTGCCGAGGTGCGGCGTCATGGCCATGTTGGCCACGAAACCCAGGGTCAGCGTGTAGCCGTCAGGCTTGGCATGCGCCACCTGTTCGGTGCCCAGGTTGCCGCCGGCACCTGCCTTGTTGTCCACAAAAACCTGCTGGCCCAGCGCTGTTGACAGCCGCTGCGCCACGATACGGCCCAGCGTGTCATTACCGCCGCCGGGCGGGTACGGAATGACGAGCCGGATGGGTTTGTTCGGGTAGTCAGCAGCTTGGGAAAACGCTGGAAAAGGCAGGCTCAGGCTCAGGCACGGCAGGCACAACGCGGCCCCAACCAGTCGCAACACATTTCTACGCATGAGTTTGTCTCTCAAAACTGATAAGCGTACTTATGGTATGGCCTCAGTCGCCGTTGCGGCTAGGTAAATACCCGGCAGATTGCCAAGCCATCCCGCATGATGCCGAACCGTCAACGAGAGTAAAAACTCATCGACAGACGGACGACTTTCGATGGACAAGCGCGAGCAGGTTTGTCAGCTGCGCATGCACCGACATCTGCGCTGCTGAGCGCAACGCTTATTTGCCTGCGTGGTGCTGCGCAATAGCCCGGGCGGCTTCGGTGACCAGTGCCGGTCCGCGGTAGATCAGTCCGGTGTAAATCTGCACCACATCCGCGCCAGCGCGAATTTTCGACAATGCATCGCCGGCGCTGATGATGCCGCCGACGCCGATGATCGGAAAGCCGGTGCCCAGGGCGCTGCGCAGCTGGCTGATCACCCTGTTGCTGGCTTCAAGCACGGGTGCACCGCTCAGTCCGCCGGCTTCTTCGGCGTGGCGCATGCCTTTGACAGCATTGCGACCAAGCGTGGTGTTGGTGGCCACCACGCCGTCCATTGCGTGGCGTCTGAGCGTGGCTGCAACAACCTCGATTTGGCCGGCATCCAGGTCGGGCGCGATCTTCACGAAGACCGGCACGCGCTTGCCATGCTGCGTCGCCAGTGTCTCGCGCCGCTCCGCGATGCGGCCGAGCAGGTCATCCAGCGCCTTGTCGCTTTGCAGGGCGCGCAGGTTCTCGGTGTTGGGGCTGGAAATATTGACTGTGACGTAATCCGCATGCGTATAAACGCCCGACAGGCACTGCAGGTAATCGTCAGCCGCGTTCTCGATGGGGGTTGCGGCATTCTTGCCAATGTTCAAGCCCAGGATCAGCCGCGGTGTCTTGTCGGTGGCGCGCCCCGCGGCCTGCCGGCGAACTGACGACTTCTGCACATTCGCAAGAAAGGCATCCAGGCCATCGTTGTTGAAGCCCAGGCGGTTGATCAGTGCATTGGCCTCCGGCAGCCGGAACATGCGCGGCTTGGGGTTGCCTGACTGCGCCTCGGGCGTTACCGTTCCTACCTCGACAAAACCGAAACCCATGCCCGACAGACCGTCGATGCAGCGCGCGTTCTTGTCGAGTCCGGCCGCCAGACCGACACGGTTTGGAAACCGCAGGCCGGCCAGCTCGATGGGGTCGTCAACACGGCCTGCGCAATACGCCAGCGACAGCGGTGTGCCCTGCGTTCGCGCCAGTGATGCCATCGTCAGCTCATGCGCGGTTTCGGCATCAAGGCCAAACAGGAAAGGGCGGGCCAGGGCGTAGGGAAGCAGGGGCATTGGATAATTTGCGGGTTCGGTGCGGATGTGTATTGTCGCAAACGCTACCGGCCGTCATCCGCACTTCAACCCCAACCCCACCCCACACCAAGGCACACGAGCCGCATATGAACCAAGACGCATTGAAAACCCTGGTCGGCCAGGCGGCCCTGCATTACATAGAGCCCGGCAGCATCGTCGGTGTCGGCACCGGCTCCACCGTCAACAAGTTCATCGACGCGCTGGCCACGATGAAGGGCAGCATTGCCGGCGCGGTATCGAGCTCGCTGGCATCGACCGAACGTTTGCAGGCGTTGGGCATACGGGTGTTTGAGGCCAGTGAGGTCGACGAGCTGGCGGTCTATATCGATGGTGCCGACGAGATAGACCATGCGGGCCACATGGTCAAGGGCGGCGGAGCAGCCCTCACGCGCGAGAAAATTGTGGCGGCCCAATCGCGGCACTTTGTCTGCATTGCCGACGAGAGCAAGCTGGTCACGACCCTGGGCCGTTTTCCGGTGCCGGTAGAAGTCATTCCCATGTCAGCGAGCCGCATCGCGCGGCAGTTTGCGCAGATGGGTGGCACAGCCACGCTGCGGAGCAAAAATGGCGCGCCGCTCGTCACCGACAACGGCCAGCATATTCTGGATGTTGCGGGTTTGCAGGTCCAGGATCCGCAAGCTTTTGAACTGCAGGTGAGCCAGTGGCCGGGTGTGGTGACGGTAGGCGTGTTTGCCCTGCAAAAGGCCAATGTATGCCTGCTGGGTGCATCTGGTGGCGTCAAGACGCTGGTGTTTTAACGCCACCCTGCCACGTACCGTCAGTGCACGGTCGCTACGGGTTAGTCCCGACCCGCCCGCAAGCTGATGGGCTCGCTTCACCGGTGGGCTGTGGCAGACTTTCGCGACGCTACCGGCAACCCTCAAGGAACATCACATGACTGCAGCTGCGGGACTCCATCCCGACCTCCAAGAGGGTTTGATCCCTGGCCTGATCGGCCTTGGCGCCATGGGAAGCGGCATGGCGCAATCACTGCGCCGCGCGGGTTATGCCTTGCGGGTTTTCGATGTTCGGCTGGAAGCGGCCCATTCATTTGCTGCGCAAGGAGGCACGGCTTGCGAATCTCCAGCAGGGCTTGCTGATGGTTGTGATGTTGTGGTGTCGGTGGTGGTCAACGCCGCCCAGACCGAAAGCGTCCTTTTCGGCGACAAGGGCTGCGCGGCGGGCATGAAGCCGGGCAGCGTGTTCGTGATGTGCTCCACCGTCGAGCCGGCCTGGTCGGTAGCGCTTGAAAAGCGCCTGGCTGAGCTTGGCATTCTTTACCTCGACGCGCCGATTTCAGGTGGCGCCGCGAAGGCCGCCAGCGGCCAGATGACGATGATGACCTCAGGATCGGCTGCCGCTTATGCGGTGGCAGAGCCCCTGCTGCACGCCATGGCAGCCAAGGTCTACAAGCTGGGCAACACGGCAGGGCCTGCCAGCAAGGTCAAGATCATCAACCAGCTGCTGGCCGGTGTGCATATTGCAGCCGCGGCGGAAGCCATGGCGCTGGGCCTGCGTGAAGGCGTCGACCCTGCCGCTCTTTACGACGTCATCACGCACAGCGCCGGCAACAGCTGGATGTTCGAAAACCGCATGGCCCATGTGCTGGCGGCTGACTACACACCACTTTCGGCGGTAGATATTTTTGTCAAAGACCTGGGACTGGTGCTGGACATGGCGCGCAGCAGCAAGTTTCCGCTGCCGCTGTCGTCCACCGCGCATCAGATGTTCATGCAGGCTTCGACGGCCGGTTTCGGGCGTGAGGATGACAGCGCTGTCATCAAGATATTTCCTGGCATTGACCTGCCGCAGAAGCCATGACCGCCGAGCGGCGTAGCGGACCACCGCGAAACGATTCAGACGCGCCGAAGGGATTTCTCAGACCGGCGGATGGCCCGCCCGGTAGCCCGGATAGCGTGGGTGGAGCAGGCGGCCGGGGAATTCTGCTCGGCTGCATTGCCGATGACTTCACCGGCGCGACAGATCTGGCCAACAACCTGGTTCGCGCCGGCATGCGGGTGGTGCAGACCATTGGCGTACCCGCCGATCCCCTGAGTGCCGAGGTTGATGCGGTGGTGGTCGCGCTGAAGTCGCGCACCATTGCAGTGCCGGAGGCGGTGGCGCAGTCGCTGCAGGCGCTGGCCTGGTTGCGGCAGCAAGGCGCGCAGCAGATCTACTTCAAGTATTGCTCCACCTTTGACAGCACGGCCGAAGGCAATATCGGCCCGGTGACGGAAGCCCTGATGGACGCGGTGGGCACCGATTTCACCATCGCCACGCCCGCGTTCCCGGACAACCAGCGCACTGTGTTCAAGGGCTATCTTTTTGTCGGCGATGTCTTGCTCAATGAGAGCGGGATGCAGAACCACCCGTTGACGCCAATGACCGACCCGAACCTGGTGCGCCTCATGCAGTCGCAAACCCGCCGCCCGGTGGGCCTGCTCGGTCATGCTGTCGTTGCCAGGGGCGAGGCCGTTATCCGGCAGCGCATGGGGGAGCTGAAGGCGCAAGGTGTCGGCATTGCAGTCGTTGACGCGGTGTCCAATGACGACCTGATGCGACTCGGCCCGGCCCTGAAAGACATGCCGCTGGTGACCGCAGGTTCAGGCGTGGCCATCGGCCTGCCTGCCAATTTCGGGATTTTGCCGTCGCCGGCAGCGGCGGGCTTGCCGGAACACGCTGGCTTTCAGGCGGTGGTGTCGGGCAGCTGCTCGCTGGCAACCAATCGCCAGGTTCAAACCTTCATGGCGCAAGGCCGGCCCGCGCGCGCGATTGACCCGTTGCGGATTGCGGCGGGTGTCGATGTCGCTGCTGAAGTGCTGGCCTGGGCACAACCACTGCTGGCCAGCGGCCCGTTGCTGGTGTATTCAACTGACGACAGTCAGGGCATCCAGGCTGTGCAGGGCGAGCTTGGCGTGGAACAAGCGGGCACCCTGGTCGAGCAGGTACTCGCAGCTGTCGCGCTGGGCCTGGTCAGGCTGGGTGTCGGGCAGTTGGTGGTGGCGGGCGGCGAGACCTCGGGCGCCTGTGTGCAGGCGCTGGGCATTGCGCAACTGCAGATCGGGCCCCAGATCGACCCTGGCGTGCCGTGGTGCCACGCGCGGTGTGGCGCTGCGCCGGCGGGCCTGCACCTGGCCCTGAAGTCAGGCAACTTCGGCACCGATGATTTTTTCATCAAGGCTTTCAAGGCATTGGCCCAATCAACCGTGGCAAACGCTACACCCGCATGATCAGCAGCGAAAACCAGGCGCGCGACGAGATTTGCCGGGTTGGCAAAAGCCTGTTTGACCGGGGGTATGTGCATGCCACGGCCGGCAATATCAGTGTCAGGCTGGATGACGGCGGCGTCTTGATTACACCAAGCGATGCCTGCCTGGGCTTTCTGGACCCCGCCCGACTGGCACGGCTGGATGCTAATGGGGCGCAGACCAGCGGCGATCGTGCCAGTAAAACCATAGCGCTTCACCAGCGTATCTATTCGGCTAGCAGGCCTTTTGATGCCAAAACCAGCTGCGTGATCCACACCCACAGCAGGTCATGCGTGCAGCTGACGCTTCGTGCCCATGGCAGCGAATTGTTGCCTGCCTTGACGCCCTATTTCGTGATGAAGGTCGGCCGCGTGCCGGTGGTCGCCTATTGCCGCCCTGGCGACCCGGTGGGGGCCCAGGCGGTGGGTGAGGTGATCACCCGCTACGGCCAACTCGGCACGCCGCTACGCGCGGTGATGCTGGCCCGCCTTGGCCCGAATGTCTGGCATGAAAGCCCGTCTGCGGCGATGGCCACGCTGGAAGAACTCGAAGAAACTGCGAGCCTGGCGCTGGGTCACGGCAGCGCGCTCGCTGCGCTGGAGGAAACGCAGGTTGAGGAATTGCGCCAGGTTTTTGGCGCGCGCTGGTAGCCGCTGATGAGAAAAATAATGATTAAATCGGGCTCCGGCCCATCAAATACGTGGCATTGTAGCTATTAAAGTAAGAGCAAACGGCACCGTCCACGCCTTCAACCGATCATCTACTGGGAACCAGACATGCCTCGTTTTGCCGCCAACCTGTCAATGATGTACACCGACCTGCCGTTTCTGGACCGCTTTGAAGCAGCGGCCAGAGACGGGTTCACCGGGGTCGAGTACCTGTTTCCCTACGCGTTCAGCCCGCAAGAGATTGGCGCCCGCCTGAAGGGCAACGGCCTGCAGCAGGTGCTGTTCAATGCACCGCCGGGCGGCACTGACAAGGACACGATCGCCCACGCCTGGGACGTGACCGGCGACCGCGGAACCGCTGCCTTGCCAGGACGTGAGGCTGAATTCAGGGCCGGGGTGGCGCTGGCGCTGCAATACGCGGACGCGCTGGACTGTCCGCGCATCCACCTGATGGCGGGCTTGATTCCTGCCGGTCATGAGCGGGAGGACCTGCAGCCAACCTACACCGCCAATCTGCGCTGGGCTGCCGTTGAGGCCGCCAAGGCCGGGCGGGATGTGCTGATCGAGCCGATCAACACCCGCGACATTCCGCTCTTTTTTCTAAACCGCCAGGACCATGCACATGAAATCATCCGGGAGGTGGCCGCGCCCAATGTGAAGGTGCAGATGGACCTGTACCACTGCCAGATTGTCGAAGGCGATGTGGCGATGAAAATCCGCAGATACCTGCCAGGCGGCACGGTCGGGCATTTTCAGATTGCCGGCGTTCCAGAGCGCCATGAGCCCGATGTCGGGGAGCTCAACTACGACTACCTGCTGGGCGTCATCGACGAGGTGTCGGCTAGTTGCGGCTGGCAGGGCTGGGTAGGTTGCGAGTACCGGCCCAGAAACGCCAGCAAGCCCGGAGGCACGTCAGGCGGACTGGGATGGCTAAAAGGTTCGCGAGGTTGAACGTCTGAAGTTCTGGAATGCCGCGGCCCTCACATCCGGGCGCTTCAGCTGTCCACCGGTGTGTCCGGTGGCACGCCAACGGCGCGCCGACAAGCAAAAGTTAGTGCCGCGAAAGCTTCGTTCGCATAACCCGCTTCACCGGCTTCACCCGCTTCAAAAACGAATGCCGGCCGGGTTGGCGGGCGCCGCTGCAGGTGCTGGCGCCGGCCGCGCAGCGGGCCGGGCGTCCGCCCCAGCGGCACTCGCCGGTGCTGCCGCTTTTTGTACAACGGCTACCAGGGGCGCTGCAGCAGGCTGGCGATAACTGGGTGGCAGCACCGACTGTTTGGGATAACCGGCTGCGTCCAGGAACTGCGTCCATTCCGCATCCGAGAATCCTTTGAGCTGCTGACTGCCAACCGTCGCAAATGGCAAGGATGTCTCGCCGCTCAAGCGCTGCAAGGCCTGAATGTCATCATTGTTGTTGACTGTTTTTTCAGCGAACGGAACGCCCCTGGCCAGCAGCAGCGTGCGAGCCGAGCCGCAAGGCCCGCAGGCATCGCTGGTGTACAGCGTCACCGGATACTTTGCCGCGATCTGGCGCAACTCGAAGGGCAGTGCAGGGCCATTGGCAGCACCTGCCGGACCACCACTGCCGGCCGTGACCTTGGCGTTGAACTCGGTGGGCGGCTTGTCCGAAAACGTCACCCGTCCATCAGGCCCGACGATGCGGTAGACCTGCTGCGCCTGCGAGGTCTGCGCAGCCAGTCCGCCCGCGGCCACCAGCAGCGCCGCCACAGTCATGGGTGTCCAAAGCCTGCCAGCGTATGTCTTCATGATTGTCCCGTCGTTAGCAATACATGCAATGTGCGGTCGAAAGCGGCTACGCCCGTCATGCACCCATGCCCTGGTGGCGCAGAAGGGCGTCCAATGAGGGCTCGCGGCCCCTGAACGCCTTGAACGAATCCATCGCCGGCCGGCTTCCGCCGGCCTCCAGAATCGCCTCGCGGTATTTACGGCCGGGTTCTACATTAACGGTGCTCAGTGCTGCCGCGCTATCCGTGTTTGTACCTGCACCCGGCGCTGGCTGCTGCTGGCGCGCATGTTCCTCAAAGGCCGCATAAGCATCGGCCGACAGCACTTCAGCCCATTTGTAGCTGTAATAGCCCGCCGCATAGCCGCCCGAGAAAATATGGCTGAAGGTATGCGCGGTGCGGCTATAGGGCGGCGCCTGTATGACGGCGACTTCGCGGCGTACCTCATTGAGCAGGTCCATCAAGCCATTGGCAGGGTCATGCTCCGTGTGAAGCAGCATGTCAAACAACGAGAACTCCACCTGGCGCAGTGTCTGCATGCCACTCTGGAAGTTCTTGGCAGCCAGCATCTTGTCAAACAGCGCACGCGGCAGGGCTTCGCCGGTTTCCACATGCGCCGTCATGTGCTTCAGGACATCCCATTCCCAGCAAAAGTTTTCCATGAACTGGCTCGGCAATTCAACTGCGTCCCATTCGACGCCGCTGATGCCCGACACGTCGCGCTCACTGATTTGCGTCAGCAGGTGGTGCAGCCCGTGTCCGAACTCATGAAAGAGGGTGGTGACATCATCATGCGTGAGCAGGGCGGGTTTTTCGCCAACGCCTTCAGCAAAATTGCAGACCAGGTGTGCAACCGGCGTCTGCAGCTTGCCGGTGTCAGGCCGCAGCCAGCGCGCCCGCACATCGTCCATCCAGGCGCCCCCGCGCTTGCCCGCACGCGCGGGCTGGTCCAGATAGAACTGGCCGACCAACTGGCCTGCACGCTCGATACGGTAAAAGTCGACGCCCGGCTTCCATACCGGCGCCGAATCCTTGCAGATGTCCACTTCGAAAAGCGTTTCGACGATCTTGAAAAGCCCGGCAAGCACTTTGGGCGCGGTGAAGTACTGCTTGACCTCTTGTTCGCTGAAGGAATAGCGCTCTTCTTTCAGCTTTTCGCCGATGTAGGCGTAGTCCCAGGGTTGCGGGTCAGTGAGCCCCAGCGAACGGGCGGCAAAGGCGCGCAGGTCCGCCACATCCTGCTCTGCATAAGGCCGCGCGCGTCTCGCCAGGTCACGAAGGAAAACCACCACTTCGTCGGGTGACTTGGCCATTTTTGCGACGACCGATACCTCGCCAAAATTCTGGTACCCCAACAGCCAGGCTTCCTCGCGCCGCAAGGACAGGATTTCCTGAATGATTTCACTGTTGTCGAACTTGCTGAATTCTTGTGGCGCCTGGTCGCTTGCGCGGGTGCTATAGGCGCGGTAGAGCATCTCGCGCAACGCGCTGCTGTGCGCAAACTGCATCACCGGCAGATAGCTGGGCATTTTCAGGGTCAGCTTGTGGCCGTCCTTGCCTTCGGCCTGCGCCTGGTCTCGCGCGCTTTGCACGATATCGGC
The DNA here is from genome assembly GCA_028291985.1 of Polaromonas sp. Classification (GTDB taxonomy): domain Bacteria; phylum Pseudomonadota; class Gammaproteobacteria; order Burkholderiales; family Burkholderiaceae_C; genus Polaromonas. The sequence goes on along the minus strand of JAQGNE010000070.1, from coordinate 167,723 downwards.
AGGAACGCCCGCCAGCTCATCAGCGGTGGCGTAGTAGGCAAACGCGTCGGTGGCGTCAAGTGCGTTCTCGCTGAACTTCTGGCTGAGTTCGGCCTGCCGTTCCTGAATGGCGGCAAAGCGCTCCTTGGCAAGGCCGGTCAACTCCGCTCCGGACAGCACAAAATTGCGAACTGCGTTTTTATGCGCCTGGCGCTGCTCGGCATTCAGCGTGGCGGGGTCGATCGCCTTGTATTTGGCATACAGGCGTTCGTCTGCACCCAGGCGTGTCCAGAACTCGGTGACCCTGGGCAGCGCCGCGTTGTACGCGGCGCGCAGCTCTGGCGCATCGGCCACGCTGTTGAGGTGGCTGACCGCGCCCCAGGCCCGGCTCAGGCGCTCGGTTGATACATCCAGGCTGGCGGCAATGGCGGTCCAGCTTGCCGGGAAGTCCGCAGCGGTCACGCTTTCCAGTGCGGCGTCTGCCTCGTTCAGAAGGCTGTCAACAGCGGGTCCTACATGCTCGGGCTGTATGCGGTCGAACAGCGGAAGGTCTGAGAAATCGAGAAGTGGATTGTTCATGGCATCTACCTTTGGTCTACAGGGTCGGAAATAAAGAGCTGCGGCGAATTTGCTCTTTGTTCGTGCCGTGGACACCCAGCAAGCCAGCATGCGTGGCACCGGGCGGCGAACCGCCTGGCACTCAATCCTGTGATCTTTTCTTGATGCTGCGCTGCTTGGGTTTGGCGCGCTTGACGGTGCCGCCAGGTGTCAGGCGCTGATTGCCCAGCACGCGAAGGGTCTTGACCTCTGGCCGCTGGCCATAACGTGCGCTGTTTTTGAGCACTTTCACATCGCGCGGACCCGGCATACGGTCTTCGTTAACCTTTTTTTCCTTCTCCGGCATGGGCCGCCACAGCACCAGCAGCTTGCCAATATGCTGGATTGGCGCTGCGTTCAGTTCATCGGCCAGCGTCTGAAAAATCGCTTCCCGGCTGGCACGGTCGTCCGACTGGACGCGCACCTTGATCAGCCCGTGCGCGTCAAGGGCGGCATTGGTTTCTTTTTTGACAGCGTCCGTCAGGCCGTCCGAGCCGATCATGACGACGGCGTTCAGGTGGTGCGCCTCGGCGCGATGGCCTTTTCGCTGGGCAGGTGTGAGTTGTATATGAGCCATGGGGCAATTATCGTTGGAGTTGGCTGGCTTTCCTGCCCGGTGACAATCGGCCCCATGAAAGCAAATACGAAGCCTGCCGCCAAGCCTGTAAGCAAGACTGTTCTCAAGGCCGTTTCCAAAACCGGCGGCAAGGTCAACAAGGCGTGGCTGCACGACCATATCAACGACACCTATGTCAAGCTGGCCAAAAAAGAAGGCTATCGGGCGCGGGCGGCGTACAAGCTGAAGGAAATTGATGAGAGCCTGGGGCTGATCCGTCCGGGTTATCTTGTGGTTGATCTGGGAAGCACGCCGGGCGCCTGGAGCCAGTACGCACGGCGCAAGATGTCACCCACAGGTGCTGCAGCGGGCGAACTGAATGGAAGGATCGTGGCGCTGGACATGCTGCCCATGGAGCCGATTGAAGGCGTGGTTTTCATCCAGGGCGACTTTCGGGAGGCTGAGGTTTTGGCGTTGCTTGAAGAAACGCTTGCAGCCGGGCCGGACGGAAAGCAGGTTGATGTGGTCGTCTCCGACATGGCGCCGAACCTGTCGGGCATTGAATCGGCAGACGCTGCGCGCATCAGCGACCTGGTAGAACTGGCCGTGGACTTTGCGTGCCAGCACCTCAAGCGTGACGGATCATTGGTGGTGAAGCTGTTTCACGGTGGCGCATACGACCCCATGGTCAAGCTGTTCAAGGACACCTTCAAGCTTGTGAAACGGTTCAAGCCGAAAGCCTCCCGGCCTGGTTCGTCTGAAACTTTTCTGGTGGGCACTGGTCTCAAATTGACGGGCGGCGCTTCCGCAAAGCGCGATTCAGATCCAGATTAAGGGCTGAAACTGTCTAAAACCGCTTCCCATCAAGGGGCGTAAGGCTGGCGTTGTCGGGTTTGGCCCCTTGAAAGGCCTAAAATCAGGCGCATGTGCCATCCCAGCAACATTGGGTTTTTACATCGGAGTCCTCCTTGAATAATCAGTGGTTTTCAAAAATTGCAGTCTGGCTGGTCATAGCCATGGTGCTTTTCACCGTGTTCAAGCAATTTGACACGCGAGGCGGCGCCGGGTCCAACTACATGGGCTATTCCGACTTCCTGGAGGAAGTTCGCGGCAGACGTATCAAGACGGCAACCATTGCAGAGGGCCAGGGTGGCACCGAGATTGCCGCTGTTACCAATGACGACCGAAAGATCCGGACCACCGCCACCTACCTGGATCGCGGGCTGGTCGGCGACCTGATTGCCAACGATGTCAAGTTTGATGTCAAGCCGCGCGAAGAAGGCTCGCTTTTGATGACCTTGCTGGTCAGCTGGGGCCCGATGTTGTTGCTGATCGGTGTGTGGGTCTACTTCATGCGCCAAATGCAGGGCGGGGGAAAGGGTGGTGCCTTCAGTTTCGGAAAATCCAAGGCGCGTCTGCTTGATGAATCCACAAACCCCGTGACGTTTGCGGACGTGGCAGGCTGCGACGAAGCCAAGGAAGAGGTCAAGGAAGTCGTGGACTTTCTGAAAGACCCGCAGAAATTCCAGAAGCTCGGCGGGCGCATTCCGCGTGGGCTGTTGCTGGTTGGCCCTCCGGGCACCGGCAAGACCCTGCTCGCAAAAAGTATTGCAGGTGAAGCCAAGGTACCTTTCTTCTCGATTTCCGGCTCTGACTTTGTGGAAATGTTTGTCGGCGTTGGCGCTTCGCGCGTTCGCGACATGTTCGACAACGCCAAGAAAAACGCACCTTGCATCATCTTCATCGACGAGATCGATGCCGTAGGACGCCAGCGCGGTGCCGGCCTCGGCGGCGGAAATGACGAGCGGGAGCAGACACTCAACCAGATGCTGGTCGAAATGGACGGTTTTGAGACCAATGTTGGCGTGATCGTGGTTGCGGCTACCAACCGGCCCGACATTCTGGACGCAGCATTGCTCCGTCCGGGACGTTTTGACCGGCAGGTGTATGTGACGCTTCCTGATATTCGCGGCCGAGAGCAGATTCTGAACGTGCATATGCGCAAGGTGCCGCTGGGCCAGGATGTCAGCCCGAGCGTGATCGCTCGTGGTACGCCAGGCATGTCGGGGGCAGACCTGGCAAACCTGTGCAACGAGGCTGCGCTTATGGCTGCGCGTCGTAGCGCCCGTACTGTTGAAATGCAGGATTTCGAGAAAGCCAAGGACAAGATATTGATGGGCCCCGAGCGCAAGAGCATGGTGATGCCCGAGGAAGAGCGCCGTAATACCGCCTACCACGAGTCGGGCCACGCATTACTGGGCAAGATGCTGCCCAAGTGCGACCCGGTGCACAAGGTCACCATCATTCCTCGCGGCCGTGCGCTAGGTGTGACGATGAGCTTGCCGGCGCAGGATCGATACAGCTACGACCGTGAATACATGCTCAGCCAGATCAGCATGCTGTTTGGCGGACGTATCGCTGAAGAAGTCTTCATGAACCAGATGACCACTGGCGCCAGCAACGACTTCGAGCGTGCCACTTCCCTGGCCCGTGACATGGTGACCCGCTACGGTATGACCGAGGCGCTGGGGCCCATGGTCTACGCTGAAAACGAGGGCGAGGTTTTCCTGGGGCGGTCAGTCACCAAGACCAACAACATGAGTGAATCAACGCTGCAAAAAGTCGATGGCGAAGTGCGCCGGATCATTGACCAGCAGTATGCGCTGGCCCGCAACCTGATCGAAGGCAACCAGGACAAGATTCACGCCATGGCCAAGGCTTTGCTGGAATGGGAAACCATCGATATCGAGCAGATCGATGACATCATGGCCGGCCGTGATCCGCGGCCGCCAAAAGACTGGACGCCGCGTAACCCATCAGTGGGCGGTGGCAGCGGCCCTACCGGTGGTACACCTGCGGTGGCTACCGAACCAGCACCCACCGCAGCCTGATAACCAGGTATCGCAACCATCATCAAACCCGGTTCACACCGGGTTTTTTCTTGCCGTCTATTGTTACCGTTCATGCATCCTGACTATCATGCCATCTGGCAAACCTCGCGATTTGCCATTGATCTTGCTTCGCCACGCGTGATGGGCATTGTGAATGCCACACCCGACTCGTTCTCGGATGGGGGCCGCCAAGTGGGTACTTCTGCTGGCCTCAAGGCCGTTCTCGACCATTGCGACCAGTTGCTCCGGGAAGGTGCCGATATCCTGGACATCGGGGGCGAATCCACACGCCCCGGTGCCATTCCGCTGGCGCTTGATGAAGAGCTGGTGCGTGTGTTGCCGGTGGTACGGCATGCGGTTCAACTGGGTGTGCCAATATCAGTCGATACCTACAAACCGCAGGTGATGCAGGCTGCTCTAGACCTTGGCGCCGACATCATCAATGACATCTGGTCCCTGCGCCAGCCGGGCGCCCGGCACATCGTCGCCAGGCACGCCAGCTGCGGTGTGTGCCTGATGCATATGCACAAGGAGCCGCTGACGATGCAGGTATCGCCTCCCGATGGCGATGTGCTGGCGTCGGTCAAAACCTTTCTGATCGATCAGGCGGGCGCGCTGGAAGGCCTGGGCGTTGATGCGCGCCGTATCGTGCTCGATCCCGGTATCGGTTTCGGCAAGACGGTTGCACAGAATTTTTCACTGCTGGCGCGGCAGAACGAACTACTCGCTTGCGGTTATCCCTTGCTGGCGGGGTGGTCGCGAAAGTCTTCGCTGGCGGCTGTCGCCAGTGCGTTGCCGGATGGTGCTGCGCAGATGAACATTGCCGACCGGCTAGCGCCCAGCCTGGCAGCTGCGTTGCTGGCGGTAGAGCGGGGTGCCAGAATTGTGCGAGTGCATGACGTGCGCCACACTGTGCAGGCTCTCAAGGTGTGGTCCGCGGCACGCTGATGCCGTAACGACCCTCACTAAAATGTGAGGCATCTATTTTGTAGACATACAACAATGCAACCTGATCGCAATTTGAAGGACCGCATGACACAGAAGTACTTTGGCACCGACGGCATCCGAGGTACGGTAGGCCAGGCACCCATCACTCCCGACTTCGTGCTTCGGCTGGCGCATGCCGTCGGGCGGGTGCTGAAACAAGGCGAATCCCGCCCGACCGTTCTCATCGGCAAGGACACCCGCATCTCAGGCTATATGCTTGAAAGTGCGCTGGAGTCCGGCTTCAACTCTGCTGGCGTGGACGTCGTGTTGCTGGGGCCCTTGCCAACACCTGGCGTTGCCTACTTGACGCGCGCGCAACGTGCGAGCCTGGGTGTGGTCATCAGTGCCAGCCATAACGCGTATGCCGATAACGGCATCAAGTTTTTCAGTGCCCAGGGCACCAAGCTGGGCGACAGCTGGGAGTTGATGGTGGAAGCGGCCCTTGAACAGGCGCCAGCCTGGGCCGAGTCGGCTTCGCTGGGAAAAGCGCGCCGGCTCGATGACGCGGCGGGGCGCTATATCGAGTTTTGCAAAAGCACGTTCGCCAACGACCTGACCTTGAAGGGCCTGAAAATTGTGGTCGATGGCGCCCATGGAGCGGCGTACCAGATTGCGCCCAAAGTGTTTCATGAGCTGGGTGCAGAGGTCATCGCCATCGGATGCTCGCCAGACGGCATGAATATCAACAGCGGCGTGGGTGCTACCCATCCTGAAGCGCTGATTGAAGCTGTCAAGCTGCACAAAGCGCACTACGGCGTGGCACTCGACGGCGACGCTGACCGCTTGCAGCTGGTGGATGCAGACGGCCGGCTGTTCAATGGCGACGAGGTGCTGTTCCTCATGGTCAATGAGCGGCTGGCGCGTGGTGAGCCGGTGCCGGGCACCGTTGGTACGTTGATGACCAATATGGCGGTCGAGGTCGCCTTGAAGGCAAAGGGCGTCGAGTTCGTGCGAGCCCGGGTGGGTGACCGGTATGTGCTCGAAGAACTTGAAAAACGCGGCTGGCTGCTTGGCGGTGAAGGTTCCGGCCACCTGCTGGCGCTTGATAAACACACAACCGGAGATGGCCTCATCAGTGCATTGCAGGTCTTGCAGGCATGCGTTCGCAGTGGAAAAACGCTGAGCCAGTTGCTGGCAGACGTGGTGCTCTTTCCCCAGACCCTTGTCAACATCCGTTTAAAGCCCGGGCAGGACTGGAAGAACAACCCGCAGCTGGCGCATGAGACCCAGGCGGCCGAGGCAGAGCTAGGGAAGACCGGCCGGGTGTTGATCAGAGCCAGTGGAACCGAACCGTTGCTAAGGGTAATGGTAGAAGCCGTTGATGCCCGTCACGCCGAAACCTTGGCCGAACGGATTGCTGACACCGTGCGGTGAAGACAGGCATTGGTCTTGCAAAGGCCAATGCCCGTCCTTGTCCGTTAACTGCTAAACGGTCACTGGTGGGCAGCTGTCAACGCTACCTGTGGCTCGGAAACAGGTTCCACAAGATTCCGGATTCGCTCGGCGCGACCACTCAGTGCTTCGACCTGGGCCAGGGTTTCAGCCACGTCAAGCAGCATCTGCCGCGTTTGGTCATCCAGCGTGCTTGAATCCCGCTTGAGGCGGTCTGTGATGTTGTCCGCAAGCAGATCGATGACCTTCTGGAATCGCGCCGCTTCCACAGCGTTTTTACCAGCCCAGGGAGGAGCCGCGCCCCACCACAGGATGTCGATTAGGCGCGACAGGTCGGCCTTGGCGAACATCGCGCGCGCCATGCCCAAGCCGGCTGCATTCAGTGCGCTTTTTACCTCCACGACATCCAGGCTCGTATCTGCCAGGGCACTTTCTAGCGTATCCAGTTCGTTGGCAAGCGCTTGTTCGCTGAATGGCTGAACGCGCGCGCCCACCATCGTGCCGGTGCTGTCTCCAAAACCATCAGGCGCCTCCAGCGCATTGATCAGCGGGTGGTATTCCGTCTCACCGCTCCATGAAAACTGGCCGCGGAAAAACACCTCGTCATATCCTTTGGGAACGCCCAGGAAATGAATAGCGACGGGCTTCTCGGAGCGGTAGATCTTGTAAAGCGCGAGCTCCAGCGTGTTGACCGGCCAGCCCAGGTCCACGGCTGCCCAAAAGCCATCCGCCGGCGTCTGGTCAGCAAGCGCCAGGGCATTGACCAGCAGGTGGCAGGCTTGGCGAAGATTCTGAATGTTGAAGTTTCTGTCTGGCCCATGCAGGCCGACCAGCCCATTGGCGATGCCATCTGCGATGTCTTGTGCAATGACGCCGTTTTCCATGATGTGGGTAAAACGGGTGAAGCGAAAACGCGTCACCGGATGGCGCCGGCCTGCCGCGACCCATTGGGCTTCCGCCAGCTTCTTGCTGCCAGTGTAGACATGGTCAGACAGATAAGCAAAGCATTTGCCTGTCGACGAGTAAATTGCGTCCTTCACGCCATGCTGGAGGCAGGCGTTGATGACATTGCGGGTGCCGAAAACATTGGTTTCAATGGCCTCACGCACCACTGCCTCGGCCCGTCCTGGCTCACGAATACTGGCGAGATGGAACACAATGTCGGGGCGAACTCTGGCAAAAACCTCACCCAGCGCGTCAGCATGCCGCACATCTACCTTGAACAGAAGCTGTGGCAACTTGTCGTCTTGAAATGCGTTGGGGCGGCCGCTGTCGGACTCGTCGGGAACCGCAATGTCCACGATGACAATCTGCACCGCACCGAGTTCCGTCAGCAGGGGAATCAGGCGAGAACCCACACAGCCCAGGCCTCCCGTCAACAGCACCCGTTTTCCGGCCAGGCATGCCTGTGCAGCCTCGCGATGCAAATCCACCGTTCGATTCAGGGCGAGCGCAGCCGGATTTTCTTCAAGCTTGCCTTGCTCCTTGAAAAGAGCAATGAGTTCGCGTGTTGCTTCTTCAAGTTGCCCAAGAAACGTGGGCGTCAATAGGGTTCCCGCAGGCGACAGACTGGCTATACGCCTGACGATGGCGTCACTGGCTGGGCTGGACTGATGGAGGGTCATGGGCGTATTTTTTAAAGGAGTTGTTGATCAGGCCAACGATGCGCGGATAGGAATGTGCTTCAGATACCTTTATGCGCCTGTCAATGCGGTTGAATCGCAGGGGCGTCCTGTCGCAAAGCCGTATCTGCGCTGTCTGGTGGCTCGGAGGGTCCGGTCCAGGCCGCCATTCCGCGCTCAAGGTTGTACAGGCGCTTGGCGTCATAGCCCGCCGCCTGCAGCGCTCTGATTACAGCGCTGCTGCGCATGCCCGACTGACACACGACAACGATGTCCTGGCCTTGCGGCAACGGCCGCGCGCCAGGCTCGGCCAGCATTTGTTCCAGTCTTGGCTTCGGCAGGCCGATGGCTCCGCCGATCATCCCTTGCGCCCATTCGACTGGATTACGAACATCGACCACCAGCAGGTCGTCTGCCTCATTCAACCGGCGCAGCAAAGCGTCGCACGATAGGGATTGCCCAACCGGGGCCGCGCAAACCATCAAGGTTTCTTTCAAGGGTGCGCCCATACCCTTGAGGCTGCAGGCCGGGCAATCCGCCGACTTGAGAATGTCGATGGTGTCAAAGCTCATATCCAGGCCGTCATAAATCAACATGCGGCCAACAAGAGGTGTACCGACGCCGCTCAGGATCTTGATGGCTTCGGTCGCTTGCAGCGAACCAATGACGCCAGGAAGGACGCCCAGCACCCCTGCTTCAGAGCAGTTCATTGAAAGCTCGGCCGGTGGTGGTTCTGGAAACAGACAGCGATAACAGGGCCCGAAACGCGCGTCAAACACGCTGAGCTGTCCATCAAAACGCAGCACGCTGCCGAATACGTTCGGCTTGCCCAGCTTGACGCAGGCGTCATTGACCAGGTAGCGAGTCGGAAAATTATCGGTACCGTCAATGACGACGTCATACTGGCCGATAAGCTCCAGCGCATTCTCAAGATTGAACCGCACATCGTGGCGCTCAATGACGAGGCTCGGGTTGAGATCGAGCATCCGTGTCTCTGCGCTCTCAGCCTTCAGCTTGCCCAGAACCGAGTGGCCATGAATGATTTGGCGCTGAAGATTGCTCTCCTCGACCACATCCGCGTCGACAAGACCGATCCGCCCAACACCGGCAGCTGCCAGGTACAGGGCCGCCGGACTTCCCAGCCCGCCAAGCCCGATAAGCAGCACACTTGACGCCTTGAGCCGGCGCTGCGCTGTCAGGCCAAATTCCGGAAGAATCAGATGGCGTGAAAATCGGCGCAGTTCGTCAGCAGTCAGTTGCGGCAGGCTGTCATCGCCCACCTGATGCATGTCTGAAGCGCCCATATCAACCGCCCGCCACGCTGGCGACAATGCGGACTTCGTCGTCGTTGCCGATCAACGTGGACATGCCGTCGAGCAGCCTGATGTCCTTGTTGTTTTTGCACACCACGACAAAATTCCGCAAGCCCTTGCCTGAGAAGAGGTGGTTTCTCAGCTCTGCAGATGTGGCGGCAAAAAGCTCAAGGGCTTGCTCCACGGTCTGCGCATTCATCGAAATGCGGCTTTGCTGATCTGTGTATCGCCTGAGCGAACTAGGAACTACCAATACAGCCATGTCATCTTCTCCGGTTGAAATATGTCGCACCCTAACCATAAACAGGGTTCCGCTAGGGTGCGTTTGTTATGTGTCTAGTGGTAGCTCACCTGTAAAGCTGTTGAGCTTGTGGGAACTATCAGCGACACTGTCATTTTTCTGGGAAACCGGATCGCCGCAGTCGGTCAACATATGAACTTCTTGTGGGCGCACACTGACACAGTTGTTACAGATTCCATCATTCAGTCCGCCACAAGGTCTTTCCAACAGGCGTGATAGCTATTTATTTGATAGCGCACGCAGCGTCAGACTGTGACTCTACGCCCCCGCTTTCAGTCGTCATGTCCGCCCCCCAGAGTCGCTTGCAACCGAGACAGAAATACCCTTCGGCAACCACCCCCATTGCGTTCATGCCACAACTTCCATCGCCCATCCCATCGGTTCATATAGTGCAAGCGGACTACACCAATCCACAACACGCATCGGCATTGCTCAGCTTGCTGGACGCTTACGCCCGGGACATCAGCGGAGGCGGCGAGCCGCTGGGCGAATTCACGCAAAGCAATCTTGCCAGTGCGCTGGCAGCCCGACCGCAGGCCTTTACCGTTCTGGCCTTCATCGGCAAAGAGCCGGTGGGCCTGGTCAACTGCATGGAGGGCTTTTCGACCTTTGCGTGCAAGCCGCTCATCAATGTGCATGACGTGGTGGTGGTCGCCAGCCAGCGGGGCCAGCGGCTGGCTGAAAAAATGCTTGACCTGGTAGAGGACATCGCCGTCAGGCGCGGCGCCTGCAAGCTGACGCTTGAGGTGTTGCAGGGCAATCGAAGCGCGATTCGGCTCTATGAACGCATGGGCTTTGCGGCCTATCAACTCGACCCTGCCATGGGCACCGCCCAGTTTCTACAGAAGTGGCTCGACTAGCCGGCCACCCGGCGGCGGTTGCCTGGCTTCCATGACAAAAGCCTGAGCAGCAGCCCTGCCGCCTGCCAGAAGAATCAAGCTGCGGATCGCTGGTCTTCGCTTTCCATGCCCAGCAGCATCAGGGCCGCAAAGCCGAGCAGTCCTGCGGCTGCCGAAAACCACAAGGCTGCTCCACCGAAGCGGTCCAGCGCAAGGCCGAAGAGGTAGGGTGCCGATGCCTGGGCAAACCGGGCTGGCACCATCAGCAGCCCTTGCCGCGCGCCATAGTTTTTGGCACCGAAAAGCGCCAGCGGCAAGGTACCTTTGGCGATGGTCAAAACGCCGTTGCCCGCACCATGCATCAGCGTAAACAGCGCACCAGCAGGAACCCCGACCAGCAGAAACAAGGTTGCGCCGCAGGTATGCATAGCGCCGGCGACCCGGGCGGATACCAACGGATGCACATTGCGCAGCAGGCCGTATTCCAGCAGGCGTCCCGCTACCTGCGCTGGACCGACCAGGCCAGCGAAGACCAGCGCGGTTGCAAGGGGAATGCCCTGCGCCTGCAAAAGCCGCGGCAGATGCGCCGCCATAGCCGTGCTGATGAACCAGGTTACGGCAAAAACAAGCGCCAGCAACACGGATGTGCGAACCGCGCCGCTCTCGGATCTTGGCGGAGGTCTGGCACCCAAACCTGCTGCCGGATGCTGTTCTGCCATGCCATGTACATCGATGTTGACCGGGGCGTTGTCCGCCGGGTTGGGAGGTACGAGATCGTCGACGGGAGGCGCCTTCGAAGGCAGGCACCAGTTCAGGGGCAGCGCTATCAGCAGGTGAATCGCGGCCCAGGCCATGCAGGCCCCGCGCCAACCCCACTGCGACTCGAACCAGGCGGTAAGCGGCCAGCCAATCGTGCTGGCAAAGCCCGCAAACAGGGTGATGCCGGTGATGGCGCCACGCGCCTGTTTGCCGTACAGATGCACCAGCGCCGCAAATGCGGCTTCGTAAAGGCCGGCTGACATGGCGATTCCCAAAATAGCCCAGCCCGCGAAAAGGCCGACAGCTCCCTGGGCGAAGGCGAGTACAAGCAGCCCGGCGGCAAACACCAAGCTGTTGGCGCTCAGCACAGGCTGGCCACCACGTCGGTCAATCGCCTGGCCCGCTGCCGGGCCCAGCACCGCCGAAACCACCAGCGCAAGCGAAAACGCGCCAAAGACCAGCGAACTGCTGACCCCTGCATCTCGCGCCATGGGCGTCGCCAGAATGGCGGGCAGGTAGTAGCTGGAAGCCCACGCCAGGGTTTGGGCAATGCCGAGGCTGGTGATGGTGGAGCGGCGGCCTTGCGTCATGCGCATGAGGTTATCAGTCTATTGGCAGCCTCCGGATGGTGTGCGCGCCGTACCGGCCAGGCTCATGCCACGCTGAGGCGCAGAGCCAGTGCCGCCAGCGCCACCAGCAGCACCGGCACTGTCAGCAGCAGACCTACCTGGAAGTAGTAGGCCCAGGTGATCCTGATGCCTTTACTTGCCAGCACATGCAGCCACAGCAAGGTGGCAAGGCTGCCGATCGGCGTGATCTTGGGTCCCAGGTCGCAGCCGATCACGTTGGCATAAACCATCGCCTCTCTGACCGCGCCTTGTGCGCTGCTGGCATCAATCGATAACGCGCCGACCAGAACCGCCGGCATGTTGTTCAGCACCGACGACAGCAGGGCGCTCAACATGCCCGTGCCAAGTGCCGCTCCCCACACACCGCCCTCTGCAAACACATTCAGCAGCGTTGCCATATGCGTTGTCAGGCCTGCGTTCCTGAGACCATACACCACCAGGTACATACCCAATGAAAAAATCACGATTTGCCAGGGCGCGCCTGCCAGCACCTTCCGGGTGGAAATCGCAGTGCCACGGCCGGCAACGACCAACAGGACCACGCTGCCGACAGCCGCCACCACGCTGACCGGAACGCCAAGTGGCTCGAGGACAAAGAATCCTGCGAGCAGCAGTACCGCCACGACCCACCCCGCGTTGAAGGTGGCGCGGTCGCGAATCGCCTCGGAAGGAAGCCGTACCTGGGCCACTGCATAGCGTGCAGGAATGCTGGCTTTGAAATACAGCAGCAATACCAGCAGGCTGGCCGCCACGCTGGCCAGGTTGACCCAGACCATGACCGATGCATAACGGCCAAAACCAATGCCGAAAAAATCAGCCGACACGATATTGACAAGGTTTGACACGACCAGCGGTAGGCTGGCGGTATCGGCAATGAAGCCCGCCGCCATCACAAAAGCGAGCGTGGCGCCGCTGCCAAAGCCGAGTGCCATCAGCATGGCCATGACGATGGGCGTGAGTATCAAGGCCGCACCGTCATTGGAAAACAGCGCAGAAATGGCCGCGCCCAGCAACACGATCAGGGCGAAAAGCCTGCGGCCGTTGCCCTTGCCCCAGCGCGCCACATGCAGGGCGGCCCACTCGAAAAAACCGGCTTCGTCCAGCAGCAGGCTGGTGATGATGATCGCGATGAAAGTCGCCGTGGCGTTCCACACGATATGCCAGACAACGGGAATGTCCGACAGCTGAACGACGCCGGCCAGCAGCGCGGCAGATGCGCCCAGCGATGCGCTCCAGCCAATGCCCAGACCGCGCGGCTGCCAGACGACCAGGACCAGGGTAGCTATAAAAATGACTAACGCAACAAGCACGGCAATCCAGTGGGTTTGGTTTTCAGCAGACCAGCAGCCAATTCGGCCGCTATCAAGAGGCGTTCTGCATCGTTGTGTATGCTACTTTATCAATAGCGATAGGTCCAATCAGGGATTGGTCTAGAGACCATTTTCGTTTATAAATAATGCTCCAACATTTCAGCGACTATGCATCACAGTTGAGCCAGACGGCGTGCCGAGGTTTGCAGCATTAACCGGTCAACACCGGCAGGCGGCAGGCGGCAGGCGGCAGGCTCGTCAGTATTTTCGGGCGGCGTATATGCCGGGGTTTGCGTTTCAAGGCCGGAAGTCGTGTCTGGCTGGAAGGACTGCCCACCGCACGGTCGGACCGATCATAAAAACGTGGGGGCCCGAGTGCCTTGCCGCCATGTGATCGGCCACGCGCCAGCCCCTTCACGTCGCCTGCGCCGCGATACTGACTTCAGCGCGTTCTCAGGCATCGGCACAAAATGACGCTGTCACACAGCTGTCATCAAAGTTGTGAACACTGGCGTAACTTTTTATTACAGCAGTCGCCCGCCTGGCTCCTTCATTCTTGTCTTCCCTGTCCTTACCGCCAACATTGCCGTTGCCAATGCCTGCTGCACTGCCTGTTCAATTTCTCGACCGTGACCACAGCATTCTGGCTTTCAACGAGCGTGTGCTGGACTGGGCCTTGCGGGCCGATGTGCCGCTGCTGGAGCGGCTGCGCTACCTGTGCATCGTGTCGTCTAACCTGGACGAGTTTTTCGAAGTACGCGCCGCACCGCACCTGACCGCTGCGCAGGCTGGCGATAAAAAGGGCGTGTACTCGGTTCGCTCCTTCGCGGCCATTTCCGCCGCGGCGCACGACATGGTGGCGCGGCAGTACGCGCTTTATAACGACGGGTTGTTGCCCGCCTTTGAGAACGAGGGCATTCGCATCGTCTCTCACGGAGAGCGGAGTGCCGCGCAGCGGCGCTGGGTCAAAGGCTATTTCCGGCGCGAAGTACAGCCGCTTTTGGTACCGGTGGGGCTCGATCCTTCGCATCCGTTTCCGCAGGTGGCCAACAAGTCGCTGAACTTCATCGTCAGGCTGGGCGGCCCGGACGCTTTTGGCCGCGAAAACGATATCGCCATCGTCAAGGTGCCGCGCGTACTGCCCCGCTTTATTCGCATGCCGGTGCTGTCGATGGGTCAAGCTTCCAAAGCTGTCAATCAGCGTCTGTTTGTCTCGCTGTCCAGCGTGATACGTGCGCATCTTGATGAGCTGTTTCCGGGGCGTCAGGTGGGGCAGTTTTCACAGTTCCGTGTGACGCGCCATTCCGATCTGGCGGTCGATGAAGACGACCTGCAAAACCTGCGCAAGGCCCTGCGCAAGGGGCTTGAACACCGGCACTATGGCCAAGCGGTGCGGCTGGAGGTTTCCGCAGGGTGCTCCGAGCATCTGTCGAGCTTTCTGCTCAAGCAGTTCGATTTGCCGGCGCTTGCGCTTTACCGTGTCCACGGCCCTGTCAACCTGGTAAGGCTCACCCAGCTGGTTGATTTGGTGAATGACCCCAAGCTGTTGTTCAGGGCCCACCAGCCCTGTTACCCGGTTCAGCTGACGCCGGGGCAATCGTTCTTCCAGCGGCTCAAGCAAGGGGACGTATCCATCCACCAGCCTTATGAAAGCTTCGATGGGGTGCTTGAGTTTTTGCGCGAGGCGGTCAATGACACCGCGGTACTGGCGATCAAGCAGACCATCTACCGGACTGGTGCTGATTCAGCCCTGATGCTGCTGCTGCGCGAAGCGGTGCGGCGCGGCAAAGAGGTCACTGTCGTCGTGGAATTGAAAGCGCGGTTCGATGAAGAGGCCAACATCAACTGGGCCGAAATGCTCGAGTCCGTCGGCGCCCAGGTGGTGTATGGCGTGGTTGGGCTCAAGACGCATGCCAAGATGCTGCTGGTCACCCGGCGCGAAGGTCGCCGGTTGGTGCGCTACGGACATCTGTCGACCGGCAATTACAACCCGCGCACCGCGCGGCTTTATACCGACATCAGCTACCTCACCGCATCGCCGACGATGACGCAGGATATGGACAACGTCTTTGTGCACCTGGCAAGCCAGAGCCGATTGCCCAGGCTGCATCACCTGTTGCTCGCTCCCCTGCAGTTGCATGGCCGGCTGATTGACCGGATCGATGCGCTGGGTCAGGCGGCGTTGAAGGGCAAGGACACCCGGATCGTGGCCAAGATGAATGCCCTGACGGATGAAAACCTGATGCTTGCGCTGATCAGGGCAGGGCAGCGCGGCGTCAGGATTGACCTCATCGTGCGCGGCGCCTGCATGCTGGCGGCGCAGGTGCCCGGCCTTACCGACAACATCCGGGTACGTTCCATTATTGGCAGATTTCTAGAACACACACGTGTGTTTTATTTCCGGTGTGGCGACGACGAAGAGCTGCTGCTGTCCAGCGCCGATTGGATGAACCGCAACATGCTGCGCCGGATCGAGCTCGCCTGGCCGGTGGCGGACCCAGTCATCCGCCAGCGCATCATCGACGAGTGCCTGGTTGCAGCGCTGCACGATGGCGTGGATGCGTGGGATCTGCAATCTGACGGTTCCTATCGCCGCGTGGGCGCTGTGGTCAGCGCCGGTGGCCACAGTGCACAGACCGCCCTGATGCAACGCTATGCCGCACAAGCGCCAATCGCGTCGTAGGCGCACAACCAAGGGGTGTAAAACATGGACCTGATCCTGTGGCGTCATGCAGAGGCAGGCGGTCTGCCGGCCGATATCAGGGATGATGTGCGTGCCGACCTGGCCCGCCCGCTGACAGGGCGCGGCGAAAAGCAGGCAAGCCGGATTGCGGCGTGGCTTGACCGGCAGCTGCCGGAGGGATGCCATATGGTGGTCAGCCCTGCCAGACGCTGCGAGCAGACAGCGCTCGCACTGGGTCGCAAGTACAAGGTCAGGCCGGAACTGGCGCCAGGCGCCACGACGGCGCAGTTGCTGGAACTGGTGCAATGGCCGCATGGAGGATCACCCATCCTCGTGGTCGGCCATCAACCGGTGCTGGGCCAGGCCATCGCCCAGCTGCTGGGTTTGCAGGCAAGCGACTGCGCAATCAAGAAAGGCGCCATCTGGTGGCTGCGCAGCCGCGAGCGTGAGGGCGTTGTCCAGACGGTGGTGGTCACCGTGCAATCACCAGAGGTTTTATAGCGCTGCCGCCGGCGGCCTTCCAATCAGCGGCGTCAGACGCCGTGGACTTGCAGGCTCCATGGCGTCTTCTGCCAGGCGAGTACTTCCTCTCGCAACAGGTGCGCCGACTGTGGAAAGCTTTCAGCCCAGCCCGATCTGCAGCGCAGGATAAACGTCTTTGCAGCATCCTTGCCCGACTGCAGCAGCAGGCCTTTCATGTCAGGCTCGCGGCGCGCATGGCACAGGATGACGGCAAGCCGCAAGCACAGCAATTGCTGTATAAAAATCGGATCATCCAGACTCAAGTCCAGTTTGCGCAGCTTTCCGCGGTGGCCCAGGACGAGCTGGCTCAGGCGGTGCTGTTCGGGCTGCGCAAAGCCCGGGGCGTCGGCGTTGTCCAGAATGTACGCGCCATGCTTGTGATAGTCACTGTGCGAAATATGGCTGCCAATCTCATGCAGCTGCGCGGCCCACTCCAGCTTGCGCCTCAAGCGCTCCAGCTCGCTTGCCGCGTCGGAAGCACGGAGCATCGCAAACAGATGACAGGCCACCTTGCTGACGCGCCCGGCCTGGTCGCGGTCTGCGCTGAACTTGCTGCACAGCCGGTGCACCGTGGTAGACCGCAAGTCGGTGACTTCCTGCTCGCGGTCGAGCAGGTCATAAAGCACGCCATGGCGCAGCGCACCCTGCGCGGCTTGCATCTCGGTGATGCCCAGCAGCGCGAACACCGCACGCAGCACGCTGACGCCACCACCGATCACGGCACGTCGGTCCTCCTTGATGCCGTCAAGCTTCAGGCGGTCTGCGCTTTGCGCCTTGACAAGCCGGTCAAGCAACCAGTCAAGGCCCTCCTGTGAAACCGTGCCGGCGGCAAAGCCGGCAGCGCCCAGTACATCACTGACGGCGCCTATCGTGCCGGAGGAACCGTACGCCGCATCCCAAGCCCCGGCGCAGTAGCTTTCGGTGGCTTCTTCCAACACGGCCTTGGCGGCAACTTCGGCTGACTCGAATGCCGACGCACTGAACTGACCCTGCGGGAAATACGTCATGGACCAGGCTACGCTGCCAACCCGGTAAGACTCGGTCAGCGACGCAGCGAAACCCTTGCCAATGATCATTTCGGTCGATCGCCCGCCGATGTCAACCACCAGCCTGCGTTCATCGGACTGCGGTAGCGAATGCGTGACGCCCTGATAAATCAGCCTGGCTTCTTCACGGCCCGGGATCACATCGATCGGAAAGCCCAGAATCCTGTGTGCTTTTGACAGGAAAACATCGCGGTTTCGGGCCTCACGTAGGGTTTGCGTGGCAACGGCCCGGACCTGGCTTTTTGTGAAACCGGCAAGCCGTTCCGCAAAGCGGGCCAGGCAGTCCCAGCCGCGTTGCATGGCCTCGTCGGTGAGGTTGCGTTCTTCGTCCAGGCCATTGCCCTGGCGAACCGTTTCCTTCAGGTACTCGATACGGTGAATGCGCCCATGGTCGAGCCTGCCGATCTCAAGCCTGAAGCTGTTGGAGCCGAGGTCAACCGCGGCCAGTAGCGTTCCGTGTTGCATGCTTGCCTTATCTTGAGCCGGGTTGTGGGTGTCCGGTCCAGCATAGCATTCGTGCCTGCTGCGCTTCTCGCACTTGCGGCCGCATTGCCGTCGGTCAGCCGATAAGGCGCCCATCCCGGCCCAGCATGCTCTGGGTTACATGACTGCGGCTTCGGTTGCCGGCGTTGAAATGAACCCGATAACCGCCCACATCGCGTGAGGTTCGATGTTGAAACGCTGCCAGAACGCCTTGCCTTGTTAGCGGTCCGTCCATGTCGTTCAACACGTCATAGGTATAGCGCGCGACAATGTAGCCGCCAGGCTCAGCGTCGTCGGCGGCTCGTCAAAAGGCGAGCCAGCGCCTCCCGGTAGTTTCTGACCACTGGCAGGCTGGTATTGACCATGGGAACCGGCTGGGTCGCAATCACTGGCGTGTTGCGGGCAGCGCCCATCTGCGCCATCGTCTGCAGACATCGGCAAGTGCAACGATGTAGCGCTGGCGCGCCTGCTTTTCCAACCCCTGGGTGAACTCCGCCAGCTCTGGCGTGCCGCCCACGAACAGCAGCACCGCCGGCGTTGATGCACCCAGCTTCTGGCCTAACGAACGGAGCTCGCCATTAGCTTGAAAGGCCTGTAGCTTCAGGCCCAGCTGCGTGGCGATGCGCTTGGTTTCCAGACGGTAGGACACGTAGTTTCGTGGCGAGGCATAGACCGCGCCGATTTCATGGATGCCCATGACGGACAGCGTCTTCACGGCCACGCTCGCGCCGTCGACTGTTTTGACAGGGCTGTTTTTGATGTCGGCCGACATGAGCTTTCCGTGCAGCACGTGAGAGGTCAGCACAGCCTTCAACTGGGCTGGGTCCTTGCCGAGTTCCTCCATGGTTTTGGGGGGGCACATTGGCAAACGCTGCATTGCTGGGCGCGAGCACGGTGTAGGGGCCGCCGCTCTTGAGGGTATCGGCCAGACCCGCCTCGCCAGCCAGTTGGTTCAGCGTGCTGAGCTTTGGATCGGCAGGTGGCGTGTCGACAAGCGTTACCGGCGACGGATGCGTGGCGCACCCTGCAAGGACCAGCAGGGCGGGGGTGACGATTGCGGCCTGAAGCTCACTCATTTTTTGATTCCTGTTGTGAAGACCGGCGCGAGCGTAGGTGCAGCCGGTGACACAACGGTGACAGGAATTTGACGGTTTTGCGACGCCGCGCATCTGTTGTAGGCCGTTCGTTTCCGGCAGCTGTCGACTGGTAGCAGAGCTGTCACGGGTCTGTCATATAAGGCTTCTAAAGTCGAGCCATCTTTTCACAACCCCAGAAGGGCGATCTCATGAAATCTGGCTTCAACCTGACTTTTGCTGCTGCCATTGGCGCGGCAATGCTGCCGATGTCGCAAAACGCGGTGGCGCAGGAAATCACCGGCGCAGGCGCAACCTTTCCGGCTCCTATCTACGCCAAGTGGGCGTCTGATTACAACAAGGTGACGGGCGTGAAGGTCAACTACCAGTCGATCGGGTCGGGCGCCGGCATCAAGCAGATCGACTCCAAGACAGTTGATTTTGGCGCGTCGGACATGCCACAAACTGACGACGTGCTCGCTAAAAAGGGCCAGATGCAGTTTCCCGCGGTGATCGGTGGCACAGTGCCGGTGATCAATGTCAAGGGTGTAGCACCGGGGCAGATGAGACTCGACGGTCAGGTGCTTGGTGACATATTTCTCGGCAAGATCACCAAATGGAGCGACCCTGCCATCAAGGCGCTCAACCCCGGCCTGACATTGCCTGACGCCGCTATTGCGCCAGTGCGCCGCGCCGATGGATCAGGCACCACCTTCAACTTCACCAACTACCTGAGCCGTGTCCATCCGGAATGGAAAGCCAAGGTAGGTGAGGGCACCGCCGTCAATTGGCCAGTTGGCGCTGGTGGGAAAGGCAACGAAGGCGTAGCCGCTTTCGTGAACCGTCTGCCCAATTCGATCGGCTATGTCGAGTACGCGTATGTCAAGCAAAACAAGATGACCTATACCTTGCTGAAAAACAGGGACGGCGTGTTTGTTGCACCCGACCAGGCCGCGTTCGCAGCAGCTGCGGCGGGTGCAGACTGGAACAAATCTTTCTACCAGTTGATCACGGACCAGCCCGGCAAAAACGCCTGGCCGATCTCCACTGCAACCTTCATCCTGATGCAGCTGAAACAGGACAAGCCTGCTGCCGCAGCAGAGGTCTTCAAGTTCTTTGACTGGGCTTTTAAAAACGGCGACCAAAGCGCAGCTGCTCTGGACTATGTGCCGATTCCTGACACCGTCATCGGCACCATCCAGAAAGCCTGGGGTCAGGTGACAGACGCCTCCGGCAAGCCGGTAGCCTCGAAATAACACGACCACCATCAGCGGCAACAGGAGTCAACAGGGTGTCCACTACACTTCCGGCGAGCGAATTGCCCTTGAACCAGACCTTCGGGTCTACCGGACGTGTTATGACCAATCCACCGCCTGCCAAAGTGCCCCGCACGGGGCCGCTGGCTGACCGTATCTTTGGCTGGGTGGCCAAGGGGGCGGCACTCTTTACCCTGCTGGTGCTGGTCGCCATCCTGGTGTCATTGACCATCAGCGCATGGCCCGCTATTGAAAAGTTCGGGCTCGGGTTTTTGGTCAGCACCACCTGGGATCCGGTCAAGGAGGAGTTTGGCGGCCTGGTCATGATCTATGGAACCGTGATGACCTCGCTGATCGCACTGTTGATCGCGGTTCCGGTCAGTTTCGGCATTGCGCTTTTCTTGACCGAACTGTCGCCCGCCTGGCTCAAGCGCCCATTAGGAACCGCGGTCGAGCTGCTGGCCGCCGTGCCATCCATCGTGTATGGCATGTGGGGTCTGCTGGTGTTCAGCCCGGTGCTCTCGACTTACGTGCAGCAGCCGCTGCAAAAGGTTCTTGGCGATGTTCCTTTTCTCGGAACGTTGTTTTCAGGCGCCCCGGTAGGCATCGGCATCCTCTCGGCGGGCATCATTCTGGCCATCATGATCATCCCGTTCATTGCTGCGGTCATGCGTGATGTTTTTGAGGTGACGCCTGTGCTGCTCAAGGAGTCTGCCTATGCGCTGGGCGCGACGACCTGGGAAGTCGTGTCAACCGTCGTGCTGCCCTATACCCGTGCGGGAGTCATCGGCGGCATCATGCTGGGACTGGGCCGAGCCATTGGCGAGACGATGGCGATTACCTTTGTCATTGGCAACTTCAACCAGCTCGACTCCCTGAGTCTTTTCGAGGCGGCAAACAGCATCACCTCGGCGCTGGCCAACGAGTTTGCGGAAGCGGGGGAAGGGCTGCATCAGGGTGCCCTGATGTACCTTGGCCTGGTGCTGTTTTTCATCACGTTCATCGTGCTGGCACTGTCGAAGATTTTGCTTGCCCGCTTGCAAAAGAATGAGGGGGCCAGAACATGAGCCCGGGTACGACCGTCAGCGACGCCAGAAATAAAACCCGCGAGGCGCGTTATGCCCGCCGCAAGCTCGTCAATCGCATCGCCATTGCACTGGCAATGATGGCCATGGCATTCGGTTTGTTCTGGCTGTTCTGGATACTGTTCGAAACCATTCGCCTGGGTGTGGATGGACTGACCATTGCGACGCTGACGCAATCCACACCGCCGCCCAATGAGGTGGGCGGCCTGGCAAACGCCATTTATGGATCTTTCCTGATGGTGATGCTGTCGGCTTTGGTCGGTACGCCTATCGGCATCATGGCCGGCATCTATCTGGCGGAGTTCGACTCCAAAGGCTGGCTCGCCACCACGACCCGGTTCGTCAACGATATTCTGCTGGCTGCGCCTTCCATCGTGATCGGCCTGTTTGTGTACGCCGTTGTGGTGGCCAGGTTCAAGAGTTTTTCTGGCTGGGCCGGTGTCGTCGCACTGGCGATCATTGTGATTCCCGTGGTTATCCGGACCACCGAAAACATGTTGCAGCTCGTTCCGTCAGGACTTCGGGAAGCAGCCTATGCGCTCGGCGCTCCAAAGTGGAAGGTCATATCGAGCATCACCTTGAAGGCGGCCAGGGCCGGGGTGGTAACCGGCGTGATGCTGGCGGTGGCACGGGTAGCGGGTGAAACCGCACCGCTTCTGTTCACGGCCCTTAGCAATCAGTTCTGGACGTCCAGCCTGACCGAGCCGATGGCAAGCCTGCCAGTGACCATTTTCAAGTTTGCCATGAGCCCTTATGAGAACTGGCAAAAGCTAGCCTGGGCAGGCGTATTCCTGATAACGATGGCAGTGCTGGGGCTCAATATTCTTGCCCGTGTCATTACCCGGAACAAGTTGTAATTGACCGCGATTCGGTCGAGTGCAGCCGCTTCCAGACCCGATTATTGAGAGAACCACATGCAAGTCCTATCGCCCCGTGAACCGCTCAAGACAGCGTCCAAGATATCGGTAAAAAATCTTGATTTTTACTATGGCAAGTTCCACGCCCTCAAGAACATCAATCTTGAAATACCGGAAAAAAAGGTTACGGCCTTCATCGGGCCTTCCGGTTGCGGAAAGTCGACCCTGCTTCGTATCTTCAACCGCATGTATGAGCTCTACCCCGAGCAGCGCGCCGAAGGGGAAATCATTTTTGAGGGCGAGAATCTGCTCACGTCCAAAAAAGACGTGGCCTTGATACGCTCGAAGGTTGGCATGGTCTTTCAAAAACCGACGCCCTTTCCGATGTCGATTTACGACAACATTGCCTTCGGTGTGAAGCTGTTTGAAAGCCTCAATGCCACCGACATGGACGAGCGGGTTGAATGGGCCTTGCGCAAGGCTGCCTTGTGGACGGAAGTCAAGGACAAGCTCAACCAGAATGGATCCAGCCTGTCGGGTGGACAGCAGCAGCGGCTTTGCATTGCCCGCGGTATCGCGATCAAGCCCGAGGTGCTGCTCCTGGACGAGCCGTGTTCGGCTCTTGACCCCATATCGACGGCAAAGATTGAAGAACTTATTACCGAGCTGAAGAACGATTACACCGTGGTCATCGTCACGCACAACATGCAGCAGGCAGCGCGCTGCAGCGATTACACCGCGTATATGTACCTGGGAGACCTGGTGGAATTTGGCGTTACCGAAGAACTCTTCTTCAAGCCCAAGCGCAAGGCAACCGAGGACTACATCACCGGCCGTTTTGGCTGAAGCGATGGGTTCCGACAGACATTTCATTGCCATCATTGGCTGCCCTGAAAGCACACATGCCTGATAAACATTTATCCACACAGTTCGACAGCGAGCTCAATGGTGTTTCTTCCCGCGTCATGGAGCTTGGCGGCCTGGTGGAATCACAAATTCGACTGGCCATCTACGCGCTGTCGCAGTTCAATGCAGAGTCGGCCAACCAGGTGATTCAGACCGAGTCCCGCGTCAATGCCATGGAGGTGGAAATCGATCGCGAGCTATCGTCCATCATTGCGCGCCGACAGCCCACCGCGCGTGATTTGCGGCTCTTGATGGCGATCTCCAAGACCACCGCCAACCTTGAGCGGGTGGGCGATGAGGCAGAAAAGATAGCCCGAATGGTCAAGTCAATCATTGAGAGCGGCTCGGCCCGCGCCTTGCCCTCTTCCGACTTGCGTGTGGCAGCAGAACTGGCGTCCGGACTGCTTCGCAAGGCACTGGATGCGTTTGCGCGGCTCGATACCGCGGTTGCGGTGACCATCCTCAAAGAGGACGACCAGATCGACCAGGAGTTCGATGGTTTTGTCCGCAAGCTCATCACCTACATGATGGAAGACCCGCGGACCATTTCTGCCAGTCTTGATCTTCTTTTTGTGGCAAAAGCGATTGAGCGCGTTGGCGACCATGCCAAAAATATTGCCGAATTCATCATCTATGTGGTCAAGGGAGCTGATGTGAGGCATACGCCCATGGCCCAAATCGAATCCGCCGTCAGGTAGTGGTGTTGATGAAGCATTTACCGCGTGTATTGGTCGTCGAGGACGAGCCTGCGATTGCCGAACTTATTGCCGTGAACCTGCGGCATGGCGGTTTTGAAGTGGTGCTGGCGCAAGACAGCGTCACAGCGCAACGGGAGCTTGATGCTGTCCTGCCGGACGTCATCCTGCTTGACTGGATGCTGCCCGGCCAAAGCGGTATCTCCCTGGCGCGCCAGTGGCGCAAGCATTCCCGCACCAAAGTTATTCCCATCCTGATGCTGACCGCCCGCGGCGACGAGCCTGACAAGGTTGCGGGGCTGGATGCTGGCGCGGACGACTATGTCACCAAGCCTTTCTCCACACAGGAGTTGCTGGCGCGCATCCGAGCCGTGCTGCGCAGGCGTACGCCCGAGTCGGCGAGCGACACTGTGACCGTGGGGCAACTGGTGCTGGACGCTGCAACGCACCGTATCTCCTACCGCCAGCAAAACCTGAAGCTCGGCCCCACCGAATTCAAGCTGCTGCACTACCTGATGAAGCATGCCGAGCGCGTGCACAGCCGCAGTGCCTTGCTCGACAAGGTATGGGGCGACCATGTGTTTATTGAGGAACGTACGGTGGATGTGCATGTCAAGCGGCTGCGTGAAGCGCTGGGCGAGGCGGGCGCCATGGTCGAGACCGTCAGGGGCGCCGGCTACCGGTTGACGGCACAGGTCGTGCTGTCAACCGGCGCTACGCACAAGACTGGCACTGCACAATCGCAGGCATGATCGGTCGCTGGTTTTTGTTTGCCGCCAGCTTGCTGGCCGGCGGCGCGGTGGGCTGGCTTGCCGGCTCGCTCAGCGGGCTGCTGGCTGGTGGGATGACCGCTGCATTTGCCTGGCTTGCGATCGACAGCATTTACATGACGCGACTGTTGCGCTGGCTTCGCTCCGAGCAGGCCAGCGAGGCCACCCAACTGGTGGCAAGTGCTGTTCCAGGCTTGCCTGGCATGTGGGGCGAGGTGGTGGGAAGAACGCGACGGCTGCTCAAAAGCAGGGAGCAGGGCTTGATCGACAGCCAGGCCAGGCTCGACGAGTTTCTGGCAGCGATTCAGGCTTCGCCGAGCGGTGTGGTGCTGCTGGATGCGCAGGGGCGCATCGAATGGTGCAACCAGACGGCTACCGAGCATTTTGGCTTTGATGCGCAGCGTGACCTCCTGCAGCACATTGCGAATCTGGTGCGGGAGCCTGTCTTCAAGGCGTATATGGCCGCCGGAGATTTTGCCCACGATGTTCTGGTGCCAGGCAGGTCAAGCACACCGTCGCGGCCGGTGAAATTGTCGGTGCATGTGCATTCCTATGGCAAGGACCGCAAGCTGCTGCTGTCACGCGACATCACCGCGATAGAGCTTGCGGAAGCCATGCGAAGAGATTTCGTCGCGAACGTGTCCCACGAGATCCGAACCCCCCTGACAGTGTTGTCCGGCTTCATTGAAACCCTGCAGACGTTGCCGCTCAACGATGAAGAGCGCTCCCGTTATCTGACATTGATGGCCCAGCAGTCACTGCGCATGCAGACACTGGTAAACGATCTGCTGACGCTGTCGCGCCTGGAAGGCAGTCCTTCCCCCGGTATTGCCGACTGGAATACAACCGATGCGCTTTTTGCGCAGTGCGAGCAGGAAGCGAGGGCGCTGTCGGCTGTGCTGGCGCCGCAGGGGCATCGCCTCGAATTCGACGCCGGCGAGCCGAGCGAGCTGGCAGGCGTGCAAACCGAAATTCACAGTGCGATGTCCAACCTGGTGACAAACGCTGTGCGCTACACCCCTGAGAAAGGCTTGATACGCGTCACATGGTCGGTGCTGGCCAACGGTCAAGGGGTGTTCACGGTGCAGGACAGCGGGCCTGGCATTGCTTCTGAGCATCTGCCACGCCTGACCGAACGCTTCTACCGCATCGACCGCAGTCGCTCGCGCGAGACGGGTGGCACCGGCCTGGGCCTGGCAATCGTCAAGCATGTGGCGCAGCGGCATGGCGCCGAGCTGCGGATCAAAAGCCAGCCGGGGCAGGGGTCCAGCTTTTCCTTGTTGTTTCCGGCAGCGCGGGTGCGGCGCTCAAGTTTGCTGGTGGCGGCGGGTCAGCGCGCCACCTGAAGCCGATGCTTGCAGGTTGCGAAGGTCATGCCGCTGTCAGCGCGCAGGCGCCTTTCAGACTGCGCCGCATCGTTTGGCGCAACAGCACCAGCAAGCAGGCGGCAACCATCACGATGGCCACTGTGCTGGCAATCCAGAAGCTTCCCGGTGAGCCAGTGGGCGGCCAGCCTGCGATTCCGGCGTAGGTCAGCTGATAGCCGCCGTAAAGCCCCAGTCCCCACATCAGCACACCGTACAACAGCAGCGGTGCCAGGGTGATGCGATAGCAGCGGAGCAAAAACGCACACAGAGCCTGCAAGGCATCGGCCAGGTGGTAAACAGCCACCCAGACCAGCAGGCTGGAGCCGATCAGCACAATATCCGGATTTTCTGAATAGACGCCGGCGATAAGGCTTTTTGCTATGAAAAGCGTAGCTGCTAGTCCAATAGAGATAAGGGCTAGAAGCCTTAAAGACATTAAAACTACCGCGCGGGCGGCGTCTGGCCGGCCAGCGCCCAGCCAGAACGACACCCGGCTGCTGCTCGCAATCGAGATCGACAAGGGCATCATGTAGAGCAGCGCGGCCACGCTCGCAGCTATCTGGTGGCTGGCCGACGCTTCCGTGCCCAATCGGGCAATGAAGAGCGCCATCAGGGTGAATGACGTGACCTCGACCATATAGGCCAGGCCGGCAGGTACGCCGAGCCGCAGGAAATCCCGGATTTGCCGCCAATCCGGGGCTTCCATCTGCTGCCACAGGGCAAAGGGCTTGTAGATGGCCTGCGAACGAAGCATGGCCAGGGCCATAACCATGAGCATGACGTTGACTGCCAGCGTGGCCCATGCGCAACCGACGGCGCCCATTGGGTGCAAGCCGGCCCCACCCGCCACAAACCAGATAGACAGCGGTATCTTCACCATGAGCGCCAGAACCTGAAGCCAGGTCACCAGCAAGGGCTTGCCCAGCGACTGGTTGAAACTGCTGTAGATGCGAAACAGCAGCGACGGTGCGAAAGCGAAGGCCAGCACGGCCAGATAGTGCGTCACCTCTTGCCGCATGGCATCAGGCACGTCCGCCCAGCGCAGCAGGGGGGCCGGAAACAGCAGGGCCGACATACCGACCGCCGTCAGTGGAATGCACAGGTAAAGGCTTTGCCGCAACGACCTCCCCATGGCTTCATGCCTGGCCGAGCCCAGCATCTCGGACCAGATGGGGAGCAGGGCCTGGACAATGCCCATCAGGCCGATATAGACGCTGACGTAGAGTGCTGACCCCACCGATAGCGCCGCCAGCGCGGCATCGCTGTAGCGTCCGGCGATGACGGTATCGGCGACCCCGAACGCCATGACCGCAAGCTGACCGATGAGCACGGTGCCGGCATGCCGGCCGATGAGCTTGATTTCGCTCACTGGTTTTGCGGGACTCACGGGTTTGTGAGCGGCAGCACCGGGTGCAAACCCGGGTCGGCACTTGCGCTGGCTGCCACAAGCCAGACTTCGTTTTCAGGCACTGACCGTCCCTGCTGCAAGACGGAACTTACCCGCTGGAACAACAGGATGTTTTCCTTTCGATCTGCGCGCCTGATGGTTGCTTTAAAGGCCCAATCAGGCAGGTTTACACGGCTGCTCAAGTTAGCCTGCGCATTGAGATCGACGATCAGGAAAGGGCAACTTGCGCGTGCGCCGGCCTGCTGCAGCTTGAGTTTCCCGTGGTAGCGCAGAGCTGTCGCCTGGGCGCTACTGATGCCATAAAATTCGACGCAGTCCTGCGGGTCCACCAGGCTGGCGAGTTGCCGCGATATGGGTGCGTAGCTGCGTGCATAGTCAAGCAGCGGCAACCACAGGGTCATCAGCAACATCCAGCACAAGGTAGTGCCGCCGGCGGGCAGCACCAGCGATTTCCACACGGCCGAGCGGTTGGCGCTGGCGCGCCATTTGACCAGCCAGGCCCAGGCGATGGTTGCCGCCAAAGCTGCCACAAAGGGAAACCATGCGAAGCTGGGCTCAAACCCTGGTGCCAGCTTGGCAACGTTGGCGGCAGGCTGGCGCGGCACGCCGGTTTGCATCGCAATCCATATCACCCAGATGATGATGGCGCAGCCGCTGAAAAACAGCAGCGTGAACCAGTCTATCAGTGAAGCCACGCTGCGCTTGAGCGTGGGCAATGCAAATGCTGCCAGGGCGGCAAGCGGCGGCAGGCTCAGCAACAGGCTACGGTCTGATGCATCGGTGGTCAGCGTGGCGCCTATGGCAACTGACGCAAACCACAGCGGCAGCGCCACATGTCGACTAACGAGTTGCCTGCGCCAGCGCCACAGCGTCCATAGGGCCAGAGGCCAGGCAGGCCAGGTAAACCAGAGCAGCAGACGCCCCAGACGACGGACATCGTTCAGAAGCGTCTGCTCGTCCGTGCCGGGCAACTGGATCCGCCATGTCCAGAGGTCAAGTCCGTAGGCAAGCACGCCAGCGACACACGTGAGCGTAGCGATGAGGTAAACCCAATGCCGCGCGTCACGTTGCAGGGTTCCCGCAAGCAGTTTAGTGCCCGCGTCATCGTTGGCCGCCATGCGCTGACGAGACCATTCGACCATGGTTCCACCCGCGCCCAGCAGTAACGCCAGGGTCGGCGCCCCGCTCAGACTGAGCCCCACCAGGCCGATGGCCAGCCCCATCGCAGGCCCCACAAGGCGGCTTGCCTTGCGGTAAGGGCTGGCCGACATGGCGTAGAAGCTCAGGGCCACGAACACGAGTTGTGCCAGTGCCGGGGTGGTCTCGTGCGACAACTGCGCCAGCCCGAGGCTTGCAATCAAGGCCAGCAGACCGGCATCTGCAATGGCCCGCGCATAGTCGACAGGCTCTGCCTCCCCGCCAAAAGCAAATGCCACCGGCTGAGCCTGCGGACTGCGCGCCAGATAGTAGATGGCGTACCAGGTAGACAGCAGTGTGGCTGCGAGCATCAATCCAAACGGAACCCGCACCGCCAATGCCGGGTCGAAAAACGGCAAGACACGTATCGCGACGGCACCAATCCAGTACGGCACCAGCGCATCAAAGCCGGTGGTCTGGCCCAGCAGTTCAGGCGCCAGCCAGTTGCTGCCGCCAGACGCCAGCTCCTGCATCACACCGAAACTGGTGATGTCCTCACTTCTCCAGGGGGCTCGCCCAAAAAATCCCGGCAACACATAAGCAACGCAAAACAGCAACAGTGCCAACCGCGGCAAGCGGCGAACAGCTGACTGGGCAATGAGTGCGGGCGAAGGATTGTTCAAGGCGGTCGTGGAAGATGTTGGTAGCGGTTGCAGGCACGGCGTGCCATCCAACCGGCATTTTGTGCGCAAAAAAAAGCAGCCTGAATCTCAGGCTGCTTTTTGGATGCGCTGGCATGCCGGCTACTGGAGCCGGCGCTGCCAAGTGCTGCTTATTCTGCAGCCGGTGCTGCGTCTTTGGCAGCTGTCTTGCCGAAGCGGTTACGGAAGCGCTCGACGCGGCCACCCATGTTGTCGACCGACTTCTGTGTGCCGGTGTAGAAAGGATGCGATTCGCTGGAAGTATCGAGCTTGTACAGGGGCAGCTCGCGGCCGTCGTCCATCTTCACCATTTCTTTGGTGTTCACGCATGAGCGGGTGACGAACTTGAAGTTGTTGGACAAATCCAGAAAACAAACTTCGCGGTAATTGGGGTGAATGCCGTCTTTCATGATCTTCCTTTGATGTCAATGTCGGCAGCCACTCAAAACCGTTTTGAGCACTTTCCGTAAAGCCTATGATTATAGCGTGCAACTTGCGATCAGCCCCCGCGCCGCATCATGTCGAAGAACTCGTGGTTGTTTTTGGTGGCCTTCATGTTTTTCAACATCAGCTCCATCGATTCGATCTCG
Source organism: Polaromonas sp. (assembly GCA_028291985.1). Classification (GTDB taxonomy): domain Bacteria; phylum Pseudomonadota; class Gammaproteobacteria; order Burkholderiales; family Burkholderiaceae_C; genus Polaromonas. The sequence continues at coordinate 137,969 of JAQGNE010000070.1, read as the reverse complement.
TCCATGTTGTACATAAACTGCCGCAAAATCCGTGACTTCTGCAGGATCTCGGGGGCCAGCAGCAATTCTTCCTTGCGGGTGCCGCTGCGGTTCAGGTGAATGGCCGGAAACACGCGCTTTTCATACAGGCGGCGATCCAGGTGAATCTCGCAATTACCGGTGCCTTTGAATTCTTCAAAGATCACCTCGTCCATGCGGCTACCGGTATCAACAAGCGCGGTGCCGATGATCGTGAGGCTGCCGCCTTCCTCGATCTTGCGGGCTGCACCAAAAAAGCGTTTGGGACGCTGCAAGGCGTTGGCATCCACACCGCCCGTCAACACCTTTCCAGAGGATGGCAGCACGTTGTTGTAGGCGCGAGCCAACCGTGTGATGGAGTCCAGCAAAATCACCACGTCCTTGCCCAATTCCACCAGGCGCTTGGCACGCTCGATCACCATTTCAGCCACATGCACATGGCGGGCTGCGGGTTCATCGAAGGTGGATGAAATCACCTCGCCGCGCACACTGCGCTGCATCTCTGTCACTTCTTCGGGGCGCTCATCGACCAGCAGCACCATCATGACCACTTCGGGGTAGTTGGCGGTGATGGCGTGGGCGATGTTCTGCATCATCACCGTCTTGCCGGATTTCGGCGGCGCAACCAGCAAGGCGCGCTGACCTTTTCCGATAGGCGCAACAATGTCAATGATCCGGCTGGTCAGGTTTTCCTCGCCCTTGATGTCGCGTTCGAGCTTGAACTGCTCGCGCGGAAACAGCGGCGTCAGGTTCTCGAACATCACCTTGTGCTTGTTCGCCTCGGGCGCGCCGTCATTGACCTTGTCCAGCTTGTTCAGGGCAAAGTAGCGCTCACCGTCTTTCGGTGTGCGCACTTCACCTTCAATCATGTCGCCGGTGTGCAGGTTGAAGCGGCGAATCTGGCTCGGGCTGATGTAGATGTCGTCCGTGCTGGCGGTGTAGCTGGAGTCTGGTGCGCGCAGAAAACCGAATCCGTCAGGCAGCACTTCCAGCACGCCATCGGCCACGATGGTTTCGCCAGTCTTGGAGCGCTTCTTGATGATGGCAAACATCAGCTCCTGTTTGCGCATCCGGCCGACGTTTTCGATCTCAAGGGCCTCGGCCTGCTTGAGGACTTCAGACACATGCAGTGCCTTGAGCTCGTTTAAATGCATGGGTATACCTGCTTGGATGACAGAAAGAGGGGTGCGAGATTGCGAGAAAGCGACTCCGTGCGGAGTTCATTCGACAAAACGGGGGAGGTTTGAACGGATGCCACGGTGAAGGTGGGCAAAACAAACCGGTAACTCGAACCGCCTGGCGGGTGGCCTGACGGTGAGTTTTTGGATTATGACAGGAAATCAGCGTTTCCCGGGTTGCCGTCCGCCGGGCCAATTGGCAAGTACAAAGGAGCCAATGGCCGATAGGGGCAGATTTTTTGTGGGGACGCGTTTCGGCTACCGCACTGGTCTGGAGGCCCGGCTGTCAGCCGATTGCCGCCTCCAGACCTTCAAGCCCGCGGCGGCCGAGAGTTTCAAACCAGTTGCTGGTCAATGAAAGCGGTGAGTTGAGCCTTGCTCATGGCGCCAACCTTGGTGGCGGCAAGTTCACCGTTTTTGAACAGCATCAGTGTAGGTATGCCGCGAATGCCAAACTTGGCAGGAATATCGCGGTTTTCGTCCACATTCATCTTGGCGACCTGGAGCTTGCCGTCGTAGGTGGTGGCGATGTCGTCCAGAATCGGTGCGATCATCTTGCAAGGGCCGCACCATTCAGCCCAGTAGTCGACCAGCACAGGTTGCCCCGACTTGATCACATCGGCTTCAAATGTTGCATCGGTGGTATGTTTAATCAGTTCGCTGGCCATGACGATTCCTTGAGAAGTGTGCTGAGACGGCTAAAGTTTTGGGTATTTTGTCAGAAAGCAAGTGTGCCCGGCCGCCACCCAAAGCAGGTTTGACCGGCACAGCAGCTATCGCACCGATAGCGTCAAGCGTCGCACCATGGCTTTTTACCGATTTTTATGCGCTCCCCGATGACTGACGAGACCGAAAAAGAACACTGGTGCCAGGCCATGCACCGCCTGGCCGACATGCTGGCGCATGACGGCGCGCATCCTTCGCGCACGATGGTTCTGGTGCCGTATGCGCAGCTGATCCCGCATGCCCGCGCTGCGTGGTCGCTGTGCATTGAACAAAAAGGCGCGACCGCCACTTTTGTTCCCCAGTTCCAAACCAGCATGACCTGGGCAGCCGGCCTGCTTGCCAGTGGCGGCGCCATGCCCGCGACGGGCGATGACATGCGTATGGACGCGGCGATCGACATACTCACCGCATCATCCCTGCTGGCCCGTGCCGGCCTTGGCGCCCAGCAGCACACGCTGGCCGGGCGCCTGCTGGAATCAGCCTGGTCGCTGGCCCGGGTGGCAGCTGCACAGGCGCCAGCCGACCGGCTGGCCTGGGGCAGCCGCCTGGCTGCAGAACTCAACGCCGGATTGCAGGCCCCGGCGCTTGCGCTCGAACTGGCCCTGGGCCGAATCGCGCTGATATGGGCGGCGACATCCGCTTACCCGTCCGATGTCCTGTTCACCCCCGAGGCGGCTGATCACCTGGATATGCTCGTTCTGATGGAAGGCTTCCAGTCGGAGCCATTGGTCAAGGCGCTGAAGGCTCATTTTGGCCCGCGCGCGCTGCTGCTGGAACTTTTGCCGCCTGCATCGACCGGCCTGCTGGCGCTGCATGAGGCGATTGACACCGAAGACGAGGCGCACCGCGCAGCCGCATGCGTCATGGCCCACCTGGCCGCTCAGCGAAGCCCGGTTGCGCTGATTGCGCAAGACCGGCTGCTCACGCGCCGCGTGCATGCCATCCTGGCAGAGCAGCAGGTGGCGCTGCGCGATGAAACCGGCTGGAAGTTGTCGACCACTCGCGCTGCTGCTGCTGTGATGAGCCTGCTGCGCGCATTGCCCTGGGATGCATCTTCTGATGCCGTGCTTGACTGGCTGAAAAATGCACCGGCCTGCGATGCCCGCCAGACCCGGGCGGTCGAGGTGGCGCTGCGCAAGGCTGGCCTTCGGTACTGGCGCATGCTGGTGGCAGACGAAGGCACCCGACAGACTGTTGCATTGGTGGCTGGCGTGCGTGATGGCCTGCAAAAGACGCGAACGCTGGCCAGCTGGCTGACGGGTCTGCGCGCCGCCCTTGAGTTGGCTGGCCAGTGGGCGCCGCTGGAGGCCGATACCGCGGGCGCAAAGGTCATTGAAGCGCTGCGGCTGGGCTGGGCAGGGCAGGCCGATACGCCTGATGGGTCGCCGCCGCTGCCCGAGGTCCGCATGACGCTGCAGGACTTCACCAGCTGGGTCAATCACACGCTGGAGGCCGCGAATTTTTCGCCCGACCATGCCGATGCGCCCCAGGTCATCATCCTGCCGCTCAGCCAGCTCCTGGGCCGGCCCATGCAGGCAGTGGTGCTTCCCGGCGCAGATGAAGTGCGGCTGGCGGTATCGCCAGAGCCGCCGGGCGGCTGGACACCTGCGCAGCGGGCAGTGTTGGGGCTGCCGTCCCGTGAGGAAACCGCCAGCGCCCAGCGCGCAGCCTGGAACTACGCCTTGTGCCTGCCGCATATCGATGTGCTCTGGCGCACCAGCGAAGCCGGGGAGCGCCTGATGCCGAGCGGCTTTGTGCAGGAGGTGCGCCTGCAGCATTCGCCCGACCACGCATGCGATCCCCGCATTGGCCGCAGCGTTGCCTTGAAAGCCACGCTGTTTCCGGCACCGACGGGCGAGGCGGTGCCGGTCAAGCGACTGTCTGCCAGCGCTTATGAAGACCTGCGGCGCTGCCCCTACCGTTTTTTTGCCTTGCGCCAGCTCGGCCTGCAGGCATCGGAAGAGCTGGAAAGCGAGTTGGGCAAACGCGAGTTCGGCAACTGGCTGCATCAGCTGCTCTACCGCTTTCATGAAGCACTGAAAGCGGTGCCAGCCCAGTCGATGCAAGGGCGTATAGCTATGATTAACATAGCAGCTGATGAAGCGAAGGCCGAGCTGGGCCTAACCGATAGCGAGTTTTTGCCTTTCGCGGCCATCTGGCCCCGCACCAGGGCCGGCTATCTGGAGTGGCTGGCAGCGCATGAAGCGGCAGGCGCGCAGTTTCATGAGGGCGAGGTCTGGAAAGAAATGCCTTTGGGTACGCTCTCGCTGGTTGGAAAAATCGACCGCATTGACCGCTGCGCCGACGGCAGCCACCTGCTGATGGACTACAAGACCGAAGGCCGCACCGTCACGCAGGCGCGCATCAAGGACGCTCAGGAAGACACCCAGCTGGCCTTTTATGCCGCTTTGCTGGAAGACGACACGCTGACTGCCGCCTATATCAACCTGGGCGAGAAGGAGCCTACCAAGACCTTTGCCCAGGACGACATCGTGGCGCTTCGCGACCAGCTGATCGACAGCATCCTGGCCGACATGGCGCGCATTGAGCATGCTGCACCGTTGCCGGCGTTGGGCGAAGGTACCGCATGCGCCTATTGCGCGGCGCGCGGCTTGTGCCGCAAGGACTTCTGGTGACGGCGTGCCCTTACGTTCGATCGCCCCGCCCCGCCCCGCGTCCACAGCGGCTTGAACCGGATGACAACTGCCCCATGAATCCTGCGTATTTTCATAACGGCCAGCCGGTTTCTGCCGAAGCGTTCTATGCAATTGCCTGCGACCCGCGCCGCAATGTGGCGGTCGAGGCCTGCGCCGGCGCAGGCAAGACCTGGATGCTGGTCTCGCGTGTGCTGCGTGCCTTGCTGGAAGGCGGCGAGGGCACCGGAGCTGATGGCAAGGCTGCAGACATCCTGCCCCATGAAGTGCTGGCCATCACCTTCACCAAAAAAGCGGCAGGCGAGATGCGGGAGCGCCTTCACGAATGGCTCGAAAAGTTTGCCCACGCCGATGACGCCACCTTGCGGCAGGAACTCGTCATACGCGGGGTGACAAGCCAGGCCAGGCCTGATGCCTCGCCGCTGCCGCGCGAGCGGCTTTCAACGCTGTACCAAAAGATACTGGCCAGCGGCCGCCCGGTACAGATTCGCACCTTTCACAGCTGGTTCGCCGCCTTGCTGCGCAGTGCGCCGCTGGAGGCGCTGCAGCAGCTGGGCCTGCCGCTCAACTACGACCTGCTGGAGGACGACGGCCCGGCCAAGGCCTTGGTCTGGCGGCGCTTTTACGCGGCCCTGGCGGACGATGCCCCAGCCCGCGCCGACTTTGAGACGGTCGTGCAGATGCATGGCCGGTTCCAGGCCGACAAGGCCCTGCAGGGTGCGCTGGACAAGCGGACCGAATTCATGCTTGCCGACGCGCAAGGCGTGGTCGATGCATCGGTCAGGGCTTTTGGCGAGCAGTTTCCGCTGTTCGCGGGGCTTGCGCATCCTGATCAGCTGCTCGATGCCGAGCCCGTGCATCGGGCACTTTTTCTCCAGGCTGCGCAGGCACTTGGCAGGGCGTCGGCACCCACCTTTTCAGCCAAAGGTGTTGAGCTTGAACGGGCGGTGAGCAATGCTGACGTTGGCGCCATGCTCGCCGCCTTGCTGACCGACAAGGGGACCGCACGCAAGTTCGGCGACAAGCTGGCGGGTATCGCTACCGTGCGGGACGCGCAAGACCTGGCGCTGGCCATGGCCGATGCCCGGGCGCAGCATGAAGCCTGGGACTACCAGCAGCGCATGGCGCGCTTGAGCCGGCTGCTGCTGGCCGAGTACACATCGCTCAAACGCGAGCGCAGCTGGGTGGACATGAATGATGTCGAGCGCGCGGCGCTGGTCATGCTGGGCGATCCGGTTCTGGCCGGCTGGGTGCAGGAGCGGCTGGACGCCCGCGTGAGGCATTTGCTCATCGACGAGTTCCAGGACACCAACCCCTTGCAGTGGCAGGCGCTCTCCAGCTGGCTGTCCAGCTACGGCGGGGCAGGCCGTGCACCCAGCGTCTTCATTGTGGGCGACCCGAAGCAAAGCATCTACCGGTTTCGCCGTGCCGAGCCGCAGGTTTTCATCGCTGCCCAGGCATTCGTGCAGACCGTGCTGGACGGCGATCTGCTCGCCTGCGACCACACACGCCGCAACAGCCGCGCAGTGATGGCGACGGTCAATGCGGTGATGGGCAACGCCCGAGACAACGACGGCTACACCGACTTTCGCACGCATACCAGTGCGTCTGCCGACGCGGGGCGCGTCGTCCGTCTGCCCGCCATACCGCGCAATACAGCGGGCGCCCGCCTCGACAGCGATGCCGCCGAACCCACAGCATGGCGCGACAGCCTGGTCACACCACGCGAGTTGCCAGAAGACACCCTGCGCACGCTGGAAGCCCGGCAGGCGGCAGCGTGGGTTGCGGCGCAGGTCGCCGCCGGCCTCAAACCCAGGGATGTGATGGCGCTGTCGCGCAAGCGCGCCTGTCTGATGCCGCTGCAGGACGAACTGCGCGCCTGTGGTGTTGCCGCGCAGATCGGCGAGAAAACCAGCCTTATCGACTGCTGCGAGGTGCAGGACATCGTGGCGCTGTTCGATGTGCTGGTGTCGCCGCAGCATGACCTGTCGATGGCCCGGGTACTGCGTTCACCCCTTTTTGGTGTGGACAGCCAGTCGTTGGTGGAGCTGGCCCTGTTGAAGGCAGCTACTGGCGAGGCGTGGTTTGATTTGCTACAAAATGAAGAGCTAGGGCCCCGAGGTTTGATTGGGCTGGGACCTGTTTTGATGCAATACAAGACCTGGGTGGACCGCCTGCCGCCGCATGATGCGCTGCAGGCCATCTATCAGCATGGTGATGTGCTTGCACGCTTTGCCGCAGCCGCGCCGCCCGCCAGCCGAAGCGCGGTGCTGTCCAATCTCAATGCCTTGCCGGGTGCCGCCTTGCAACTGGATGGCGGCCGCTATGCAACGCCCTATGCCTTTGTTCGCGCCCTGAAAGCCGGCGGCCTGCTGGCCCCCGCTGCACTGAATCCTGACGCTGTGCGGCTGCTGACGGTGCATGGTGCAAAAGGCCTGGAAGCGCAGGCAGTGCTCATCCTGGACGCTGACACCCCCGAGCGCGCGGCAGACAGCATGAGCGTGCTGATTGAATGGCCGGGCGAGGCGGCTGCGCCGACACGCTTTGTGTTTCTGGTCAGCGAAAGCCGGCCGCCCGCCTGCGCGCTGGATGCGCTCGAGCTGGAGCGCCGTGCCCGCGCGCGGGAAGAGCTCAATGCGCTGTATGTCGCCCTCACACGCGCCTGCAACACGCTGGCGATCTCGTCCATCGTGCCGCATCGGCCCACCACCTCAAGCTGGTGGCAGCGGCTGTACACACTGGCGCAGCCCGGCATGCACGAAGCGGGCGGCCATGCTGAAGCGGCAGAGCCTCGTGCCCAGGCAGCCAGCATTTTCGAGCCTGGTAAAGCGGCGAAAGCGGACGATTTTTTTGTTCTGCCTGATCTCCCGCCGCTGGCCCGACGCGAAAGCCCCGGTGTTGTCGTGGCATTTCCGGCAGATGCCAGCGCCAGCGTTGAGGTTTCGGCCCCAGCGGTGCTTGGCAGGGCCATGCACCGCTTGCTGGAATGGGGCGCAGGTGCCGCGGACTGGGCCGACGACAGGAGAGCCCGGGCCGTGCGTGCAGTGCAGCGGGAGTTTGATCTCTCCCCGGAGCAGGCCGCCGATGCGGCAGCCGCGGCATCGCGCATCCAGCGCGGCGAGGCAGCCTGGGCCTGGGATTCGTCGGTGATCGACTGGCAGGGCAATGAGGTTGAGCTGGTGTACGGCGGCCAGACACGGCGGCTGGACCGGCTGGTCAGGCGCAAGGACGCCGGACACGTGGGCCAGTGGTGGGTGCTGGACTACAAGTCACCTGGCCGCCCACAAGACAAACCCGAACTGGTGGCGCAAATCCAGGCCTACCGCGACGCGCTACGGGCGATCTACCCTGGCGACGACATCAGGGCAGCGTTTTTGACCGCGCAGGGATCGCTGGTGGAGGTGGTTTGAGCAGCCGCTCAGGCGCATCGGTCTGGGATACTCGGTGCTGGCCGAGCATCGCCAGTTTGGTATTTATGAGCCATTTGATGCACTAGACCTTATACAGCCTTGGCATGTAGCTATCAAAACAAGAGCGTTATGCCGCCTTGAATGCTTTGCAGAACGGATTCGCAGTGGACTCAATGACAGAAAACGCAGGGCTCAAGCAGCCATGGCGCATCGCCATCATCGGCGGTGGGCCAGCCGGCCTGATGGCCGCAGAGGTGATCGCCGCAGCAGGCCCGGCCGTGTCGGTGCAGGTGTTTGACGCCATGCCCTCGGTGGGCCGCAAGTTTCTGCTGGCCGGCAGGGGCGGGCTCAACCTTACCCATTCGGAAGACGCAGCCTGGTTTGCCGGACGTTATGGCTCGCGCAAGGCCAGCCTGCAGGCGCTGCTGGCCGGTTTTGGCCCGCAGCAGCTGCGTGACTGGGCGGCCGAACTGGGCATCGAAACCTTTGTCGGCAGCTCAGGGCTGGTGTTTCCCAAAGACATGAAGGCCGCGCCGCTGCTGCGCGCCTGGCTGCACCGCCTGCGCACCGCTGGCGTTCAGTTCCGGATGCGCCACCGCTGGACAGGCTGGAGCGAGGACAGCGAGCTGGCATTTGCCGGCCCGGCGGGCGAGGTGCTGGTAGAAGCCGACGCGGTGGTGCTGGCACTCGGTGGTGCCAGCTGGGCGCGCCTGGGATCAGACGGCGCCTGGGTGCCGTTGCTGCAGGCGCGAGGCGTGCCAGTAGCCAGGCTGCGCCCCTCAAACTGCGGTTTTGACATTGCGCCCACCCGCCTGGCAGCCATCGAAGGCGCCAGCGAAGGCGCGGGCGAAACGCGGCGCGAATTTCTCAAGGACCTGCTCGGACGCGGTGACGCGCCGGCCAGCGGCTGGACCGAACATTTCTCAAGCCGGTTTGCAGGCCAGCCTTTCAAATCGGTTGGCGTCAGTTTCACCAATTCCGGCGGGGAAAGCTTCAGCCGCAAGGGCGAATTCGTGGCTACAGCCACCGGCGTCGAGGGTAGCCTGGTATATGCGGCGTCCAGCCTGCTGCGCGATGAAATCGAGCGCAGCGGGCAGGCCACTTTCATGCTTGATTTACTGCCCGGCAAGACGCTGGAACAGGTGCTGGTCGAGGTGCGGCATCCACGCGGCTCGCGTTCGTTGTCCAGTCATCTCAAAAGCCGTCTCGGCCTGGACGGCATAAAGGCGGCCGTTCTGCACGAGATGCTCGACAAGCCCGCCGTTAACGACCCGGTCAGGCTGGCGCATGCCATCAAGGCATTGCCGATCACACTGACCGCGCCGCGGCCGATTGACGAAGCCATCAGCAGTGCTGGCGGCGTGCTGTTTGAAGCGCTGGACGACACCACTCTGCAGGTCAGGCAGGTCGAAACCGTGAACCTGCCGCACGCGGTGTATTGCGCCGGGGAGATGCTGGATTGGGAAGCGCCCACTGGCGGCTACCTGATGACGGCCTGCTTTGCCACCGGCCATGCCGCAGGGCAGGGTGTTTTAAGCCATTTAGGTTTATTGACCAATAAAGACGTTAGCCTGTAGCTATTAATAAAATAGCAAATGGCCTGCTTGACGCGCCGAAGGAATGACACCGTGATTGTTCGTTTTCATATTGATCCCGCTGGCGAAGGCCAGTACGAGTACCGCGTTTCCCATGAGGGCGAGGCGCTTTACGACGACAGCGGACTGGACAGCATTGAGGCCTGTGTGGTGGCGGCAACCGAAGGCCTGGGCCAGGACGCGGTCGCAGCCGAGGTGGCCTACAAGGGCATCATCAGCGGCACTTATGCGCTGGCATCGCTGGCGCTGGTTTCCGCGCAGATCGCCCAACATGCGGTGCAGACCACCGAGGCGATTGAAGACGCCTGGCGCTAGCGCTGTCCGGGGGAGCGCGGCAACACATCTGGAAGCGCTGCGCCGCTACCGGTTTCCTGCTGCGAACGGGCAAATGTCAAAAGCTGATGAGGCCGCAAGGCCTGACGGGCTCGGCAATCTTACTGATGAGGCGTAAGCTTCGGTCAGTGGCTTTCACGGCCGATCTTCTGCGTCGTCAGCATCGGTGTTCACGGCCCTTGAAAAATAGACATCTACCGTCGATCCGCTCTCGCCTGACCTAGCTGGTGGTGGCGTGTGTGATTCCGGTTGCGGTTGCAAGGGTGTTTTCCTGGCGTACAACTTCCTGAGTTCCAGGCGCTGACAGAGCAGGTACCGAGCGGCAGCTTCATCAACAGCATCGTGCTGGTTGGCTCGGACGGCCAGCAGTTGATGAAAACCTCCATGCTGCAAGGAATTCCGCTGAGTGCCGCAAATGTGCCAGCGCAGGCAAGGCAGGCCATGGAGACGGGGCTTCCGGTCCTGTCAGACCTGGCCACCGGCGATGCCATCAAGGTTCCGCTGGCGTCCATTGCGGTGCCGGTCACGGGCAAGCCGTTTGCGTCGCTCGCAGTGATCAGGTACAGGTGCAAAACAATGAGAATGATGTTTTCCTGACGCGCGAGGCTTTCGAGGCGGCCAGCCTGAGGTCAACATGCATCATGTGGAAAATGGCTTGCAATGCCTGCGTTTTCGCGAAAGAGCCGCCGTATCAAGACGCGACCAGCCCGGACCTCATCCTGCTTGACATGCACATGCCGATCATGGATGGCCACGAGGTGCGCTCTGTCATCTTCCGGTGGTTGTGCTCACCACATCATTCGAGGCGGCTGATATTCGCAAGATGTACGGATTGCGCTGCAATTCGTACATCACGAAGCCGGTCGATTTTGACAGCTTTGTCAAAGCCATCGGACAACTGGCGGGCTACTGGCTTACGGTGGGGGTCATTCTGCAGCCTGAGACTTAGCTTGAGGCAGCTGTCGGATAGGTGGCGTCTAAGTGCTAGCGCGCATCGCCCCAGTCAACGGTTCTGGCAGGCATGCGGCGGGAGTGTCTTTCAAGCTGCTCTGCCCTGATTCGACGCCGCTCCAGCTGGCGCATGGCCAGGACGTGAGCCCCGGACAGGAGCAACAGGCCACCGCTGACTATCGACCAGGGTGGCGGCAGCAGGTAAAGCGTCGCGCAACCCGCAAGGACATACAGATAAGGCAGGCTTTCGTAGAGCCAGTTAGGTTTGTAATAGCGGGACACATCACCTCCTGGGTATGACGGCAAGCACGACAGCAAACACGAAGAAGCTGCCAATCTCTGACAACAATTTCAATCAGATGCTAACGATTGATTACACACTGATACACCGGATAAGCTCTTGCGCTGATGTGGGATCTGACTTACAGAAGATGTCATTCGCTGACCTGGCAACGTCATGGCGCCTTGACCCGCCAGCAGGCGCGGCCGCGGGATTTGACTGAGAATGCCACGATGTGTAGCCATTACGTAGGCACAGTTTCCAAAGCCAGGCTGGCCCGGATGGGGGTTTATCTGCCGGAAGACTGGATTGCGCCGTCCGGTGGGCTGCATGTCTACCCGACGCAGCAGGCCGTCATCATTCGGCGTCCTGCCGCACACGATTCAGGCGATGACGCAGTCCCGGCCATGGAAGCCGTAAAGGCAAGCTTCGGGCTTCTTCCCGCTTTTGCCAAAGACATCCAGTATGGAAAGCGCACCTATAACGCCCGCAGCGAGACGGTAGCGGAGCTAGCCAGTTTCAAAAACGCATGGGCAAAGTCCAGGCATTGCATCATTCCAGCAGATGCCATTTACGAGCCCGACTGGCGAACCGGTAAATTCGTTCCCACCCGCATCAGCAGGACAGATGGAGCGCCCCTGGGCGTTGCAGGACTCTGGAGCCCATGGAAGTCGCCAGCAGGGCAATGGACCAACAGCTTCACGATGCTGACCATCAACGCCGACAACCACTCCCTGTTCAAGGAACTTCACAAGCCCGACCTGAGGCGGCCAAGCGACGAGCAGGACAAGCGAATGGTGGTGGTGCTGAACGAAGACGCTTACCAAGCCTGGCTTGACGCCACGCCCCACGAGAGCATGGATTTCATGCGTCAGTTTCCAGCCGAGAAACTGCTGGCCACGCCGGAGCCTCAGCCCGATGCCCAGCAGTCGCTTTTATTGGCGTAGTCGTCGTACGTATGCGGTAACAAGCTGAACATGGAAAGGTCGCCAAGCATTGGTTGCTTGAAACCATGGTGCAGGCGAACTGCAGTTCCGAATGTTTAAAGATAAGGTGACGAGCCTTGACCCCGGCACTGGCTCCACAGTTAGGGCTGCTTGGTTCCCCACCTGACCCGGTTGGCCGCTTCACCATGCGGGAAGGCCCGTCACCTGCGATTGTACGAGACTTGTCACCGACCCTCAGGAAGCAAGCCAGCCTGGAGGAGGATTCATCATCGGTCGATGTAACAGGTTGATGATGAGCTACCCTGGGCCTATATGAACTTGATAACACCTGTACGCTGGAAGAAGCCTGAGCCCTATCTCGTTCTGTGCTTATGCTCGCGTCCATCTTGCCCACAATTATCGTGCTGCGAATCGTGGAACTGTCAGTCGCCGGACAGACCCGGCGGGCATCGGCAAAAACCTTGCTGCTGGCTGCCACCATGTCCAACTGGCTGGACATGTCGGTACCGGTGCGTTACCAGAAAGCGCAACTGATGGCCGAACCAATCAGCACATCCGACCAGCCTGAGCAACTGGGGGGATCCGCATCGGCGAGAACTTGATGCGCTGCAGCGTACCTATCCTTACCATGCCTGGATCGGCATGACCGACATGCATTGCAAGGTCATCGACTCAACGAAGGACATTCTCTGGGATGCCGATCGGCCGGCACGGTAAACCGGCCGCGGCAGTCTGCCGACCAGCCCGACGGCATTTGCGCATTCCTCCTCAATCTAAAATCATTCGATGTCCTACCTTGTCCTAGCCCGCAAATACCGCCCTCGAAATTTCGCTGAAATGGTGGGCCAGTCGCATGTGGTGCAGGCTCTGGGTAACGCCTTGACGACGCAGCGTTTGCACCATGCGTACCTGTTTACCGGAACGCGCGGTGTAGGCAAGACGACGATATCGCGCATTCTTGCCAAATCACTCAACTGCGTGGGCATTGACGGGCAGGGCGGCATCACGGCAGCGCCCTGCGGCGTGTGTCAGGCCTGCACCGATATCGACAGCGGCCGTTTCGTTGACTACACCGAGCTCGACGCCGCCTCCAACCGCGGCGTGGATGAAATTGCGCAGTTGCTCGAGCAAGCGGTCTACAAGCCGGTGGTGGGGCGGTTCAAGGTCTTCATGATTGATGAGGTCCACATGCTCACGAACACGGCTTTCAACGCCATGCTCAAGACGCTAGAAGAGCCGCCGGAATACCTTAAGTTTGTCCTGGCCACCACCGATCCGCAGAAGGTGCCTGCCACGGTCCTGTCGCGTTGCCTGCAGTTCAACCTCCGCCCCATGGCACCCGAAACCGTCATGGAGCACCTGAAGCAGGTGCTGGCGGTTGAAAGCGTCCCCGCCGAGCCGCAGGCACTTCGCTTGCTGGCACGGGCGGCCCGCGGGTCGATGCGCGATGCGCTGTCATTGACCGATCAGGCGATAGCTTTCGGCTCCGGAGAGCTGCTGGAAGCCAGCGTGCGGCTGATGCTGGGCAGTGTTGACCGCAGCTATGTCTTCAGGCTGCTTGATGCACTGGCGCGGGGCGATGGAAAAACGGTTGTGGAGACCTCCGAAGCTCTGCGCCTGCATGGCCTGAGCGCTGGGTCCACGCTTGAAGAAATGACAACGGTCCTGCAGCGTATGGCGGTTCTGCAGGCAGTGCCTGACATGCTGGCCCCAGCGTCCGGTAACGCAAGCGATGACGCGGATCCCGAGGCTTCGGAAACCGCCCGGCTGGCGCAGCTGATGCCTGCCGACGAAACCCAGCTCCTCTACAGCCTTTGCCTGCACGGTCGGGGCGAACTCGGTCTCGCGCCCGACGAATATGCAGCGTTGACGATGGTATTGCTCCGATTGCTGGCTTTCAAGCCGGCGGTTACCACGACGCTTTCTGCACCTGCACCTTCCATGGCCATGCAGGCCAGGAGTGCCGCCGAGCCTGCAAAAAAGCCCTTGCCTGAACCGGCGCGTGCAGCAGCCGATGATTTTAAGCAAAATAGGCCCGTAGCCCAGCAAATACAAAGGGTTGTCGCTACTGAAAGTATAGCAAAACAGCTTTCGCCGCCAGCAGCCGCGCCAGTCGCTGCCAGCCCGGCCGCAACTGCGGCGGTCATCGACAGCGCCGCAGCCGTCCCGCCGCCCTGGATGGATGCCGCGTCTCCGGCACTGGGGGATGTGCCGGCGATTTCGACTAAAACGCCTGCCGCAATGCCTATGGATGCTGAGCCCTTGAAATATTCGGGCGGTCTGGCCGATGCGGGTCAACCGAACACTCAAGTAGCTGCTGATGACCTGGATGCCGACATACCTCCGGGCGGCCATGATGAGCCGCTTGTGGCCGATGCCGGGCTTGCTGAACTGGGCGATACCTGGAGTTCTCTCGTGCGTCAGCTGATGGCTGCCGAGCTTATTGCGGCCATGGTGCGCGAGCTGGCGCTGCAGTCGCAACTGTGCGCACAGGACGGGGCGCAATGGCTGCTGCGTGTAGAGCGCCAGTCCCTGAACCAGCCTTCCGCCTGCCAGAAACTGCAGACTGCCCTGCAATCCCTGCGGCCTGCGGAACCGCCAGTCACCTTGAAGGTTGAAGTCGGGGCGGTAACCGATACACCGGCTCGCCGCAACGCTGCAGCCCAGCAGGAGCGGCAGCGGCATGCCGAGGAAACGGTTGAGAAAGACCCGCTGGTGCAGCACCTGATGCAAAACTGGGGTGCCCGGCTCGCTCCCGGCGGCATCAAACCTATACTTGATGGCAGCGTGAAACCACAGTCGCGCGGCAGCCCGTGAGCAGGGCGCCAGACCAGCGCGGCAAGACTTTCCCTGGGGCTGCGATGCCGGCCCCGAACACCCTTTTCAGAACCATTTAGAAAGCAACACCATGTTCAACAAAGGACAACTGGCGGGCCTGATGAAGCAGGCGCAGACCATGCAGGACAACCTGAAGAAGGCGCAGGACGAGCTGGCCTTCATCGAGGTGACTGCCGAGTCCGGCAACGGCCTGGTCAAGGTCACGATGACCTGCAAGCATGATGTGAAGCGCATCGAGATCGACCCCAGCCTGCTGGCTGACGACAAGGACATGCTGGAAGACCTGGTGGCGGCCGCTTTCAATGCGGCGGTGCGCAAGGCTGAAGACCTGAGCCAGGAAAAGATGGGCAAACTGACCGCTGGCATGCCGGGCCTGCCAGGTGGCATGAAACTTCCATTTTGAACATACCGTGGTACAAAGCTTTTGAGCCTTCCGACGTTGTGCGCGCTATTCCTGCCGTACCGCCCGGCTTGCTGACGCATCTTTAAGCCATGTCATCCTCAAACGCGCTGGACGGCCTGACCCAGGCCTTGCGCAAACTTCCCGGCGTAGGCGCAAAGTCGGCGGCGCGCATGGCTTTTCATCTGTTACAGCATGACCGGCCCGCTGCATTGCAGATCGCCAGCGCGCTGGAGCATGCGGTGGGCAGCATCCGGCACTGCGCGATGTGCAACACGCTCAGTGAGATGGAGATCTGCAACGTATGCAGCAGCGGCCAGCGTGACCGCAGCAAGCTCTGCGTGGTTGAAACCCCGGCCGACCAGCATGCGATGGAACGCACCCGCGCCTACAAGGGTCTTTACTTCGTGCTGATGGGCAAGCTCAGTCCACTCGACGGCATTGGCCCCCGTGATATAGGGCTGCAAAAGCTTTTTGACCGCGTGGTGCCAAGAGACGAGCAGGGCGAGCCACTGTCCGAGGACTCGCGTGAGGTGCAGGAAGTGATTCTGGCGACCAATTTCACCGCTGAGGGTGAAGCGACAGCGCACGTGATCGGCCAGGCACTGAAAAGCCGCGGCGTGCAGGTTACCCGGCTTGCCCGTGGCGTGCCGGTGGGAAGCGAGCTCGAGTATGTTGACCTGGGCACGATCGCGCATGCGCTGGTAGACAGGCGCTAGCAAACGTGTGCGCCAATTCAATGGTCTGAACCAGGCCATGTTGGCTGTCAGCTGCTGACGATGAGGTCGAAAGGCGGATACGCATCATCGCTGCCGTGCCGGATACTACTCAGCTGGTAGTTGGATATTCAAGTTGCGTAAGCGGCCCAGGCCCGGGATAAGAAAAATGACATTGCCCTATTTCACGATAGCTTACTGGTGCGTTCTGGTCGCAGCCTTCCTGCCAATCGCCTGCGCCAGTATTGCCAAGTACGGAGCCTTTGGAAAATCACCTGGCAGGGGCGGGTTTGACAACAACAACCCGCGAGCCTGGCTGGCCCGCCAGACCGACTGGCGGGCTCGTGCCAACGCGGCGCAGGCCAATACCTTTGAAGCCCTGCCGTTCTTCTTTGCTGCCGTCATCATTGCGCATCAGCTGCACGCACGCCAAGCCCTGCTGGACATCCTGGCCTTCCTGTTTGTAGTGCTGCGCATGGCCTATGTCACGATGTATGTGGCCGACATGGCCAAAACGCGGAGCGCGATCTGGACGCTGGCATTGGCGGTGAATGTGGCCATACTCTTCATCGGCTACCGCTAGGCCTGTCAGGCTGGCAGATCGCCTGATCGCTGATCGCTGATCGCTGATCGCTGATGCCGACCGCCGGATTTCCCATCGGCGCTGTGCCGTCATACGACTTGCAACCCTTCAGCCCCAGCCCTGTCATTGAACATTTGACGAGCTGCAGCTCTGCGCAAAGCGTGCCGCACAGGCTACCGGGGCCGTATTCAAAGATGCTTGCACAGCGTTCGGTACAAACCCGCAGGGGATGACCCCGATGCAATTTTGGTTGCCGCTTGATAAGCTCATGGCCATCCAAAACAATGAGCTCTCCCTCATGACTACCCGATTCACGACACCACGCCTGCCCGCGTCGTCGACTCTTTCGCGGCGCACATTTGCCAGCGTCGCAGCCCTGGGCGCTGTGTCCCTTGCGTGGCCCGCGCTGAAGGCGCAAACCAAGCTGGAAAAAACCAGGGTGTCGATCGCCGTGGGGGGAAAGGCTGCCTTCTATTACCTGCCGCTGACCATCTCCGAGCAGCTTGGTTACTTCAAGGCTGAAGGCCTGGACATTGAAATCAGCGACTTCGCCGGTGGCTCCCGCGCCTTGCAGGCGGTGGTGGGTGGCTCTGCTGATGTGTGCTCTGGGGCTTTCGAGCACACGATCAACCTGCAGGCCAAAAACCAGATGTTTCGCGCTTTCGTACTGCAGGGCAGAGCGCCGCAGATCGCCTTTGGCGTGTCTACCAGGACGCTGCCCAACTACAAGTCAATTGCAGACCTCAAGGGCAAGAAAATCGGCGTGTCGGCGCCAGGCTCCTCCACCAACATGATGGCCAATCTGGTGCTGTCGCGTGGCGGCCTGCAGGCCAGCGATGTCAGCTTTATTGGCGTCGGCACGGCAGCAGGCGCATTGTCGGCATTGCGTTCCGGTCAGATCGATGCGATGAGCAATACCGACCCGGTCATGACCATGCTGGAGCAAAGGGGCGAGGTCAAGATCATCAGCGACACCCGCACGCTCAAGGGTACATCTGAAGTTTTTGGCGGCGCCATGCCGGCCGCTTGTCTGTATGCGTCGCAAGACTTCATTCAGAAAAACCCGAACACCTGCCAGGCGATGGCCAATGCGATTGTCCATGGGCTCAAGTGGCTGCAAACCGCAGGCCCGGGCGACATCATCAAGACCGTGCCTGAAAACTACCTGCTGGGCGACAGGGCGCTTTACCTGGCGTCGTTCAACAAGGTGCGCGAATCCATATCGCTGGACGGCATCATTCCCGAAGACGGTGCGCGCACCGCACTCAAGGCGCTTGCCAGTTTTGATCCAGCGATCAAGGCGGACAAGATCGACCTGTCAAAAACATATACCAACGAGTTTGCGCGCCGCGCAAAAGAGCGCTTCAAGGCCTGATCAGCAGTGCAGGCGTTCTTGTGTGACCTTGCGTGCCGACGCGTCCGGCCAGATGGATGCCACTGCGCAGACGGTCATCTCAATGACTGAATTCGCGCTGGAGCTGCAGGACATCACCTGCACTTTTCGCTCATCGGATGGCGCGGCTGGCAAGCCGGCCCAGGGCTACACCGCTGTTGGCAACGCCACGCTGCGCATTCGCGCCGGGGAATTTGTTTCGGTGGCCGGACCTACCGGCTGCGGAAAATCAACCCTGCTCAATATCGGCGCGGGCCTGCTGGCGCCTTCATTGGGCAGCGTCAGAGTGTTTGGCGAGCTGCTGGAAGGTATCAACAAGCGCGCGGGCTACATGTTTCAGACCGAGGCCTTGATGCCCTAGGCCAGCGCCATTGACAACGTCATGATGGGCCTGAAGTATCGCGGCCTACCCGATAGCCAGGCACGCCCACAGGCGCAGGCTTGGCTTGACCGGGTCGGGCTTGCCGGTTTAGGCGACCGCTACCGGCATGAGCTTTCAGGCGGCATGCGCAAACGCACAGCTATGGCGCAGGTGCTTGCGCTGGACCCGGACACCATCCTGATGGACGAGCCCTTCAGTGCGCTCGACATCCAGACCCGCCAGCTCATGGAAAACGACGTGCTCGACCTGTGGGCAGCCAAGAAAAAAGCAGTGCTTTTCATCACCCATGACCTTGACGAGGCAATTGCCATGAGCGATTGCGTCGTGGTGCTTTCTGCCGGTCCCGCCACCTACCCGATAGGCGAATTCGTGATCGACCTGGCCCGGCCGCGCGATGTGGCGGAGGTGCGCAGCAATCCGCGTTTCGTCGAGCTGCATACCGAGATCTGGAATGTGCTGCGCGACGAGGTTCTCAAAGGCTATGCGCAGCAACTGACGAAGGTCGCCTGATGAAGTTGTCTCCTGCCAGGCTGCGCGTCTGCCAGATCGGACTGCTGGTGTTCATGCTGGTGTTCTGGCAGCTGCCATCGCGTGACCTGCAGGTCGCATTTTTCATGGGCGAGCCCATCAAGGTTGCTGGCCGGATCCGGAGCTGGTTCATGCCGTTCGGTTTTGAGGCCAGTGCCTTGTTTCCAGACGGTTTGCCGGGACGGGCCGATATCTACATGCATCTCGGCACCACGCTGCGGGAACCCGTGCTTGCTTTCGGGATCGGTACCGTGCTGGGCTTGGGCTGTGGTCTCTGGCTGGCGCTTGCGCCAACGGCGGGCGCCATTCTTGACCCTTACATCAAGGCCGCCAATTCGATGCCGCGCGTGATTCTGGCACCGATATTTGCGCTCTGTTTGGCCGAGGCATCTGCAGCAAGGTCGCACTTGCTGTCACGCTGGTGTTTTTTATCGTGTTTTTCAATGTGTACCAGGGCGTGAAGGAAGTCAGTCCGGTGGTGCTGGCCAACGCGCGCATGTTCGGTGCCAACCAGCGCCAGCCTGCTGCGCACGGTGTACCTGCCAGCGCCACCAGCTAGGTGTTCTCCAGCCTGCATACATCGGTGGGCCTGGCCTTTGTGGGCGCGGTGGTGGGTGAGTATCCGGGCTCCGCGCGCGGGGTCGGATATCTGATCCTGCAGGCCGAGGGCACATTCGATGTCAACACCGTGTTTGCCGGGATCGTTGTGCTGACCGCGTTTGCATTGATGCTGAACGGCCTGGTAGGGCGCATCGAGAAGAAGCTGTTGAAGTGGCAGCTCAAGACCGGCGAAACCGAAAAGTTGTGATGACAGTGGCGCGGCGTCACGCTACCATGCAACCCTTCGCGCAGGTGTGAATCATGTCGAGGCGGGCACAAGGCGCTCTGTGCAACCGGTGTCTTACAGCTTGGCCCGCACCGGTCATTTAGAGTCCGTCGATGGTGTTACCTGCTGCGATGCCTGCCTGTCACGCAGCTGCCGTTGCCGTCTCGCTGTTGCCAATCCGGTTTTGCCGTCTCACTATCGCCAGCATCACTTTTGCACCTCTTCATCAAGAAAGTTTTTCATGAACCTCACACTTAGCATTGGCCCACTGGTATCGCTTATCGCGGGCATTCTGATTTTGCTCATGCCCAAGCTGCTCAATTTCATTGTGGCGCTTTACCTGATCGTGATCGGTCTGGTCGGGCTCTTTGGCCTGGGCTCCATGCGCTTGTAACCCATCGCCACCTTTCAAACCGGCGCTCCCATGCAACCGGCAGTTTGCGCAAACGCAGCGCCTTGCCAATGCCCTTGTATCGGATTGCTACTTAAATGATAGCGGACGAGCCTCGATTTATTTGGGCTACCGGCTGATTTGACTTAAATTTACGGTCACAGATGCGCCGTGATGACGCGGCACCGGCACCAGTGCAAACGGCTCCCGATGCTGCGAGCTGCAGATAGCCAGCTGCGAGCGGCTTGATATTTGCTGCAGGCCCGCGCTCAGCTGCCATTTCCGGCTTATCGTTTTTTCGACTTCACCACGCTTCGGCTGCTGCTGCGTTTGACAGCCGTGACCTTGCCGCCAGCCGACTTGACAGCGGGCCGCACCGCTGCACGTGAAACGCTTCTGGCTTGCTTCACCGGCAGAAAAAGCACCACAGCATGCCCGATCTTGAAAGCGCTTGAAGCGCCGACGCTGTTCCATTCGGCGACGCTACTGGCGCTCAGGCCGTACCGGCGGGCCAGTGTGGCCACCGTTTCGCCCTTGCGTGCCTTCACCGTTGTGCGGCGGGTGACGATTTCTGGCGCCAGCAGAATTTGCGCATTGTCGGCCACGTTGCCGGTCACATCGGCGTCGCTCTTGGCGCTGCGTGGCACCAGCAGGGTCGAGCCGCCCCGGATCAGCATGCGCGGCGGGATATTGTTGATCGCGCGCAGGTCGTTCTCGCTCATGCCCACACGCCTGGCGGCATCCGAAACCGGCATGGTGGACGGCGCGGTCCAGGCGGTCCAGCTGGCGTACTGGCCTTGGGTGTACGCGTCAAAATTTCGCTGAAACACCACCGCGTTGTCCCAGGGCAGAAGAATTTGGGGTGTGCCAGATGCCAATATCACCGGACGATGCGCCGACGGGTTGAGCGCCTTGAAGTCCTCAAGCTTCACGTCGGCAAGTTTTGCCGCAAGGGTCACATCGATGTCGCGGGTGATTCTGACCTGCTGGAAGTAAGGATGGTTCTCGATCAGCGGCAACTCGGTACGAAAGCCCATCGGGTTGGCCACGATATTCTTGACGGCCTGCAGCTTGGGCACGTAAAGCCGTGTCTCAGCTGGCATGGTCAGGTCAAGGTAACCGGTGCCCAAGCCAAGCTTCTGGTTGCGCGCGATGGCTCGCGCAACACTGCCTTCACCCCAGTTGTAGGCGGCCAGCGCCAGATGCCAGTCGCCGAACATGCCATAAAGCTTTTGCAGGTAATCCAGCGCGGCCCGCGTTGATGCCAGTACATCCCGCCGGTCATCCCGAAATGCGTTTTGCTTCAGGTCAAAGTCTTTGCCGGTGGCCGGCATGAACTGCCACATGCCGGCAGCCTTTGCGCTTGACACTGCCTGCGGGTTGAAGGCACTTTCGATATATGGAAGCAGCGCAAGCTCGGTCGGCATCTGGCGGCGTTCGAGCTCTTCAACAATATGAAAAAGATATTTGCTGGAGCGCTCGGTCATGCGCTGAATATAGTCAGGACGACTCGCATACCACTGCTCACGGTCGGTGACGAGTTCGCTTTGCAGATCGGGCATCGCAAAGCCCATGCGAATACGTTCCCACAATTCTTTCGGCGGAACCGTAGACGAAATCGGCCGCGAAGGTATGTCGCCCGGCGTGATGGTTTGCAGCGGCCCTGCAGGAAACAAGGGGTCAACCACCGTCGGCACGGTCTTGCCAGCCGCAGACTGCGTTGTCAGCACTGGGTCCGCAGGCAGCGTTGCGCTGCCATCTTTGGTGGGGCCTGCGCAGCCTGCAAGAACCACAACGCCCACGGCGAGTGACGCGATGCGCAATCGCATCCAGGTCAGGAGGGCCATCAGAGGGAGGCGCGTGAATGCAGGGGCAGGGAAGGGGTCAACTGGAGTTGGGTTGCTGCTCAGGGCTTTTGATGAAATCATTTGAACTGGTTTTTCCATTGCCTGATAGCGGTGAATACAGAAACGTCGTCCAGCGCTGAAGGATCGACGCGCAGCGCCGCTGCCCTGACCGGTGCCGTGCGCGTGCGCAGAAATGGGTTGACCAGCATTTCCTGCGCTATCGAGGTCGGCAGGGTTGGCAGCCCGGCAGCGCGCAATTTTACGCACTGCGTCTCGTAGGCTGTCAGGTCAGCATTGCCAGGCTCGACCGCTGTGGCGAAACGCAGATTGGCCAGTGTGTATTCATGAGCGCAGCAAACCTGGGTGTCGGGCGGCAGTGCGGCCAGTTTGTCCAGCGAGTCCAGCATCTGGCCGGGCGTTCCTTCAAAAAGGCGCCCGCATCCGCCCGAGAACAGCGTGTCGCCGCAAAACAGCAGCGGGCGGCCGGCCACATCGCCGCATAAAAAGGCGATGTGGCCGGCGGTATGACCCGCCACTTCCAACACCTTGAACGTCAGGCCCAAGGTCTCGACCACATCGTCTTCCTGTAGCGCCGTCAACGGCGGGGGAATGTTTTCGCGCGCCGGACCAAACACCTGTGCACCTGTTGCTTCACGCAGTTCGTTAACGCCGCCGGTATGGTCCGCATGATGGTGCGTGACTAAAATCGTTTGCAACTGCAGCGCGTTTTCCTGAAGCCAGCGAAGCACAGGCGCTGCATCGCCGGGATCTACTACCAGCGCATGCATGCCGTCATGCAGCACCCACAGATAATTGTCGGTAAAGGCGGGCAGGGGTATCAATGTCAACATGCACAGGTCCTGATGAACTCTGAAATTATAGGTTTGGCAGACTGGCTGGAAACCCCTGCGGGCAACTACCTGCTGGACTGGGAACGCGAGCAATGTGATCAGGCTGTCAGCGATATCTTTGGATACCACGCCCTTCAGCTTGGGATGTCCAGACTTGATGCGTTGCGGGCCAACCGCATGCCGCACCGATGGCTGGCCGCCACCGGATTACCAGACACCTCAGCCACCGACGATGCCGACCGGGATGATCGGACCGCTGGCGCAGCAGCAAGTTCCCGTCCGCGCGCGGCGCTGGCGACGGACCCCGGCGCGCTGCCGTTTGCTGCGGCAAGCCTGGATATGGTCGTTCTGCCCCATACGCTTGAGCTGAGCCGAGATCCGCACGCTACGCTGCGCGAGGTCGAGCGGGTGCTCGTTCCAGAGGGCAAGGTCGTGATCGTCGGCCTGAATCCGGCCAGCTTATGGGGCATGCGGCAGCGGCGGGTGCGCTTTTACAAGCGCCTCGGACTGGATGACCAGTTTCTTCCGGAGTCGGCTGAACTTATGGGTTATTGGCGCTTGCGTGACTGGCTTCGGCTTTTGAGTTTTGAGGTGGAATCGGCCCGCTTTGGCTGTTACCGGCCCGCCATGACAAGCCACAGGTGGCTGGGCCGATTTGAATGGATGGACAAGGCCGGCCGACGCTGGTGGCCGATTTTTGGTGCGGTCTACTTTGTGGTGGCGGTCAAGCGCGTCAGGGGAATGCGTCTTCTGGAGCCGGTCCGTCGGCCGCGCAAGGCGGCGGTGGGCGCACCTGCTGCAGTGGCCAACAAGGACGCGGCATCCGCGTCGTCGCCAGCTGCCGTGGCTTCGCAACAGGTTAATCAAGAGTTACACATTACATGATCGAGTCATTGAGCAAAAACACAGCGCCAGCGCTGCAGCAGGTTGTGATCTACACCGACGGTGCCTGCAAGGGCAACCCCGGTCCT
This sequence comes from Polaromonas sp., assembly GCA_028291985.1. GTDB lineage: Bacteria > Pseudomonadota > Gammaproteobacteria > Burkholderiales > Burkholderiaceae_C > Polaromonas. Next base: position 114,151 of record JAQGNE010000070.1, on the reverse strand, counting down.
GGCGGCTGGGGTGCGGTACTTGCGGCCGAAGGCCTTGAGAAAGAGCTGTTTGGTGGCGAATTGGGCACGACCAACAACCGCATGGAAATGACGGCTGTCATTGAAGCGCTGACTGCACTGAAACGCCCCTGCAGGGTCACGCTGTACCTGGACAGCGAGTATGTGCGCAAGGGCATCACCGAATGGATTCAGGGCTGGAAAGCCAGAGGCTGGCGCACGGCGGCCAAGGCCCCGGTCAAGAATGTCGATCTATGGCAAAAACTCGACGCACTCGTGGCCGCCAGTGGGCATCAGATCGACTGGCGATGGGTCAAGGGGCATGCGGGCGATCCCGGCAATGAGCGAGCCGACGGCCTCGCCAACAAGGGCGTCGAGCGCGCCCTAGGGCGTTTGTAGCCCGTCCCGGGAATATCTGCGTATCAATTGAAGCTGTCCCAGAATGAATCTGGGTTTGGCTGACTGATGAGCAGGCACGCTGGCGCGCTACCCGGTCAGAAGGCATAACAGCTGGTATTGCGACATTGCCGCGCATGAACCCAGTAATTGCGTAAACGGCCGGTAAAGCTGCAAAAGTCGACGCTTGCAATGCCCTTGTCCCGGACAAAACACCGGACGTGCTGCTACATTGAAAGTTTGTGTATCTTTCAACTGGCGCTTTCTAAATGGCTTCAAAAGCAGTGTATGTAGTGGTTGCGGTTTGCGGTATTGCCGCTGCATCCGGCGCCGCCTGGTGGTACCAGCAGCCGGTACGCACCGCCTCCAGTGCCTCGACCTCAGGGGCTGCTCCTGCGGCACAAGGGGCGGCCAGTGCACCGGCCGGGCGTCCTCCAGCGGTCGAGGTTGCAAGCGTGCAGCTTGCGCGCCTGATCGACGACACGCAAGCCGTTGGCAGCCTGCGCTCACGCCGCAGCGTGGTGTTGCGACCCGAGGTCAGCGGGCGCATCACCCAGCTCAATTTCACCGATGGCCAACGGGTGCGCAAAGGCCAGGTGCTGGTTCAGCTGGACGACGATTTGCCGCGTGCCCAGATCCAGCAGAGCGAGGCAGAGCTGTCGATTGCCCGGGCCAACCAGAAGCGAAATCAGGAACTGGTGGCGCAAAACTTCATCAGCCAGCGCTCGCTGGATGAAAGCGCGGCGAATCTGCAGGTTGCACAAGCCAAGCTGTCATTGGCCAAAGCAACGGCTGCGCGCCTGAAAATCATCGCGCCTTTTGACGGCATCGCTGGTATCCGGCTCGTCAATGTGGGCGACTACCTCAAGGACGGCGCAGATATTGTCAACATCGAGGACATCGACGCCATCTATGTCGACTTCAGGTTGCCTGAGCGTTTTCAAAGCAAGGTGAGGCGTGGGCAGGCAGCGGTGCTGGACATCGACGCCTTGCCCGGCCGGCGCTACAACGCGCAGATCCAGGCAATAGACCCGCTGATTGACGCGAATGGCCGATCGGTGGGACTACGCGGATGCGTGGACAACCGCCAGCTGCAGCTGCGTCCCGGCATGTTTGCACGGGTCAACACGGTTTTTGGTGTGCGTGACAACGCCCGTGTGATCCCCGAGGAAGCGATGCTGCCGCAGGGCATGCGTCAGTTTGTGATCAAGCTGCTCGAAGGCCCCGACGCCCAAAGCCGTATCAGCAAGCGCGTCGAGGTGAAGGTTGGCATACGCTCTCCCGGAAGAGTTGAAATTGTTGAAGGCCTTGAGGTCGGCGATATGGTGGTCACTGCCGGACAGCAGCGTGTGCCTCGCGACGGCACGGTGGTGTCAATCGTCAACGCGCAGGCCGCTCGCGGCGTGCCGCAGGACGCCACTGCGCCAGCACCGGTAAAGCCCGCCGGGCCACAGCTTGCGGCAGCCGGTGCTTCTCAGGTAGCAGCGCCTGCTTCCGATGGCTCGCCAGTTTCTACAACCAGCGTGCAGGCCCCGGCTGTAGCGGCATCCGCAGCACCGAAACCGGCATCGGCGGCGGCTTTGCCGGGGCCGAATCCCTGCGGCAATGTAATCGCGGAAGCCGGCGTGTCGCCTGTACCCGCCGTGCCCGCAGCTTCGCCTGAGCGCCGCTTTCCGGCACCGCCTGCACCGCGCAATCCGGCCTGAGCGCCAGTTGCAATTGCATCGCTCCTTACTTCAAGAACGACCTGAACCGGTGAACCAGAGCCTATATGCAACTCGCTGAAATCTCCATACGCCGCCCGGTCTTTGCCACCGTGCTGTCGCTGCTGATCGTGCTGATTGGCGCTGTCAGCTTCAACCGGCTGACCGTGCGCGAATATCCCAAGATCGACGAACCGGTGGTGACGGTCAGCGTGCGTTACGCCGGCGCGTCTGCCGAAGTCATCGAGTCGCAGGTCACCAAACCGCTGGAAGATTCGATCGCGGGTATTGACGGCGTCGACGTCATCACGTCTATCAGCCGGGCGGACCAGGGCCAGATCAGCGTGCGCTTTCGCCTTGAAAAAGACGCTGATTCGGCCGCCGCGGAAGTGAGAGACCGTACCTCGCGCGTGCGCAACCGCTTGCCGCAGGCCATTGATGAGCCGGTGATTGCCAAGGTGGAGGCTGACGCCTTTCCGGTGATCCAGCTCGGGTTTTCAAGCGAATCCCTGACGCAGCTTCAGATCAATGATCTCGTCAACCGTATCGTCAAGCCTCGGCTGCAAACCGTGACCGGCGTCGCAGATGTCAGGATTTTTGGCGAGCGCAAATACGCCATGCGGGTATGGCTGGATACCGACCGGCTGGCATCGTACCGCCTGACCACGCAGGATGTGGAAGACGCGATACGCCGCAGCAACCTGGAGCTGCCAGCGGGTCGCATCGAGTCGCAGCAACGCGAATTCAGCGTCACCTCCCAGACCGATCTGGTCAGGCCGTCGCAGTTTGGCGACATCGCCATCAAGAACGTAAACGGCTTTTCGGTCAGGGTGAAGGACGTGGCCCGTATCGAGGAAGCCGCGGCGGATGAACGTACCCGGGTACGACTGAACGGGCGCTCAGCCGTGGCGGTTGGCGTGATCCGGCAGGCCACGGCCAATCCGCTTGACCTGTCGAAAGGCGTCAGGGAATCGATTCCCAAATTGAAGGCTGACTTACCCGCTGATGTGCTGATCGACATTGCGAACGACAACTCTGTTTTCATCGACCGCTCGGTGAAAAATGTCTATTCGACGATTGCCGAGGCGGTGGTGCTGGTGGCTTTGGTCATCTTTGTTTTCCTGCGCACGTTTCGCGCTTCCATCATTCCGATTGTCACCATCCCGGTCAGCCTGGTGGGCACCTTTGCCCTGATGGCGCTGGCGGGCTTCACTATCAACACCCTCACGCTGCTGGCGCTGGTACTGGCCATCGGCCTGGTGGTTGACGATGCCATCGTCATGCTGGAGAACATTTTCCGGCACATCGAAGAGGGCATGGATCCGTTTTCGGCCAGTATCAAGGGCGCCCGTGAAATCGGGTTCGCAGTGATCACCATGACGGCCACGCTGGTGGCGGTGTACGCGCCGCTGGCCTTTACGCCAGGCCGTACCGGACGGCTTTTTGTTGAATTTGCGCTGGCACTCGCGGGTGCGGTGGTGGTATCGGGTTTTGTTGCGCTCACTCTCACGCCCATGCTGTGCGCCCAACTGCTGCGCCACAACCCCAAGCCCAATGTATTTGACCGCACGATGGAGCGTGTCCTGACATCGATATCCGACCGTTACGCATCGTTGCTGCGCTGGGTTATCAGCGGGGGCTACAAGGCGCCGCAACACAACGCCAGTGCGGGGCAAAAAGCACGGGCGTGGCTGTTTCAGGCACGCTGGATCGTTGTGGCGGTGATGCTGGCCAGCGCCCTGGCGATTGCGCTGGTATTCCCCACCATGAAGCAGGAGCTTTCGCCCATGGAAGACCGAGGCGTGATCCTGGCCAACGTCAACGCGCCCGACGGCTCTACGCTGGACTACACCGACAGGTACGCCAAACAGCTTGAGAAACTTGGCGAGCCCTTCAAGGAATTCGACCGGATATTTGCAAACGTCGGCAACCCGACGGTTGCGCAGGCCAGCGTGGTGTACCGGACGGTCGACTGGGATGAACGCAAGCGCTCCACCATGGACATGGCGCGGGAGCTGCAGCCCAAGTTCAATGCACTGGCTGGCGTGACGGCCTTTCCGATCACGCCGCCTTCTCTCGGCCAGGGCTTTCGCGAGCGGCCGCTCAATTTTGTGATTCAGACCTCAGACAGCTACCAGAACCTGAACCTGGTGGTCAGGCAGATGCTGGATGAAATCGCCAAAAACCCGGGCATTGTGTCGCCAGACGTTGACTTGCGGCTGAACAAGCCCGAGCTACGCATCGAAGTGGAGCGGGACAAAGCGGCTGACCTGGGTGTCAGCGTCGAGGCGGTTGCCAAGGCAATTGAAACCCTGCTGGGCGGCCGGAACGTGACCCGCTACAAGCGCGATGCGGAGCAGTACGACGTGATCGTGCAGCTTGAAGCCGGCGGCCGCTCGACACCTGACGACATCGATCGTATTTATGTCAGGGGCCGAAACGACGCGATGATTCCGCTGTCTGCCCTGGTAAAGGTGCAGGAGAGCGTATCGCCGCGCGAGTTGAACCATTTCGGCCAGCGCCGTTCGGTGTCGATAACTGCCACGCTGGCCAGCGACTATTCGCTGGGCGATGCGATCACTTTCATGAACCAGACCGCCGCCAAGGTGCTGAAGACCGGTTACAGCACCGACTTGAATGGCACGTCGCGCGAGTTCCGCAATTCGCAGGGTGCGCTGGGTGTCGTGTTTGTGCTGGCGCTGGTGTTCATTTTCCTGGTGCTTGCTGCGCAGTTTGAAAGTTTTGTCGACCCCCTGGTCATCATGCTCTCGGTGCCGCTGTCGATGATCGGCGCCTTGCTGGCACTGAAATGGGCCGGCGGATCGCTCAACGTCTATTCCCAGATCGGGCTGATCACGCTGGTCGGGCTGATCACCAAGCACGGTATCCTGATCGTGGAGTTCACCAACCAGCTGCGCGGACAAGGCCTGGAGATGGTTGATGCGCTCGTCAAGGCGTCGGCGCAACGCCTGCGGCCAATTTTGATGACAACCGGCGCCATGGTGCTGGGTGCTTTGCCGCTGGCGCTGGCTTCAGGTGCTGGCGCTGAAAGCCGCTCGCAGATCGGCTGGGTGATTGTGGGCGGCATGTCGCTGGGTACTTTGCTGACGGTGTTTGTTGTGCCCACGATGTATGCACTGTTCGCTCGGCAAAAGGTTCCAGGCGCCAATACCGCGCTGGTTAAAGAAGAACCACAAGCAGTTCATCACGGCGAGCCGGAATACATCGCGAAATAAAACGACTCCACGGTCGCTCACTTCGTGTCACTTCCTCCCCCGAGGGCGCCGCTGCGCCTGCGCCCTGGCGACGCCAGTTACGCGGCCCCTGCTTAAAAAAGAAGAGCCCCTCACGGTCGCTCACTACGCTAACCCTGTTAAAGCGACCGTGGGTGCTATATGCACCCGTCAAACATCAGCACGTCAACCTCGCCTCCGACGGCCACATTGCCCTGGCTGTGATGCAGCACCATCAGCCCGTTCGCCTCGGCCATTGAGCGCAAGACGCCAGACCCCTGGCTGCCGGTGGTTTTGACCTGTAGCGCGCCGCTGCTGCTGGTCGATACATGGCAGCGCTGGTATTCGGTTCGCCCCGGTTTTTTACGAATGTCTTCCAGGCTGGTTGCCTTGAGCAACGGCTGAGGCACCGGAATCGCGCCCATCATCTGCAGCAGGGCCGGGCGTACAAAGGCCAGAAACGTGACCATGACCGCCACCGGATTGCCCGGCAGTCCGAAGAGGATGGCCCCATTGGCGTTGCTGCTCTGCAGATAAATGCTATCACTAAGATAGCTGATACTCTTGGTATCTGCTGGGCTGGAGGCCGATTTGATGCATAATTTGGCGGACATGATGCGCCCAACAGCCATGGGCCGCCCGGGTCGCATGGCGATGCGCCAGAAGGCAACGTCGCCCAGCTTCTTCATCATGGCCTTGGTGTGGTCTGCCTCGCCAACGCTGACGCCGCCCGAGGTAATGACCGCATCGGCCCGCGTGGCCGCATCAAGAAAGGCTGCCTCCAGCAGAGCAGGGTCGTCGCGCACCACACCCATGTCAATCACCTCACAACCCATGCGCGTCAGCATGCCGAAAACGGTGTAGCGGTTGCTGTCATACACCGCGCCTTCCCGTGGCGGCTCTCCCAGTGACAAAATTTCATCGCCGGTCGAGAAGTAGGCCACACGAAGACGGCGTAACACAGGGAGGGAAGCAAGGCCCAAGGAGGCCGCCAGTCCCAGGCGTGCAGGGGTCACCAGCTCACCTTTGAATAGCGCGGGCTTGCCGGTGGCAAGGTCTTCCCCGCGCAGCCGGCGGTTGTCGCCAGGCTGAAGCAAACCCGATGGAATCACGATGCTGTCGCCATCAACGGTGACGAATTCTTGCGGCACCACGGTGTCGAGTCCGGCAGGCATGATCGCACCGGTCATGATCTTCACGCAATCACCCATGCCTGCATGACCACGCCACGCCTGGCCAGCCAGCGCGGTCCCGGTGCTTCTCAGCCTGAGCGCCTGCCCGGCCACCAGCTGGCGGCTGTCAAAAGCAAAACCGTCCATGGCCGAGTTGTCATGCGGCGGCACATCGACAGGCGAGATGATGTCTGCTGCCAGTACCCGGCCCAGGGCCTCCAGCAGGGGCACCTGCTGGACGTCGCGCACCGGCACAACCAGAAGCGATAGAAACGCAAGCGCATCGCTGGCAGGCAGCGCATTCGGGTCGTAACCTTCCAGTTGCGCGGCAATTTGTTCAAGTGTTTTCACGGGGCGGCAGGTTTATGGGGTTGGGGCGGTTCAGGACTGGCGTGATTCAAGCTGATGCAGTTCGGCGAGCGTGTTCGCATTGCAAAAAGCACGCGGGTCATCGCCGGGAAGGTTGAAGGGCACCGCCACTGTTTTATGGAGCGCCGTCCAGGCATCGATTTTTCGCCCGCCATTTTTGGTGAACCGCACCAGGCTTTCCATCATGTCGATATGCATCAGGCAAAAAACAGGCTGTGGACGAAGCTCGGTCAGGCCGGTTTCTGTCAACTCTGGCGCTGCAGCGACCGCAAAGTCTGCGCCTCCAGCCGCAAGTGCCTCGGCCAGGCGTTCTGCCAGATCCGCCGGAAAGAGCGGCGTGTCACACGGAACCGTGAGCAAGTAGGCGGTTTCGCAGCGCTCAAGCGCGGTCAGGAAGCCCGCCAGCGGGCCTGCGAAGTCACCCATGGCTGTGCTGTCTGGCCACACCGGTGCGCCGAATGCCTCGTAAGCTGCCAGGTTGCGGTTGGCATTGATCATCGTCTCGCCCACTTGCGGGCTCAGTCGCAGCAGGGTGTGCAAGGCCAGCGGAACGCCATTGAAGTTTTGCTGGCCCTTGTCGGCGCCACCCATGCGCGATCCGCGTCCGCCGGCAAGGATGACACCGGTGATATTTTCGGCATGCAGGGAAGCGTGAGTTTCTGTGTTCATGTGTGGTGTGTTCAAAGGAATCAAAGCTGTCGCCAAATCGTAATCTGCAGGCGGTTCACGTGCGGATGGATTGAGGGGAAAGTCTGCGCAAATCGAATCGCTACCATGGATTATGGTGGTCAAAAGCTGGCAGACTTGCGCCAGGCGCCAGCTCTGGCAGCCGGAGCCTAACCGCCGATATAGCTCATCTCGACCCGCTTGGGGCCAGCTGCGACAGAGCCGTCGTCACTGGGCAAACCGGCTCTGAGCTCGGAATAACGGTCGCTGCGGGACTGCCAGATCAGGCCGACGGCTGCGGCGATCTGCTCGTCCGCATAACTGCCGCGCAGCAGGGCACGCAAATCGTGTCCCTGGTGGGCAAACAGGCACAGGAAAAGCTTGCCTTCGGTCGACAGGCGTGCCCGGTTGCAGTCGCTGCAAAAAGCCTGGGTCACACTGCTGATCACGCCGATTTCTCCGCCGCCGTCGCCGTAGCGCCAGCGTTCTGCGGTTTCACCGGTGTAATTGGCGTCGACGGCAGTTAGCGGAAACGCATCATGGACAAGCGCCACCACTTGTGCAGAAGGCATGACTTCATCCATGCGCCATCCGTTGGTGGCGCCAACATCCATGTACTCAATAAAACGCAGGACGCTGCCGGTGTTACGAAAATAACGCGCCATCGGCAGAATCTCGCTGTCGTTGGTGCCCCGTTTGACGACCATGTTGATCTTGATCGGCGCAAGCCCCGCGCGCTGGGCTGCTTCAATCCCTTTGAGCACATCGCCGACCGGAAAATCCACATCGTTCATGCGCCGGAAGGTGGCATCGTCCAGGCCATCCAGGCTTACGGTTACCCGCTGCAGGCCCGCGTCCTTCAGGGATTGGGCTTTTTTGGCAAGCAACGAGGCGTTGGTGGTCAGCGTGATGTCCAGCGGTGCGCCCGCGGGTGTCCGTAGCCGCGCCAGCTTCTCGATCAGCACTTCCAGGTTTTTGCGCAGCAGGGGTTCGCCGCCTGTCAGCCGGATCTTCTCGACACCGTGCGCTACAAAAATGCGGGCGAGGCGCTCGATTTCCTCAAAACTCAGCAGGGATCCTTGCGGCAAAAAGGCATAGTCCTTGTCGAACACCTCGCGCGGCATGCAGTAGCTGCAGCGAAAGTTGCAGCGGTCTGTGACGCTGATGCGTAGATCGCGCAGCGGGCGGCCCAGGGTGTCGCTGAGCAGGCCGATTGGCGCGGCCACGCTGGCCGGAATGACCGGCAGGCGGCTGGCATAACGGATATCGGCTAGCGGAATGATTTTGTCGAGCATGAAAAACGGTGGCCTGATGTGTGGCGCCTGTACGTCTCAGACCTTAACCCAGCCAGCGCACATTGGTCTGGATTTCATCAAAAAAGGCACGCAGTGTGGTGCAAGTCATGTTGTACGGGTCGAATTCAGGGGAACTCGAATACTTCAGGAATACTTGGCGATTTTTCCTCGATAGAGGCAATGAGGCCATCGACCACGAAACAAAACGTCGGGACATGATTTCCGAAAAATCGAGCACCGCGGTCTCGCGATGCCGTCTGTCCAGCAGGGACCGGTGATACAGCGCATTCACGACAGCCTTATCTCCTTCCAACTGCTGCAGGAAGATGCCGTTGTCAAGGCAAAGCGCGCCGGTAATGCCCAGCCTGCTGTTGCGCAGGGAAGGCAGACGGTATGTCCTTGACGTCAAGTGCGCCCGGCATGCGCGATGTCCTGCTGGCATAGGTATGTCGTATCAGCTTTTTCGTGCAAAAAGCGCAAGTGCGACATTGATGGCAAAGCCATGCTGTCGAGCTTGATTTTTGACAGGCCCTGAAGGGTTGTCAACACCTTCGCCTCGTGCCATGCTGCTCAGACGCAGCGGGCGCCGTCAACTTCGATGCACACCCCGCTGATAAACGCAGCCTCGTCGCTGGCCAGGTAGAGCGCTGCGTTGGCTACGTCGAGCGCTGTCGAAAAGCGGCCCAGCGGAATACTCGCGCGAAACCTGGCCTTGCGTTCTTCGTCCACCGGTCCGCCTGCAAAGTCTGCCGACAGGCCGGTATCCGGGTTGAAGACCGGGTTGATGCAGTTCACCCGGATGTTGTCGCCGCCCAGTTCAGCCGCCAGTGATTTCGATGTGGTGATAACCGCCCCCTTGGAGCCGTTGTACCAGGTAAGGCCCGGACGAGGCCGGATGCCGGCGGTCGAAGCAATATTGATGAACGAGCCGCCGCCTTGAGACCTGAAAACCGGGGTGGCGTGAATTGTCGACAAGTAAATGCTTTTGACGTTGATGGCGTAGCAGCGATCAAAGTCGTCCTCGCTCACGTCAAGCGCCGGCTGGTTGCGATGCGTCCAGCCCGCGTTGTTGACCATCACGTCGAGCCGGCCATGGCGCTGCACTGCAGCAGCGACAAGCTGCCTCACGTCGTCCGAGCGTGTGACATCAGCCCTGAAAAACGATGCAGACCCGCCTGCATCCCGGATGCTGGCCACCACCTGATGGCCCAGGTCTTCCTGGATGTCGTTGACGATGACCTGCGCGCCCTCGGCTGCCAGGCGTTTCGCAATGCCTTCACCGATGCCGCCGCCGGCTCCGGTCACGATGATGGATTTGTCTTTCAGGCGCATGAGCTGGTTTCTTTATAAGGTGGCGGCACACCGGGATGGCGCACCGGGGTTAACGGATAGGCCTAGTTTAGGCATAGTGTGTGCACTTATGAATCGTGGCCCCATATCCCCGTGCATTGCGAATGCGCGTGAACGCCCATGATCGCGACGGCGCCACACCACGCGTGCAGATGCAAGCGCAACCGCCAGCGCCGTCGTTCATCCATGGCGTACCGCCAGCGTCTTGAGCGTTGTGAAGCCGTACAGCGCCTCAAAACCTTTTTCGCGCCCATAGCCTGAGGATTTGACGCCCCCAAAGGGCAACTCGACACCGCCGCCCGCGCCGTAGTTGTTGATGAAAACCTGCCCGGCTTTGACCCGCTTGGCCATCCGGAATTGCCGGGCACCGTCGCGAGTCCAGATGCCGGTGACCAGGCCGAACCGGGTTGAATTCGCCAGCTCCACCGCATGGTCTTCGCTTTTGAAGCTCATGGCGCAAAGCACCGGTCCAAACACTTCCTCTTGCGCAAGCCGGTGCTGCGGCGGCACGTCGCGCAGCAGTGTCGGAGCCTGGTAAAAACCGGTGTCCGGAGCCGCGTCAACAATCTGACCCTGCGCCACCATGGGAATATTGGCTACCTGAGCATCACTTAAAAAATCCCATACCCGTTGCTGCTGGCTCTGGCGAATTAACGGGCCGACATCCAGGTCCATCGCTGCCGGGCCTACCTGCAGGCTTTCAAAAGCCTTGCCAAGCCGCTCGAGCAGCGGTTCATAGACGGCCTGCTCGACCAGCAGGCGTGACCCAGCGGAGCAGGTCTGGCCTGCGTTTTGCACAATGGCGTTGATGATGGTGGGTATTGCAGCGTCCAGATCCGCATCGGCAAAAACGATCTGGGGGCTTTTGCCGCCCAGCTCCAGCGTGACCGGGCAATGCCGCTCAGCGGCAACCTGCTGAATCAGCGTGCCCACCGATGGGCTCCCGGTGAAGCTGATATGGTCTATCCCAGGATGGCGGGCCAATGCGTCACCCACCTCGTGCCCATAGCCGGTGACGATATTGACAGCCCCTGCGGGAAAGCCCGCTTCGGCGGCAAGCTCGGCCACGCGCAACAGGGACAGGCAGGCATCCTCCGCGGGCTTGACCACGCATACATTGCCCGCCGCCAATGCGCCGCCAACACTGCGACCGAAAATCTGCATGGGATAGTTCCATGGAATGATGTGTCCGGTCACACCGTGCGGTTCGCGCCATGTCATCACGCTATAGCCGTCGAGGTAAGGAATGGTTTCACCCATCAGCTTGTCGCAGGCGCCGGCGTAAAACTCAAAGTAGCGAGCCAGTGCAGCGGCATCGGCTTTCGCCTGTTTGACCGGCTTGCCGCAATCACGCTGCTCGATCAAGGCCAGCTCGTCGGCATGCGCTGCCACTTTGGTAGCCAGCTTCATCAGCAGCCTGCCGCGTTCGGCCGCGCTGATGCGCCGCCACACCAGCTCAAAGCAGTCCTGGGCAGCAACGACAGCGGTATCGATGTCGTGCGCATTGCTGCGCTGGATGTCTTCAAAAACCTGTCCGTCGGACGGGTCGATCATGGCAATGGTCTTACCGGATGACGATGGAACAAAGGCGTTGGCGATGTAGTTAAGTTGCATGGCGATATTGTGAACAGGATACGCGACGGTGTCATGACGACAAGCTCATCCTTAGCCGTGACGCCGGTTGTTTTCCGGCCGCATGCGCTGTGCATATGTCACGGGATGACCCTGAAATTCACGGCTCTTTACCCAAGTTAACACCCGGATCACCGCTCACTCTGTAGGATGGAGCCTACATTGCGTTCCCTGCACTTTCCAGGGGCTAAGCGCTTCATCACGCGGCGGTCCGGCAAAGCTCGATGCCGGTCACTGCCCAAGTTCCATCGATTGCCTGACCCGGGCCAGCCGCCACCCGTACAGATCAACCCGCCTGACAAACATGACCGATTTGACACCCCTTAGCAGCAGCGACAGCCCGCCGGACGGCAGTGTGGCAAAAACATCGTTTCAGCCCGTCGCCTGGCTCAAGGCGTTTTGGTCTCGCTTCAAATGCTGGCTTGACGCGCAGGGTATCGCATCGAAGCTGGCGCTCTGCGCAGTCATGCTGATGATTCCTGCAAGCGCTTTTTACGCCTGGACGCTGATGGAGCGACAGGAAAAAATGGCGCTTGAGGTCAAGGCCATGGCCAGTGCCGAGCGCGGCGCCGAAGCACTGTGGACGTACAACACGGCGCTTCCGGTGGTGTTTGGTGCAGGTTCGATCCTGAGCTTTCTGGAAGCCAATCCGGTCACGCGTATCACGGTCATTTACCGGCCAATTCTCTGGACGGTGTCCGAGCGCTTTGTGCTGATCGAGTCGCAGGGCAAGCAATACGCCTACTACCCGTCAGACATGGAAACCAAGATCCTGACCGACAAGGCGGTCACCGCTCCCTGGGGCGCCAAGCTGACCTTCGTGCCCAAAGCCTCGCTGCAAGGCGAAAGTGCCGAGGTTTTTGCGCGTCTTGAGCAGCGCTTTGCCGAGGCGCGCCCGCAGTCGGAGCAGGACGCCTGGAAGGCTGGCGCCAGTGCGCTGGTGTCGGCAACGCTTACCGCCGGCCTGCTGGCCTTTCTGTGGTTTCAGATGGGCGGCCAACGCAAGTCGCTCAAGTTCATTGCGCCGGGCCAGGTCGTCGGAGACCTGCGCGATCTGATCGGCATGGACGATATCAAGGCCGAAGTTGCCCAGATTCGCGACCAGTATGAAAGACGGGTTGAATACGCTGAATATGGGGTGAAGAAGCCGTTCAACGTGATGTTCAGCGGCCCCGCCGGCACCGGTAAGACCAAGCTGGCCAGCTACCTTGCCAAAGAGCTGAATTTGCCGATCCTGTTTCATTCGGCCGCCAATCTGGAGACCGGTTTTGTCGGCGGCGGTTCGAATACGCTGTCGCGAATCCTGGCGCTGGCCAAGCGGCGCAAGCGATGCATTGTGTTTCTTGACGAGGCGCAGGATCTGTTCATGAAGCGGGGCGGTAACCGCAAATACGACGACGACACGCAGAACATGCTGCTCGCGGTGCTTGATGGTGTGCGCAGCAAGACCGATACCGAAATCATCTGGATCGTGGCGTCGAACTTCAATGCTGAGAACCTGCAGATGGATGAAGCCATGCTGCGTCGTTTTCAGATGAAGGTGGACTTCCGCATGCCCAACAAGAGTGAGCGCCTGGCCATTGTTAGGCACTATCTGCAGCAGCGCTCAGGCAAGGTGTCGCCCGATCCTGATCTGCGCCATGTCGCTGAACTGACGGAAGGCTGCAGTCCCGCTGACCTTGAAACCATCGTGAACCAGGCGGGCATTATTGCCGTCAAGGCTGGCGACATGATCGACGCGCACACCCTGATGCAGGCCGCCGAGCGGGTGTTGGTGGGCAATGTCAACGACAACACCACCAAAGAGCGCACCCGTGACCGCCGCATCATTGCGGTCCATGAATGGGGCCATTTTTTGATGGACTTTCAGCAGCGCCGCAAGGCAGCCAAGGGTGACTGGGAGCTGATGTTGGGTGACATGCGCACGATCAAGATTTCACTGAAGGCGAATCCGCGCAACAACGCGCTGGGCTTTGTGCTGAACAAGCAGGACAGCAATCTGCTCAAGACCAAGGCCGACATGGAGCAGGAAGTGCGCGTCCTGCTCGGTGGCATGGCCAATGAGGAGCTGTTTTTTGGGGAGGAGGGCACCACCAGCGGCGCCCACAACGACATTACCCGCGTGACCCGGCTCCTGCACCATGCAGTGGCTGAAATGGGCATGTACCGCAAGACGAGGCTGAACTATGCCGCGCTGGTCAAGGACGGTAGCGGCGCGTTGCCGGACGAGGAAACGCGCAGCATCATGGAAGCGCAAAGCGAACGCCTGTTCAGCGAGACCAAGGCCACGCTTGCCCAGCATGTCGAGCTGACAGAACACCTGACCGGCTGCCTGTTGAAAGCGGGCGAGATGACCTTGAGTCAGGCCTTCGACGAGATCCGGCGCTTTGAACGCATGCGGGCAAGGGCTGAAAGACCGTCCCCGCTGGAATTGGCGCTTTCCGCAGAACAGCTGGCTGCCTGATTGCCGGATGACTGGATGGCGAGCGGTAAACGATTGATCCCCGCCGCAAAAAAAGCCCTGCAATGCAGGGCTTTTTTTGCGGTGATAAGGCGCTGATCCGATCAGCCGGACGTTAAAACGTGCGTCCAGGATCGGTTCAGTCAGCGATTCTCATCAAAGCCTAGCGGCTTGCCGGCGCTGCCGCAGGCGCGGCCGAGCCACTCGGGGTAGGAACCGCGGCCGCATCGGGTGCCTGGGTCGGAACCGGGGCCGGCATTCCCCCCGGCGCTACCGGGGTAGAGGGATTCGCCGGAACGCCTAGCGGCGCCGCTGCAGCTGCCGGGGTAGTTGCCGTTGCGGGAGTAGGTGCAACCGCCGTTGCGGGCGCTGTCACTGGCGCTGTGACTGCTGGCGCGGAAGCCTGGACCGCGTCGCCACCATGAAATTGCACCACGAGGGGCACGATCAGCAGCGCCACGATGTTGATGATCTTGATCAGCGGGTTGATGGCAGGACCGGCGGTGTCCTTGTAGGGGTCGCCCACTGTGTCGCCGGTGACGGCAGCCTTGTGCGCGTCAGAGCCCTTGCCGCCATGGTGGCCATCTTCGATGTATTTCTTGGCGTTGTCCCAGGCACCGCCACCGGTGCACATCGAGATGGCTACAAACAGACCCGTCACGATAGTGCCCATCAGCAGGCCGCCAAGTGCCTTCGGACCCAGCAGCAGGCCGACCAGAATCGGCACGATGACTGGCAGCAGTGATGGAATGATCATTTCCTTGATCGCCGAAGTTGTCAGCATGTCCACCGCTGCACTGTAGTCGGGCTTGCGCTGGCCGGACATGATCTGGCCGTCGGAAAACTGGCGTCGCACCTCGACCACCACGGACCCGGCTGCGCGGCCAACCGCTTCCATGGCCATGGCGCCAAAGAGGTAAGGAATCAGCCCGCCGATGAAGAGGCCGACGATCACCATCGGATCGCTCAGGTCAAAACTGATCGCTCGGCCGTAACTCTCCAGCTTGTGGGTGTAGTCGGCAAACAGCACCAGCGCTGCAAGCCCCGCTGAACCGATGGCATAACCTTTGGTCACGGCCTTGGTGGTGTTGCCCACTGCATCAAGCGGGTCGGTGACAGCGCGCACCTCTGGCGGCATGTCGGCCATTTCGGCGATACCGCCGGCGTTGTCCGTGATCGGGCCGTAGGCATCAAGCGCCACCACGATGCCGGCCATGCTCAGCATGGCAGTGGCGGCAATCGCGATGCCGAACAGCCCCGCCAGCTTGTACGACACCAGAATCGCAACACACACAAAAACCACCGGCCAGGCAGTAGAGCGCATCGACACACCCAGACCGGCAATGATGTTGGTGCCGTGCCCGGTTGTGGAAGCCTGTGCGATGTGCTTGACGGGCGCATATTGCGTACCGGTGTAGTACTCGGTTACCCAGACCAGCGCAGCAGTCAGCACCAGCCCAACAGCGCAGGCGCCAAAAAGGCGCATCTGGCTACCACTGGCGGTGATCGCGTTGTCGGGTATCAGCCACGCGGTGACAAAGTAAAAAGCTACCAGTGACAGCACGCCCGCAATCGCCAGGCCTTTATAAAGCGCCGGCATCACATTGCGCATGCCGGGCGAGGCCTTGACAAAAAAGCAGCCAATGATGGACGCCACGATAGACACCGCACCCAATGCCAGCGGATACATCACCGCATTCAGGGGTGCCGAGGTGACCAGCAGCGCGCCGAGCACCATGGTGGCGATCAGCGTTACCGCATAGGTTTCAAACAGGTCTGCTGCCATGCCGGCGCAGTCGCCCACGTTGTCGCCCACGTTGTCTGCAATGACGGCGGGGTTGCGCGGGTCGTCTTCCGGAATGCCGGCCTCGACCTTGCCCACCAGGTCAGCGCCAACGTCTGCGCCTTTCGTGAAGATGCCGCCCCCCAGGCGGGCAAAAATGGAAATCAGTGACGAGCCAAAGGCAAAACCGATCAACGGGTTGAGCAGGTCGGCCAGCTTGATGTTGGGCGTGTAGTTGCCATTGCCCGTCAGAAACCAGAAAAAACCGGTGACGCCCAGAAGGCCCAGGCCCACCACCAGCATTCCGGTGATCGCGCCGCCGCGAAAGGCAACATCCAGTGCGGGGCCAATGCCGCGCGTCGCGGCCTGCGCGGTGCGCACATTCGCACGCACCGAAACATTCATGCCAATAAAGCCGCAAGCGCCTGACAGCAGCGCGCCCACCACAAAGCCGACAGCGGTTTTACCGTCAAGGAACACGCCGATCAGAATGGCCAGGATGACGCCAACGATGGCAATCGTCTTGTATTGCCGTGCCAGATACGCTGCAGCGCCGGTTTGTATGGCCGCTGCAATCTCCTGCATGCGGGCGTTGCCTGCGTCCTGCGAAAGAATCCAGCTTCGCGCCCAAAAGCCGTATGCCACGGCTATAAGCCCGCACGCCAGCGCCAGAAATAGCGCCGAGTTGCCTGTCATGGTTGCCATATCGAAAATCTCCTGTGTTGTTTTCGCCTGGGGTCAGGGTGCAAGGCGTAACGCTAGCGATGCCCCCGCTGCGTTGCTTCCTCGAACCTGCCCACAGACGTGGAGACGATTGGCCAACGTCTGAAATTTAACGCCAAAAACCGTCGCGTTGAATAGGCATCAAGGCCGAATCAGTAAAATGAGGGTATACACCGATGCATCGGGCAGCTCGGATGTTGAACTTGTGGCCGCCATCTGTCATCGGTTTCGCAGCGTCTTTGTGGCTTGTTGATGGTTCTCGCTGCGCTGGCGTCCATACAGGTTTCGTTTTCATTTCTCTTTTTCGTTTCTCTTTACTCTCCATCCTCAACCTGAAAACCCGCCATGTCTCTTGATAAAGTTTCTCCCGGAAAAAACTACCCCGAGTCCTTTAACGTCATCATCGAAATTCCGATGAATGCAGACCCGGTGAAGTACGAGGTGGACAAGGAATCGGGCGCCATATTTGTCGACCGCTTTATGAGCACATCGATGCACTACCCCACCAACTATGGCTATGTGCCTAAAACGCTCAGTGGTGACGGCGACCCGGTTGATGTGCTGGTGATTACACCGGTGCCCCTGATGTCTGGCGTGGTGGTCACCTGCCGTGTGATCGGCATCTTAAAGATGACCGACGAGGCAGGTGAAGATGGCAAAGTGCTGGCCGTGCCCATCGACAAGAAATGCTCGCTTTATACCCAGTGGCAAAAGCCGGAAGACATGAACCCCCTGCGCCTGAAGACAATCTCTCACTTTTTCGAGCACTACAAGGACCTTGAGGAAGGCAAGTGGGTCAAGATCAACGGCTGGGAAGGCCCGGAAGCTGCCAAGAAGGAAATTTCTGACGGCGTGGCCAATTACCTGGCGGCCAACCCCTCCTGAGCGACGCGCGGCCCGTCAGGTGGCCTGAGAATGAAAATTTAAGATTTTTAGTGCGCTAGCCCAGGTTCTACCAGGGGTTATAGCTATTTAAAGTATAGCAAAAGATCCGGTTGAACCGGGGCTTTTGCTTGTCAATAACCGGCTGATGACTACGGTCCGCAGCTGTTCCCCCTCACGGCAGCGCCTCTCAACTCAGGTCATGTGGGGCGGGGTGGTTCGCCTGCGGTGCGTCGCCGTCCTGTCGCTTGTCGCTCATTTTTTCGGCTGCTGCGGGCGTGCCTGTCCCGGCCGGTTTTGCCTTGCCGGGTACGAAGCCATCGGCAGCGCCGATATTGTCTGTGCCGCCACTGGTGGTTGGCCTGCTGCCGTCGCCGCTGGTGTTGGTGATGCCGCTCTCGTTCATGTGTGCTCCTGTAAAACCATGTGGATGGCTGTTGCCCGTCCTTCGCCTGGACAAATAGCAACCTGCATCATTCGCATTGATGCGCGCAGCTGATGTAGGCCTGCTGCGACAGGGGTTGTGTACCGTGTCCCACGGCCCAGCATTTCAGGGCAGTAGTGGGCAAAGGCGCAGCGCATCTCCGGGCCTGATCTACAGGACATCGACTGCAAGAAACCACTGCTGACTGTCGGCAACGGCTCTGGACTACAGCCGTGCATTGCCGGCAAGCGGAGCATCTACTTCACTTGTCATGGTGTCCGATGTGAGCCTTGTGCCGGTCATTTGTCCTGCGCAAGCCGATTTTGCATGCAGCCTGATCCTTACGCTTAGGCCCCGGCCGGGCTTTCCGGCAGCTCAGCCGCGCAGGGTGCGTGCCAGCCGGCGCGGCAGCCGTCGCCCTGTGCCAACGCTACCATTCACCCATCGTCCTCATCCCTCACCACACGCCATGTCCACTCTTCCTGATACCCGACAAGATCCTGAAGAGCTTACGGATCTGATACAGGGCTCGCTCAATTTTCCGGTGGTGGGCATAGGCGCATCCGCCGGCGGCCTGACTGCTTTGCTACGGTTTTTTGAGAACATGCCGGCCGGCAACGGCATGGCATTTGTCGTGATTCTCCACCTGTCGCCCGACCATGAAAGCAGTGCGGCCGCGATATTGCAGCGCGTTACCAATATGCCGGTCAAGCAGGTGCAGCAACCGACACCTATCGAGGCAGATCATGTGTATGTGATTCCGCCCAGCAAGAGCCTGTCGATGAACGACGGTTTTCTGCGCCTGGTGGCGTCGGCAAAGCAGGGCGGCAGTCATGTGTCGATAGACCTGTTCTTCCGCTCACTGGGGCAGGTCCACCGTGAGCGCGCCGTGGCTATCGTGCTGTCCGGCACCGGAGCCGACGGCTCCGTGGGCCTGGCGCGGGTCAAGGAGCAAGGCGGCGTGACCCTGGTGCAATCGCCGGACGATGCCGAATATGACGGCATGCCCAAAGCGGCCATCGCCACCGGCACGGTCGACTTTGTGCTGAGCGCGGTCGAGATGCCGCAGCGTCTGATGGACCTGTGGGCCAATGCAAGCCGCATCTCCATGCCCAACGACGCTGACCCTTCGATGAAGGTTACGCCGCCCGCTGGCATCGAGTCGACCAAGATGGCGGAAGAGGCCTTGCGCGACATCATGGCGCTGCTGCGCAGCCATTCACGCAATGACTTTCGCCACTACAAACGGGCTACCGTGCTGCGCCGGATAGAGCGCCGCCTGCAGGTTCGGTCATTGCCAGACCTTCCCGCTTACCGCGACTACCTGCGCGAAAACCCGGCCGAGGCCAAGCCCTTGCTGCAGGACATGCTGATCAGCGTCACCAATTTTTTTCGGGATCGCGAAGCCTTTGAGGCGTTGGAGCGTGACGTGCTGCCCACCCTGATGGAAGGCCGAAGCGCCGACGAGCCCATCAGGGTATGGGCAGCCGGCTGCGCCACCGGCGAAGAGGCGTACTCGCTGGCGATGCTGCTGCGCGAGCAGACCGAGCGTAGGACCTCGCCGCCCGACCTGCAGATTTTTGCCACTGATATTGACGAGCGCGCCATTGGCATTGCGCGCGCGGGGCTTTACCCCCCGTCCATCATTACCGATGTTTCGCCAGGGCGGCTGCGCCAGTTTTTCACCAAAGAGCAGGGCCAGCTGCGGGTAGTGAAATATGTACGCGAAAAGGTGTTGTTTGCGCCGCACAACGTGCTGCGTGATCCGCCGTTTTCACGGCTGGACCTGATCTGCTGCCGCAACCTCCTGATCTATCTGGACCGCGAGGCGCAAACCAGTGTGCTGGAGATGTTTCGCTTTGCGCTCAAGCCAAACGGCTATCTCTTTTTGGGAAGCTCCGAGTCTGCAGATGCGGTGCCTGGTCTCTTCATTCCGGTTGACAAAAAAAACCGGATCTTTCGCTCCAACCCGCATGCGCATGCTTCGAGGCATTTATCGCTGCCAGTCACCGGCCCACTTGAGCAGTCAGGCGCCCTGCGTCTGGCCCAGCCGCGGCGCGAGTCGCTGGCGCCTAGCTTCGCCGAATTGCACCGCCGCTGCATTGAACAGGCGATGGCGCCCAGCGTATTGATTGACGACAAGCACAATGTCCTGCACCTGTCTGAGAGCGTCGGCAAGTTCATGAACCATGGCGGCGGTGCGCCATCGCTGAACCTGCTGGCCAACCTGCAAAGCGAGCTCCGCACCGAGTTACGCACGGCGCTGTATCAGGCCAACGAGCCTGGCAAGGTGGTTGACACACATCCGGTCGCCATCGAATGGGCTGGCAAGCCAACATTTGTGAAGATGACGGTCAGGTCTTTTCAGGATAGCCTGGACCAGCCCCGGTTGACGCTGGTGACTTTTGAGGAGGTCATCAAAGACCTGCAGGGCGACGCAAGTCTGCCGGGGGGCTCTGCGAGTCCGCTGGTCATCGAGCAGCTGGACAAGGAGATTCGCCAGCTCAAGGAGCATCTGCAGGAAACCATCGAGCAGACCGAAACCTCGACCGAAGAGCTCAAGGCGTCCAACGAGGAACTGCAGGCCATCAACGAAGAGCTTCGTTCGGCCACGGAAGAGCTGGAAACCAGCAAGGAAGAGTTGCAGTCGATGAACGAAGAGTTGAGCACCGTCAACTTCGAGCTCAAGACCAAGGTCGACGAGACATCAAAAATCAATGACGATCTGCTCAACCTGATTGCCGCCTCCGATATTGCGACCATCTTCATCGACCGGGGTCTGCGCATCAAGCGTTACACGCCGCATGCCGGCGCTATCTTTAATCTCATCGCGTCGGATATCAACCGTTCGCTGCTGGACATCACGCACAGGCTGGACTACGACCAGCTGTCGGCCGATGTCAATGAGGTGTTCAGCAGCCTGCGGGTTGTCGAGCGCGAAATCGACAGCATCGACGGCCAGCATTTCCTGTCCAGAATCCGGCCGTACCGAACCATGGACGACCGTATTGATGGCGCGGTGCTGACTTTTGTGGATGTGACGGCGTTGCGCAAGGCGCAGAACGAGGTGCAGGCGGGTAATGAGCGTCTGCGTTTTGTGGCCGAAACTACCAAGGACTACGCCATCTTGACAACCGACGAGCACGGCGTCATCACCACCTGGAACGTGGGTGCGGAACGCATGTTCGGCTACACCGAAGGCGAGATCGTCGGCAAGTCATTTGCGATCATCTTTACGCCCAATGACAAGGCAGCTGGTGTTCCCGACCAGGAACTGGAAAACGCGCTTGCCGAAGGCCGCGCGCTGGATGAGCGCTGGCACCATCGCAAGGATGGCAACCCGATTTACTGCAGCGGGGTTACCACGCCGCTGCAGCCGCCCTATAAGGGCTTTGCAAAAATTGCGCGCGACCTGACTGAAAACGAGCGCGAGCTGGAGACCCGCGGCGAGCTGCTGGCGCGCCAGCAGGCGGCCAACGAATCCAAGGACCAGTTCCTGGCCGTCATGTCGCATGAGCTGAAGCACCCGCTAAACCTGATTCAGGTTAACACCGAGCTGCTGATCAGCCAGCCTTCGCTTAAAAACCTGCCGCCGGTGGTGCGTGCCGGTGAGGCCATACAGCGCGCGGTGGCGCATCAGGTCAAGATCATCGATGACCTGCTGGATTTGTCCCGCGCCCGCACCGGCAAGCTGGCCCTGAACCTGGAGGCCGTCAACCTCAATGACCTGGTGATGTCGGTAGCCGCCGCGGCGTACGACGCGGGCCATCAAAAGGGGCTGGTGGTGGATATGGAATGCAAGACGCGGGGCATCGTTGCACTGTGCGACCGGGTACGGACCGAGCAAATTTTCTGGAACCTGACCAATAACGCCATCAAGTTCACGCCGCCCGGGCAGAAGATGAAGCTGGAGCTCAACCAGGAGGACGGTTTTGCACGTTTTACCGTGACCGACACAGGGCAAGGTATTCCGCCTGAATTTTTACCCGGTGTCTTTGATATGTTCAGCCAGGCGCCCACCAGTGCCACCCCACTGACCAAGGCCTTTGACGGCGGCCTTGGCGTCGGCCTGGCGCTGGTCCAGCAGCTGACCCTGGCCCAGGGCGGCAGGGTTCAGGCTGAATCAGCGGGCGTCAATCAGGGCTCGGTTTTCAATGTATGGCTACCGCTGGTGTCTGCCAACGCCGAAAGTACGGCGGCCGAAACATCGCACCGCGCAAGCATTCAGGGTCTGCGGATACTTGCTGTCGACGATATGGCGGAGGTGGTGGAGCCCTTCGCAGAGTTACTGGGCCTTGCGGGGGCCAAGGTGGATGTCGCAACCTCGGGGGCAGCTGCGCTCGACAAGCTGAAATCAGGCGGCTATGACCTGCTCATTTCAGACATCGGCATGGAGGCCATGGACGGGTTTGAGCTGATCCGCCGCGTCAGGCAACGGCCGGAGTTGTTGCGATTGCAGGCAATTGCCCTCAGCGGATATGGCCGCCAGGTCGATGTCGACCGTGCACTGCAAAGCGGCTTCAATGCCCATGTGTCCAAACCCGCCTCGGTAGAGGACATCCTGCAGGCGGTTGCGGGCCTTACATTTCCTGATCGCCCTGACCAGCCCGCCTCGCCCTGATGCCCTGCGCGCCCATCTCTGCCCTGGAGTAAATCCCCTTGCAGTTGGTTACGAAACACTGGCGGGCTTGTAGGAAAAACCAGATGAATTTCATGCAAACTTTGCAACGCGGTTTCTGATCTTCGGCGGCGCTTACCGGTTAGCGCCACCGGCCATGCGCCTGGCAAACGCAAAAAAGCAAGCGTGATAAAGACCTAGTAGAGGGCGGCATGAACATCAAATTCAGCGAATTTTTGCGCAGTGCCACTGCTGCGCCTTCGGCTACCGTGCAGGAGGCCGAAGCCGCCCGATATGCACTGATCAGACGGCTTTCGCCGGTGCTCAGGCATCAGCTGGTGCGTTACCTGCAGCCCATCAACATGATCTACGGTGTGATGGACCACCGGCTTTCAACGCCGCATCCCAGCTTACCGACGCTGCAGCAGGATGCCAGCAACATCAACAAGTTTGCCAAGGCTGCGATGGCGCAATGCATGGACATCAGCAACTGGCTTGCACCCATGGGTGATTCGCTGGTCTCGGCAACACAAGGGGTGCAGGAATGCATGAGCCTGATGGGGGGGTATCTCAATTTCAAGGGCTTTCACCTCATCAACAATGTGCAGCGCACGGATGTCCAGTTGCGCCATGACGCCTTGAGAAGCACACTGGCTGCCGCCTTGCTGGTGTTGACCGATGAGCTGACGCAGCCTTCGGACGTCGTCATGGACAGTTACCTGGACACCGATCATTTTGCGTTGCTGATCCAGATCAAGTCATCGGACCGTGCGCACTGCGAGCCTTATGACGACGGTTACCGCAAATTGCTCTGGAATGACCTGCGCGCGATTGCCGCTGTACAGGATGTGGCGCTGCGTTTGCTGGAAGACGGGGTGAGCATGAGCTTTGCAATGGAGCCTTCACGGCCTTTGTAGCCAGGCCACGCTGCTGCGCAATGACCTTACCGCACAGCCCTGCCCGGGGTCAGCTTGAAAAGGCTTTTTGTCAGTCGCGGTCGGGGTAGACCACGCCATGCAGCCTGGCTTTCAGCCCGGCGGCAGGCGCACTGAACGGCTTCCAGTCGCCATCAGGTTGCGCCAGGCGGTCAGCAATCGCCCACCAGGCGCTCGGGTTGAAAACCAGGCCGATATGGCTGGCCCTGACTTCAATGTTTTCGGTGTGGGGCTGCGACGCGTCTGGCACCTGCAGACTCGCCTGCCAGGCCACGACGCCGTCGCTGCGCGAATAGAGGCTGGTGGTGGGCAACGGCGGCGCGCCGGGCAGGTCATAGTTTTCAGCCTCGCGCTCAATCTTGCGGCCACTGGCCAGCTCATAGATGCGCCAGGCATTGGTTGATTTGTGGGAGCCTGCAAAAGGGGTGCCGAGGGTGATGACGCCGCGCACCATATGCGGCATTTCCTTGGCCAGCTCGCGGGCGTACACACCGCCCAGGCTCCAGCCAATCAGGCTGACCTTGCGACCTGTGGCCTCGAAGGTGCGTACCAGTTGGCTTTTGACCTCGTCCAGCACGCCGGCACGGGGGCCAAAATTGAAGCCTTGCTCCCAGCCCCGTGAGCGGTAACCGAGCGCCAGCAGGTAATGGCGCAGCGGCACGGTCGACACGTCGTTGGCTGAAAGACCCGGGAACACTATCACCGAGTGGCCGTCACCGCGCGGTGCATTCACCAACAGAGGCCAGGCGGGAAGCAGCGAGCCGAATTCCCAGAAGGCCCGCAGCTCCAGGGCCAGCAGCCAGACGGCCGGTGGCGCGACGTCAGACGCTGGCCGGGCGGGGCCTGGCCTCGGCGCGATGCGGGGTTTTTTCCGGGCCAGTTGCTGTGGCGGCTGCTCTGGTTGCTGGGGAAACGGTCTTGCCATGTCGTGATGCATCGGATGCTGTTGGAGTGGGCCTGGTTTGTCGGGTGCTGGGAAGTCGAAGTTCAGTATCAGCCTTGCTGATGAGCTTGCGTGAGAGAGGCTTGCCTAATGCAACTGCTCCATTACCCTGAGTCGCTTTGCCGGCTAGCTTCTGGGTGGTTGTCGTGGCAAACGGCTTGGTGGTGTCCACAGAGACGGCCGTAGCCATACCGGTGCCTGGAGCCGCCACTGCCAGCAGGGTTTTTGCCTCCTGGAAAGCGGCCTCAATGGCGCCGGCCAGGTCGGCCGCATGTGGCAGCGCCTTGTCGCCCCCAACGATGCCAAAGTCAGCTATATCAAACATAGCACGAAGCATTGGTGCGGCTGGATAACGGCCAGCGCGCAGACCCCTGCCACGCATCGATGCGAAGTCGGATACCGGGCAAGGCCGGCCCAGTCGAACTGCGCTATCCGCATGCAGCTTCCTGGCTACCCAAGAGGCCCTGATCGTCGTCCGTGAGGCCTGCTATCGGCGTTGCCTTGGCCAGCGCCAGCCAGACGCCAAAGGGTAGGTCATGCCGCGGACGGCTCGGGGCCGGGCGGGCAACCACCAGGCGTTGCTGGTCCATCACCATCACGCCGCATTCAGCGGGCACCTCGTCGGCCGCGCCAATCGGCCTGCCTTTGGCGTCAGCCCCCAGCACGTACCAGCACTCGCCGCCCAGGTCGAGGTAGGCTGCACGCTTTTCGGGCCGCCGCAGATCGCCCAGCAGATCAGACCGGTGAACCTTGATCTCATGCACGACCGGATCGACATACGCCTGCACCGAGGTATTGCGAATCGAGAACACATCGGGCCGCACCATGCACCAGCGGTGCGGCGCGCCTTCGGCAACGGGCGGCAGCTGCGCGCGCAGGCTCAGGCCGCGCCACGCGATGCGGCCGGCGCGCACCATCTGGCAGGCGACGTGCTCGACCAGTGCTTCATGTTTGGAAAGCGCCGCGCGGTTGCGCTGAAGCGTGGTGGCCAGGTAGGTTAGGCCGGCATCGGTGACACGCAGGGTTTCGCAGCCGGTGCTGCCGGCCATGCGCTGCAGCAGGCCGGCGGCCAGCAGGTCGATTTCCAGCGCGTCCTGGCAAGGCCAGCCGGCGGAGCGGTAGACCTCGCGCAGCCGCCGCGCATGGGCACGGGTGAGCAGGCAAGTTGCAGCGGCGATAACGGATGAAGGCGCAGCTGCGTCGGTCGTGGGCGTTGCGGCGGCAGGGCCTCTGGCGACCTCGGAAATGTCGGCCGGCGTCTCGCATGATGTGTCGGCTGTGGCGCCGAGGGTGTCTGGCATGAATGAACTTGAAAATGTCGGGCCAGCCGACAAAGGCAGAGCCGGAACTGGCTTTCAAAACCGTGGTTTATAGTAAAAAGTGGTTACAGCCCAGATAGTAAAAGGGATGATAGCTATACAAAATATAGCAAAAGGGCGTTTCCCCCCTGTGGCGTCAGGGCATTCGCGGAAATTCGCGGTATCAGCTGCGCCTGAATGGGTTGCGCCGTTCCAGATGGTCCATGTAGTGATCGATGCCTTCGCCTTCACGTTCCAGAAAACGCTCGACCGCATCGGCAAACGACGGATGCGCGAGCCAATGCGCACTGGATGTCTTGACGGGTAGCAGCGCCCGCGCCATCTTGTGCTCGCCCTGCGCGCCGCCTTCAAAACGCTGCAGGCCGTGCGCGATGCACCACTCCAGCGGCTGGTAATAGCAGGCTTCAAAATGCAGGCAGTCGACCCGGGCGACGGCGCCCCAGTAGCGGCCGTAGGCGACCTGGCCGGCCAGCTGTGCGGCCAATGGCAAGGGGGTCGTTTGGCCATCGACGGCATCGGCCGCCGGGGATGCTCTTGTGCCTGCAGTTACGTCAGGTGCTGCGCTGATGGCTACCAGGCTGGTGGCAATGGCCACCGGTTCGACAGGCGCTGACACGGCGCCAGAGGCATATTCGGCCACAAACATGAGCCAGTTCTCGGGCATGGTGTCCTGCATGCGCTGGAAAAAATCGCGGCTCAGGTAGGGTGCGTTGCCGTGCTCGAAATAGGTACGCTCATAGCAGCTGTAGAAAAAGTCCCAGTCGGCGTTGCTGATATCGCGGCCCAGGGACCAGCGGAAGGTGACACCCGCTTCGGCGACCTTGCGCCTTTCCTGTCGGATCTTCTTGCGTTTTTCCTGGCTGAGCGATTGCAGGAAGTCGTCGAAATCGGCAAAGCCGCTGGATTCTGTAACCTGCGTGTCTTCGGTCGCATGCGTAGCAGCCGGCAGATTCAAGGCTGAGGCGGCGTCAACACTTTCGCCCGCCAGTACTGCAGCATTCGAAGCACCCGGGGAGGGGAGTCGGTCGGTCCAGTGAAACTGAACCGTGTGCCGCAGCATCAGGCCCGCTTCTTCACAGGCTGCGGTGTCCTGCGCATCGGCAAACAGAAGGTGCAGCGACGACAGCTTTTGTTCGTCACACCAGGCCACCAGCGACTTGATGAGCAGCAGGCGTTCGTCAGCATTGCGCGCCAGCAATCGCGCACCGGGCACCGGGGTAAAGGGCGAGGCCACCAGCGCCTTGGGGTAGTAGGGCACGCCATGCCGTTCATAGGCATGGGCCCAGGCATGGTCAAAGACATACTCGCCATAAGAATGCGTCTTGATATACAGCGCGCAGGCTCCGGCCAGCGCCTTGCCGTGCCACAAGGTCACAAAACGGGGCGTCCAGCCGGTCTTGGGCGTGGCACTGCCGCTCAGGTGCAGTGCGGCCAGATACTCATGCCGCATGAAGGGGTTAAAAATCCCATCGCATCCCTGCGTTGCCAGCAGCGCGTTCCACTCGGCAGCGCCAATATCCACCGGACTGTCGAGGATGCGGATGACATAATCGTTTGAGCTTTTTTTCACGTTTTTTTGGCCTGAATTCAATCCATGTCACTCAAAATCTGCATTGCCCAATTGAACTACTGCGTGGGCGACATGCGGGGGAACGCGCAGAAAATCATCGACGCTGCCCGCAGTGCCTATGCAGACGGCTGCAGGCTGCTCGTCACGCCTGAGCTTGCGATTTGCGGTTACGCGGCTGAAGACCTGTTCCTGCGCTCATCGTTCATCCAGGCCTGTGATGATGCCGTGAATCTGGTGGCCCGCGAGCTGGCTGACCTGAAAGGCCTGACGGCGGTGGTGGGCACACCGACGCGCGGCAATAGCAGCCCCGGTGACGAAGCAGTGCACGGGGTGCGCACCAAAAGCATATCGGTGCAACAGCGCCACAACGCCGCCCGTGTGCTGCGCGAAGGCCAGGTCATCGACACGTATGCCAAGCGCGAGCTGCCCAATTACCAGGTGTTTGACGAGCGCCGCTACTTCACGCCGGGTCAAGGCATCTGCGTTTTTCAGGCGGGCGAGGGCGCTGATGCGGTCAGCATCGGGCTGCTCATCTGCGAGGACGCCTGGTTTGAAGAGCCTGGCCGGCTGGCCAAAGAGGCAGGCGCCGAACTGCTGGTGGTGATCAACGCGTCGCCGTTTCATGTGGGCAAGCACGGCGAGCGCGAGCAGATGATGCGCATGCGCGTGCTGGCCACCGGTCTGCCGCTGGTTTACGCGCATCTGGTCGGCGGTCAGGATGAGATTGTTTTCGAAGGTTGCTCGTTTGCGCTGCAGGCCGATGGATCGGTGGCTGGCCGCGCCGAAAGTTTCAAGGAAAATCTGTTTCTAGCCCAGATAAATAAAGGGCGGGCAGCTATCGAAATAGCAGCAAAAACCGAACCTGAGCGCGCACCTGAAGCTGATCTGTGGGACGCGCTGGTGCTGGGTGTACGCGACTACCTGGGCAAAAACGGTTTTCCAGGTGCCATTCTGGGCTTGTCGGGCGGCATTGACTCGGCCCTGGTGCTGGCGATAGCGGTGGATGCGCTCGGCGCCGACAATGTGCGCGCTGTCATGATGCCGTCGCCCTACACGGCTGACATCTCCTGGCTGGATGCGCGCGACATGGCCGAGCGGCTGAAGGTGCGCTATGACGAAATTTCTATCGTGCCGCAATTCAACGCCTTCAAGGCGTCGCTCAGCAGGGAATTTGCCGGACTGCCGGAAGACACCACCGAGGAAAACATACAGGCGCGCATCCGCGGCGTGCTGCTGATGGCGCTGTCAAACAAGTTCGGCTCCATCGTGCTGACGACCGGCAACAAAAGCGAGATGGCCACCGGTTATTGCACGCTGTATGGGGACATGGCAGGCGGCTTTGCGGTCATCAAGGACCTGCTCAAGACGACGGTGTTCGAGCTGGTGCGCTGGCGTAACCTGAATGATCCGTACGGCACTGGCAGCCAGCCGATTCCCGAGCGCATCATCACACGCCCGCCGAGCGCCGAGCTGCGCGCCGACCAGACGGACCAGGACAGCCTGCCGCCCTACGAGGTGCTGGACGCGATTCTGGAGCGCTACATGGAAAACGACCAGAGCATAGCCACCATCGTGGCAGCCGGTTTTGATGCGGCGGTGGTGGAGCGTGTCACCCGTCTCATCAAGATCAACGAATACAAGCGGCGCCAGTCGCCGGTCGGCATTCGCGTCACGCACCGCAGTTTTGGCAAGGACTGGCGCTACCCTATCACTAGCCGGTTCAGGGCCTGAGCACATCGTCTGTCAAACTTGTCGATGTCTTGCGCTGAAGCGGCGTCAGCGTAACGCGCGCCATCGCTGACAATCAGTCAAAACCAACGGAGACCTTCAGTGAAATTGATTACCGCCATCCTCAAGCCTTTCAAACTCGAAGAAGTGCGTGAGGCGCTGGCCGAGTGCGGCGTGACGGGCCTTACCGTCAGCGAGGTCAAGGGCTTCGGGCGACAGAAAGGCCATACCGAGCTATACCGTGGCGCTGAGTATGTGGTCGACTTTCTACCCAAGGTCAAGGTTGAAGTGGCGGTGAAAGACGGTGATGTCGATTTGTGTGTGGATGCCATCGTGCGCGCAGCCCGCACCGGCAAGATCGGCGATGGCAAGATCTTCATCACCGCCGTCGAGCGCGTTGTCCGCATACGCACTGGCGAGGAAGACGACCAGGCTATCTGACCGCGCGTGCCCCCGCCTAATGGCCGGGCGCGATTCGTTGGGGCAGAACGCTTAGATATCGTCCAGACTAAGCACCGGCGACGCCTTTGCAGCGTCACGCACAAGTGCCTGCAGCAAGTCAACAGCTTGCGTGCCCGAGCGAATCAGGTCCAGCTGACCATTGTTCATGAAGCCGCTGTCGACCGCGCCGCCTAAAAATGTCAGCAGGCTGTCGTAGTAGCCCCGGCTGTTGAGCAGCCCGACCGGCTTGCTGTGGTAGCCCAGCTGGCGCCAGGTCCAGACCTCGAAGAATTCTTCCAGCGTTCCGATGCCGCCCGGCAGGGCCAAAAACGCGTCGGCATGCTCTGCCATGATACGTTTACGGTCGTGCATGGTGTCAACCACGAAGAGCTCGGTACACCCGTGGTGCGCCCATTCTTTTTCAACCAGGGCATGCGGAATCACGCCGATCACGCGGCCCCCGGCAGCCAGCGTGGCGTCGGCCAGGATGCCCATCAGGCCATTGCGCCCTCCGCCATAAACCAGTTGCCCACGGTTTGCGCCTATCCATTGGCCAACTTCCTGGGCGAGCGTGGCAAAAGCGGGCTCGGTTCCCGGACGGGACCCGCAATAGACGCAGATTGAAAAGGCAGGAGCTTGCTGTGGTTCAGACATGTTTTGTGGTTGTTGAGGGCAACCGCTGGGCCGGTTGCCCATCAGAAGTTTCAGGCCTTGCGGTTTCCAGCCATGCGGGCAGCGCGTTTTGGGCCTTCCGGCGCAACCCAGGTCACGAGCCGCGTGCCGGCCAGGGCGTCGTGCCAGAACTGCCGCTGCGGATGGAACCGGGCCAGGACCGCCCACACCGCTACCCAGCCCATCGTCAGGACGCCGCCTTCCGCGCCGCTCAGGTCGAACAACCAGCTGGCGCCCAAGGGCGGCAGAAACCACAACCAGCTCAGCACATAACGCAGAAGTGCCCGTTTCTGGCTGATCGCCCTGCCGTCAAGACCGACTACCCTGATGTTCCAGGTTTTCATGGCAAGCGTCTGACCTTTGGCCCAGAACCAGGCAAAGTAAATGCCGAACACCACAAAAACAAAGGCCTGCAGGGCGTGGCGGTTGTCGAGCGCGTGCCGCGTCTGGCTTAAGGTGCCAAAAAGGTATCCGGTAATGAAAACCACGCCGAACATCAGCAGGCCCTCATACATCCAGCAGGCCATTCGCCTGGGGATGGAAGGAACAGGGTCTGGATTTACTATCAATTTAGAAGCAATCTCTGCTTTTATTTATTGGGCTACCCACCGCTTTTGATGCAAAAGCGCGGCAGGTTTCGCAGTTTAGTGGTTTGACCAAAATGCCGCATAAAAGCGGCATTACAACCTTTAGCGGATCGCGTGGGTGGTAGTCAGGCTCTTGTAATGACCTGGTCAACGACAGGCGTCGCCCCTTTCCGGGGCGCTCAGTTACCGGCCGGAGCGGGTATTTTAGGCGTGGACGCTGCGCCTGCCGGCGGGCTGCCGTGCTGGCCGGGACGGGCGGGCAGGATGGCCAGCTTTTGAGGTGCGACAGGCTTGACCGCTGTGGCAGCACCTGCCGGGCGCGGCGCAGCATTGGCGGCAAGTCTGGCTTTTTCGTCGGCATCCAAGGCTTGGTAAGCCTGCCATTTGGCCTTTTTCTCATCGGGCGTCAGTTCCCGCGAGAGCTCGGTGGTCTTGGCGAAATTAAGCCTGGCCTGTGCCCGTTGGTCGGGGCTGAGCGTTACCCATTCGTTCATCCGGCTGTGCAGCACAGCCTGACCATCAGGTGTCAGCGTCCGGTAGTTTTTGGAGACTTCCAGCCACTTCCGTTTCTGGGCCTCACGAATGGTGTCCCAGCTCGCGGCCAGAGGTTTCAAGGCCTGCTGTTGTGTGTCGGTAAGTTCTGACCACAATGGCCGCGAAGCCAGTGCCTTACCAGCATTCGCCGCGGATTTCTGCCCGGGCGGCGATGCGCTTTTTAAGGCCCCAACCGTGGTCGTGGTTTTGGGTGCGGTGACTACCGCAGTGCCGGAGAATGTTGGTGCCAGCGGCACCGCCTGCGCCCAGCCCGAAAAGGGCACAAGCATCAAGCAAGGCGGCAGTAGCGCCAGCGCCAGAAGTGCGCTAGAAGCGCACATCACGCGCGGTTTGGCGCCCGTCCGGCACCCTGGTTTTGAAGCAAGCTGTTGAGTTGCTTCAGCAGGAAAAAGCCGACCCGACGATAGCGGGATGAGCGACAAGAGCAGTCCATGCGTCATGACGCGCGAGCCTGCAGGTTTGCTTTGAGAAACTGCACAAAGCCCGGATCAGCAAAAGCCGCAGGCGGCAGCACGTCAGTCAGCAGCGCGGCATCGACTTCTGCCAGCTCCTGGGCGCGGTTGTCGCTTTGAACCGTATGAATCGCGATCAGGCCGACCAGCAGCACTAGCAGCGGTATTGCGGTTCCAATACGCGCCCACCAGCTGAGTCCCTCGTCTGAGTCTGCAGTCAGGGCCGCGCTTCGGCCCAAACTGACCACGCTGGATACCGTGCGGGCGCTCGCGATCCTTCGCTGGGAAACCGCCTGTTCGCGAGCTGCACGAAGGCGCTCGGCAATGTCATAAGGCAAATCAGACGTGGTAGCGGTAAGGCAGGACGCGACTTTCAAGCCGAACCGGTCCTGGAGAATGTCAACGCGGTTTTGTTGTGAATTGATCATACTTTTATACCCTTGGCGCTCAGCGCGCGGCTCAGCGCATGAACTGCTCTGGAACAATGTGTCTTGACGCTGCCTTCGGAGCAACCCATCGCTGCAGCGGTTTCGGCCACATCCAGCTCCTCCCAGTAACGCATCAGAAAGGCTTCCCGTTGACGCGCAGGAAGCAGTTTTACCTCAAGCTCAATTGCTTGCAATATCTGCGCTCGCTCAGTGGCGTCCTGCGCGCTCTCTGTTCCGTTGGAGTCGGTCAGACTCTCAAGAGTTTCCAGAAGATCGAAATCGCCATCGTCGCCAGCAGATTCGAAGTCACTGAGATTTGAAAAAAGAGCGTTGCGCGATTTGCGCCTTCTGAACCAGTCCAGCGTGGTGTTAGTCAATATCCGCTGAAAAAGCATGGGCAGCTCTGCAGCAGGTCTGTCACCGTAGGATTGCGCCAGCTTCATCATGCTGTCCTGCACGATGTCCAGTGCGGCTTCGTTGTCGCGAACGTGGTACGCGCTTCTTTTGAAGGCCCGCTTTTCGACGCTTTTGAGAAACTCCGCGAGTTCTTGTTCAGTTGCCAACGGTGTCGGTTCCGGTGTTAGCCGGCGCTGTAATAGTTGTTGTGTTGCCCCGCAAAATTATCGCATCGCTGCAGAGTCCATTGCAGCGATATCACGCGGCTACTACAGAACAGCTGACAATGCCATAATGCGGGCTGCTATCAAAAGGCAAACGGGTCATGGCTTGGCAAAGTATGTTTTTGCTGCTGGCTTTGGTCTTAAGTCTCGACGCTGCTTCACAAGAGCGGGCAAAGAGGCACCCAAGGTATTTCGTTAGAGAAATTCACAAAGGTTCATCATGGAAATCTCCAAAGCGGAAATCGCTTCCGCGGCAACTGCGTCCGCCAGCTCAATGACATCAGCATCGGACGCGCAGGATCTGCGCGGCGCTGAAATTCTGGTCAAGTGCCTTCAGGCCGAACAGGTCAAGTACATCTGGGGTTATCCCGGCGGTGCGGTGCTTCATATCTACGATGCTTTCTACAAGCAGGACACGATTCAGCATGTGCTGGTGCGCCATGAGCAGGCTGCTGTACATGCGGCTGATGGCTATGCACGCGCCACGGGTGACGTTGGCGTCGCGCTGGTCACTTCCGGCCCTGGCGTGACCAATGCGATTACAGGTATTGCAACTGCCTACATGGATAGCATCCCGATGGTCATCATCACCGGGCAGGTTCCGACCCATGCGATCGGACTGGACGCTTTTCAGGAATGCGACACAGTGGGCATCACCCGGCCTATCGTCAAACATAATTTTCTGGTCAAAGACGTCCGGCATATGGCCGACACGCTGAAAAAAGCTTTTCACATCGCACGCAGTGGCCGTCCGGGCCCGGTGGTTGTGGACATACCTAAGGACGTGTCTTTCAACAAGACGCATTACGCAGGCTATCCGCAGAGCGTCGAAATGCGCTCATACAACCCCGTGCGCAAGGGTCACGGCGGGCAGATTCGCAAGGCGCTGCAGTTGCTGATGTCGGCCAAGCGGCCCTATATCTATACGGGTGGCGGCGTTCTGCTCAGCAATGCGTCGCAAGAGCTGCGCACGCTGGTGGACATGCTGGGCTACCCCTGCACCAGCACCCTGATGGGGCTTGGCGCCTATCCTGCCAGCGATGCCAAATTTCTGGGAATGCTGGGCATGCACGGCACGCTTGAGGCGAACAATGCGATGCAAAACTGCGACGTGCTGCTGGCTGTGGGTGCGCGTTTTGATGACCGTGTCATCGGCAACCCCAAGCATTTTGCACAGAACGAACGCAAGATCATCCATATCGATATCGACCCGTCGAGCATTTCAAAACGGGTCAAGGTTGACATTCCGATCGTTGGCGACGTGAAAGACGTATTGACCGAACTGATCAGCATGATCAGGGAATCCGGCCTTAAGCCTGATGCCAGCGCATTGGGTGGCTGGTGGGAAACTGTGGA
The DNA here is from genome assembly GCA_028291985.1 of Polaromonas sp. Taxonomy (GTDB): domain Bacteria; phylum Pseudomonadota; class Gammaproteobacteria; order Burkholderiales; family Burkholderiaceae_C; genus Polaromonas. Next base: position 79,841 of record JAQGNE010000070.1, on the reverse strand, counting down.
TGCGTGGCGCAAGCGGGACTGCATGAAATACAGCCTGGGCAAGGGTGACGTCATCAAGCCGCAATATGTGGTCGAGACGCTCTGGAACATGACCAAGGATGCCGACACCTACATCACATCAGACGTCGGCCAGCACCAGATGTGGGCCGCGCAGTACTACAAGTTTGACGAACCACGGCGCTGGATCAACTCGGGCGGCCTCGGAACGATGGGCGTCGGCATCCCTTACGCGATGGGTATCAAGCTGGCCAAGCCAGAGGCCGAGGTGTATTGCGTCACCGGTGAGGGCTCGGTACAGATGTGCATTCAGGAGCTGTCAACTTGCCTGCAGTACAACACGCCGATCAAGATCGTCTCGCTGAACAACCGCTATCTCGGCATGGTGCGGCAGTGGCAGGAAATCGAATACGCTGGCCGCTACAGCAGCAGCTACATGGATGCGTTGCCGAATTTCGTCAAGCTCGCAGAAGCCTATGGCCATGTGGGCATGCTGATCGAGAAACCGCAGGATGTAGAGCCTGCGTTGCGCGAAGCCCGCAAGCTGAAAGACCGAACCGTGTTCATGGATTTCCGAACCGACCCGACCGAGAACGTCTTTCCGATGGTCCAGGCTGGCAAGGGCATCAACGAAATGTTGCTTGGTTCAGAAGATTTATAAGCAGAATAGGCCTCTAGCCCAATAGTTGTGTGGGCTGGTAGCTACTGATTCAGTAGCATCGACTTTAACCTTTACCGACGAATCTATTGCCTGCCGAGCCTGCGCATTACCGTGCGCAGGGGAGGGCAGCGAAAAGAGGAGTCTTCTCACATGAAACACATCATTGCGGTTTTGCTGGAAAACGAGCCTGGCGCTCTTTCTCGCGTCGTCGGGCTTTTTTCAGCCCGCGGCTACAACATCGAAAGCCTGACCGTCGCCCCGACGGAAGACCCCAGCCTGTCGCGCATGACGATCCAGACCCGGGGGTCGGACGACGTGATTGAGCAGATTACCAAACACCTCAACCGCCTGATCGAGGTCGTCAAGGTCGTCGACCTGACTGAAGGTGCCTACACCGAGCGTGAGCTCATGATGGTGAAGGTGCGCGCTGTCGGTAAGGAGCGGGAAGAGATGAAGCGCATGGCCGACATTTTTCGCGGCAGGATCATTGATGTCACCGAGAAGAGCTACACGATCGAGCTGACCGGTGACCAGTCAAAAAACGATGCGTTTCTGGAAGCCATTGACCGTAGCGCCATCCTTGAAACCGTGCGTACCGGCTCCAGCGGCATTGGCCGTGGCGAGAGGGTTTTGAGAGTCTGATTCTCATCCGTCCGTGCGCGCGTTTCGACAGGCTCAACGCGAACGGACTTGAAGTGGCGACAAGGTTTCCATCGTTCGCCCTGAGCCTGTCAAAGGGCATTTCGCCAGCACCCCATAGCAACCATCCTAGGAGAAGAAGATGAAAGTTTATTACGACAAAGACTGCGACCTGAGCCTGATCAAGGGCAAGACTGTGGCGATTATTGGCTACGGTAGCCAGGGTCATGCGCACGCGCAAAACCTGAACGACAGCGGCGTGAAAGTCCTTGTGGGCTTGCGCAAGGGTGGCGCTTCGTGGGACAAGGTTGGCAAGGCCGGACTTACCGTGATGGAAGTCAATGATGCGGTCAAGGCGGCAGACGTGGTCATGATTCTTTTGCCGGACGAAGATATTGCTGGCGTTTACAAAAACAACATTGAGCCAAATATCAAGCAGGGCGGCTCGCTGGCGTTTGCACACGGCTTCAATGTGCATTACAACCAGGTCGTGCCGCGCGCTGACCTCGACGTGTGGATGGTGGCGCCAAAGGCTCCTGGCCACACTGTTCGCAACACCTATGCACAGGGCGGCGGCGTGCCGCATCTGGTAGCGATCCATCAAGACAAGAGCGGCAAGGCACGCGACCTCGCGCTGAGCTATGCAATGGCCAACGGTGGCGGCAAAGCCGGCATCATCGAGACCAACTTCAAGGAAGAAACCGAGACCGATCTGTTCGGCGAGCAAGCTGTGTTGTGCGGCGGCGCGGTGGAACTGATCAAGATGGGTTATGAAACCCTGGTCGAAGCAGGTTATGCCCCTGAAATGGCTTATTTCGAGTGCCTGCATGAGCTCAAGCTGATTGTTGACCTGATCTATGAAGGCGGCATCGCCAACATGAACTACTCGATTTCCAACAATGCCGAATACGGTGAATACGTTACCGGCCCTGAAGTTATCAATGAGCAGTCTCGTGCGGCTATGCGCGCGGCTCTCAAGCGCATCCAGACCGGTGAATACGCAAAGATGTTCATTCTGGAAGGCCGTACCGGCTACCCGGGCATGACCGCACGTCGTCGTTTGACGGCCGAGCATTCGATCGAAAAAGTCGGTGGCCAGCTGCGCGCGATGATGCCCTGGATTGCCAAGAACAAGCTGGTTGACCAGACGCGTAACTAAGCCTTAAGACCTGATGGCTGAACCTGGTTGTTCAGCGCCGAAAAGCCGCGCCTGACCTGCGCGGCTTTTCATTTTGGCCCGCGCCGCAGTTTGCTATTCTCATAGCTGAAGCGTCTGGCCGCCGTCCTTTCTCATAGGCTTGATTTCGCTATCTATCGGGCAATGTGCTGTTTATTGCACTGCCGACTCAGGAGTACTTTATGCATGATGGCGACGAAACCTCGTCGGTGACCGAAGAAGCAGTCGTTCGAAAGCGCCGCAAGGGTATTTACATACTGCCAAACCTCTTTACGCTGGCCGCACTTTTTGGCGGGTTCTACGCCATCGTCATGGCGATGAACGGCCGCTTCGATCAGGCTGCCATTGGCGTCTTCTGCGCGATGATCCTGGACAGCCTCGATGGCCGGGTTGCACGCATGACCAATACGCAAAGCGCATTTGGCGAGCAGATGGACTCATTGTCGGACATGGTGTCTTTCGGTGCCGCACCCGCCTTGATTGCTTACGTGTGGGCCTTGACCAGCCTTGGCCGGTGGGGTTGGATCGGCGCTTTTGTCTATTGCGCCTGCGCGGCACTTCGACTTGCCCGATTCAACGTCAACACCGCTGTGGTCGACAAGCGTTTCTTTCAGGGCTTGCCGTCGCCGGCAGCTGCCGCCCTGGTGGCCGGCTTCATATGGCTCATGACCGATGCCGGTGTTTCCGGACTCGAAGTACGCTGGGTGACCTTTGCGCTGATGCTTTACGCGGGGCTCACCATGGTGACCAACGTTCCGTTTTACAGCTTCAAGGATGTCAGTATGAAGCGAAGCGTGCCATTTGCCGTCATTGTTCTGATTGCATTGGCGATTGCGGTGATCAACATTCACCCACCCATCGTGATGTTTGCCCTGTTTATTGTTTACGGGTTTTCCGGTTACGCCGTTTACGGCTGGCGCAAGGCCAAGGGATTGCAAACCAGCGTGATTTCGACATCGACCGAAGAGCCGGAAGAGCGAGGACTGCACAAGTAATGTGGTAGATTCCAGTTATGAAAAATATCTCGCTAGCACTACTGCTATTCGCCGACGGGCGGAGACGGTAGCGCACGCGTTAACCCGATCACGGCCCGTTTGCATCAGCAACGGGCCGTTTTTATTTGGGTTGCTGGTATGACTTTCAACCCCCATTGAAGAGCGACCCTGACCATGCTGAAAACCCCCGCCACCAAATACCGCGCCTTTCCTCCAGTGCGACTGGACAATCGCACATGGCCCGACCAGACGCTGACGGGCCCGCCCATCTGGTGCAGCGTTGACCTGCGGGATGGCAACCAGGCATTGATCGAACCGATGGACATCGCGCGCAAGCTGAAGCTGTTTCAAAAGCTTGTCGACATCGGTTTCAAAGAGATTGAAGTGGGTTTTCCGTCTGCATCGCAGGTTGAATTCGATTTTCTGCGTCAACTGATTGATGGGAATCTCGTGCCTGATGGTGTGACCATTCAGGTGTTGACGCCGGCGCGCGAGCCGCTGATACGCCGCACCTTCGAGGCTTTGACCGGCGCTAAAAAAGCCATCGTTCATCTGTACAACGCCACCGCGCCTATTATGCGCAGGGTCGTACTTGGGCTGGATGAAGACGGCATCGTGGAGTTGGCGACCAGCCAGGCCCGGCTATTCAAACGGTTGGCGCTGGCGCAATCCGATACTGACTGGACCTTTCAATACTCGCCCGAAATGTTTTCGGGAACCGAGCTGGCGTTTTCGAAGCGTGTTGTCGATGCCGTGACCGAGGTATGGGAACCCACACCAGAGCGCAAGTGCATCATCAACCTTCCGTCCACCGTCGAGCATTCGACACCCAATATATTCGCCGACATGATCGAGTGGATGCATCGCAATGTCGCTAGGCGGGACGCGATCGTGCTGTCGGTACACCCGCATAACGACAGGGGAACGGGCACCGCTGCAGGTGAATTCGCCGTGATGGCCGGAGCTGACCGCCTGGAAGGCTGTCTGTTTGGCAACGGCGAAAGAACGGGCAACCTTGATCTTGTCAACGTGGCCATCAACCTGTACAGCCAGGGCGTTGATCCGGGACTGGATTTTTCTGACATCGACGATATAAGGCGGGTGGTCGAGCATTGCAACCAATTGCCGGTACATGCACGTCACCCTTATGCTGGCGATCTTGTCTACACCTCGTTCTCAGGCTCCCATCAGGATGCGATAAAGAAAGCTTTTGCCGCAAGAAGCGACGGAGATATCTGGGATATGCCCTATCTCCCGGTAGACCCCAAGGATCTGGGCCGCACTTACGAAGCGGTTATCCGCGTGAACAGCCAGTCGGGAAAAGGCGGGATCGCTTACCTGCTGGAAGCCGAATATGGTCTGGAACTGCCGCGCAGGCTGCAGATCGAATTCAGCAGGGCGGTGCAGTCGCAGATGGACATCTCCGGGAAAGAGCTAACCGCCAGAGACATTTACGATCTGTTCGCCGATGAATATGCGTTGAACGAGATCGCGGCGCCGCAGCATGTGACTATTGAACAGACCTCTGCATGCACTGAAGGCTCTCAAGAATCGGTGGTATTGAGTGCTGACATACATCTGAATGGTCACCTTGTGAACGTGCGTGGAGCCGGTACCGGCCCCATCGATGCTTTTGTTGAGGGCATTGGCAGAATTACCGGGCAGACGCTGCGGGTGCTTGATTACCACGAACACGCGGTCGGGGCGGGTGCCGATGCTCAAGCGATGGCCTATCTTGAGGTGCGGGTCGGGCAACAAACGCTTTTCGGCGTGGGGCAGGACAACAATATCGTTTCGGCATCGCTCAAGGCAATCGTTTCAGCTCTGCAGCGGTCTGATGCTTACAACAGCTCAAAGGAAAAAACATGTCCGACAAACTGATTATTTTTGACACCACTCTGCGTGACGGAGAACAGTCACCAGGCGCATCCATGACGCGTGATGAAAAACTGCGTATTGCGCGTCAGCTTGAGCGCCTGAAGGTGGATGTCATTGAAGCCGGATTCGCAGCCAGTTCAAATGGGGATTTTGAGTGCGTCAAAGCGATTGCCGAATCAGTGCGGGACTCCACGATTTGCTCGCTGGCTCGTGCCAATGACCGCGATATTGCGCGGGCTGCAGAAGCGCTAAAGCCGGCACAGTCAGGTCGACTGCATCTCTTTCTGGCAACCAGCGCGTTGCACATGGAAAAGAAACTGCGCATGACACCAGATCAGGTGTTCGAGCAGGCCAGACTCTCGGTCCGGTTCGCCCGTAACCTAATGGCTGATATTGAATTCAGCCCTGAAGACGGTTATCGATCCGATCCCGATTTTTTATGCCGGGTGCTGGAAGCTGTGATCGCCGAAGGCGCCACCACCATCAATGTCCCCGATACAGTTGGATATGCCATTCCGGAGTTGTACGGAAATTTCATCAAGGACCTCCGCAGCCGCGTACCCAATAGCGACAAGGCCGTGTGGTCAGTGCATTGCCACAATGACTTGGGAATGGCGGTCGCCAATTCTTTGGCCGGCGTCAAAATCGGCGGAGCACGGCAGGTCGAATGCACGATCAATGGCTTGGGGGAGCGGGCTGGCAATTGCTCTTTGGAAGAGATTGTCATGGCAGTCAAGACACGCAAGGATTACTTCGGCCTTGAGCTTGGCATAGATGCCAAGCATATTCTTGCAACAAGCCGCATGGTCAGCCAGACGACTGGTTTTGTTGTGCAGCCGAACAAGGCTGTCGTCGGCGCCAATGCCTTCGCACATGCATCTGGAATTCATCAGGACGGCGTATTGAAGGCGCGCGACACCTACGAGATCATGCGTGCGGAAGACGTTGGCTGGAGCGCGAATAAGATAGTGCTCGGAAAATTGAGCGGGCGGAACGCCTTCAAGCAAAGGCTGCAGGAACTGGGCGTTGCAATTCAGAGCGAGGCTGACATCAACCAAGCGTTCGCTCGCTTCAAGGACCTCGCGGATCGCAAGAGTGAAATATTTGATGAGGACATCCTGGCTCTCGTCAGCGATGAATGCGTGAGTCACGGCAATGAGCAGTACGGCTTCATATCACTGTCTCAGCACAGCGAAACAGGTGAGCGCCCGCATGCCAGTGTGGTCTTCAGCGTGGAGGGACTCGAGGTTAGGGGGCAATCTGACGGCAACGGGCCGGTAGATGCTTCTTTGAAAGCAATCGAATCGCATGTGAAGAGCGGTGCGGAAATGGTCCTTTATTCCGTCAATGCCATCAGTGGTTCGACCGAAAGCCAGGGTGAGGTTACGGTTCGCTTGCAGAACAGCGGTCGGGTGGTCAACGGCGTAGGCGCTGATCCAGACATTGTTGTGGCGTCGGCCAAAGCTTATCTGAGTGCGCTAAACAAACTGCACAGCAAGGCTGATCGGGTGGCGGCGCAAGGTTAGCGAGTTAGCGTCTTCAGCAATCGCTCGATCATCGGTTTGCCAGGTCTGGAATCGATCAACTGTGTGGTTTCAGCGGTTGCGCTAAGCTTTTCCACTTTCTGAAGATCATCCTGCAAGTTTTTGATATTGCATGACTTTTTCTATTTGTATAAACTCTGGTCACGTTCATTCGACCTTATACAAAAAAATACCATGCCTTACAACATTTTCAGTCGTGCGTTTAAGGTTGCTGGCTTTGTATTTCTGTTTGCTGCACTTGGAGTTCCGGTCGGGCATGCGGCCACCAGCAAAAAAGTAACGGTAGTCAAACGGTCGCACAGTGCGAAGACTGCGCCAGTCAAGGCGGCAGTTGCAAGAAAGAAAGCCCGGTTCGTCATGGGCGCCAAGAACAAGCCTATCATGCGGCTTATCGTGCCTGCCAAGCCGTCATTCGGCCAGATCGCCGGATTGCATGCGGCTCAGGATTCACTTGATCTGAAGTCGAGCGTTGCATTGGTCATTGATCAGGACACGCAGGAAGTTCTGTTCAGCAAGAATGACCATGCGGTGCTGCCAATTGCATCGCTGACCAAGTTGATGACTGGCGTCATCATCAGCGGTGCCAGGTTGCCGATGGATGAACTGATCACAGTGACCCAGGATGATGTGGATACCGAAAAAGGCAGCAGTTCACGCTTGAAGGTCGGCACCACATTGACACGTGCAGAGCTTCTTCATCTTGCCCTGATGTCCAGCGAGAACCGCGCGGCACATGCGCTTGGCCGCACCTATCCTGGCGGTCTTTCCACCTTTGTCAGTTTGATGAATGCCAAGGCGAAAATGCTGGGCATGGCCGACAGCGTTTATGTCGAGCCTACCGGGCTGTCCAGTCGCAACCAGTCGAGCGCACATGATCTTGCGACGCTGGTCAACGCAGCCCACGCCGATCCAATGCTTCGTGAGTTGACGACCTCCACCGGCTATCAGGTTGCCGTAGGCAGCCGCACTTTGCAGTACAACAACACCAACCGGCTGGTGAAAAATCCGGAATGGGATATTGGCTTGCAAAAGACGGGATATATCACCGAGGCAGGCCAATGTCTCGTCATGCAGACAAAGATTGCCGGTCGCAAATTGATCATGGTGTTTCTGGATTCAGCCGGTAAGCTAAGCCGCCTGGGTGATGCCGAGCGTGTCAGAAAATGGGTGGAGTCCATTCCACCGGTTGACCATAAACTGAGCGCCTCGATCAAGCACACCAGCGGTTGAGCGGCCAACCGGCCAGCCTGCCATCCCACCCTACCAGGTCAGTATGGTTGGCATACCAAATGCAATGCCACCACGGGCAGGCCGATTCCGAGCTATTTGGCCCTATACCCCAAGGCAGACGATATTTCGTTAGCAGTCGCCTGTAACTTGGGTAACCAGTGTTCTTCAAGACGGTCCGCTGGTGCCGATATCGAGAGCCCGGCTACTAGCTTGTTCTGGTCGTCATAAATGCCGGCTGCCATGCAGCGCACGCCCAGTTCCAGTTCTTCATTGTCTCTGGCCAAACCATACTGGCGAGCTTTCGCAAGCTCGCGCTCCAACACTGGCAACTGGGTAATGCTGTTTCTGGTTTGCCCGGGCAGACCGGTTCGCGTGACATAAGTGCGCAGGCGCTGAGGTTCGTCGAACGCCAGAAACAATTTGCCAACAGATGTGAGGTGCAAGGGCGCACGGCCGCCGATAGCCCGCACCACCTGCATGCCTGAGCGTTCGCTGAAGGCGCGTTCTACATAGACGATTTCATCACCTTGCCGCATGCTGAGGTTGACAGGTTGCTGGGTTAGCTTATGTAGCTCCCGCATCGGAGCAAGTGCTGCATCCCGCACACTAAGACGCGCCTTGACGAGGTTACCCAGTTCGAGTAAACGCATGCCCAGTCTGTAGTTGCCCGCCGCAGGCCGGTCCACAAACCGGCCGGTAGCCAAATCGTTCAGGATGCGATGGGCAGTGGAAGGATGCAAGCCCGATTTTTCGCTGATTTCCTTCAACGACATCGCGTCTTCGCGATTGGCGAGAATTTCTAGCAGGGTGAACATGCGTTCGAGCACCTGAACGGTAGGTGTTGCAGCAATTGCACTATCGAACTTTTTCATAGCCCACTTTCTACAAGAAATTTTACGCTATGAAACGGCTTAACGCTGGTAGGGCTGCCCAAATGAAACCGCAGCAGATGAGAAACCCGCTTGGTGGGTCAAAGCGTCATCAACCGTTCGCAAGCTGCCACTTGCCGTCGACAAGCGCCTCGTAGGGCCGAAACCCTCCCTTGTAGTTCATTTTCGGACTCTCGGCAATCATGTAGCCGAGGTAGACATACGGCAGTCGAAGGTGCCCTGCTTGCTCAATTTGCCACAGAATGCCGTAGTTGCCGTAACTGGCTCCGGCATCCGGCTCGTAAAACGTATAAACCGCAGAGATACCGTCTTCGAGCACATCCAGGATTGAAACCATTTTCAAAAGGCCTGGCGTTCCGTCTGCGCCAGCCTCACGAAACTCAACCAGACGGGAATTGACGCGGCTCTGCAAGAGGAACTGCGTGTACTGGTCGATGCTGTCATGGTCCATGCCACCGCCGGAATGGCGGCCGGTCTGGTAGCGCAGGTAGAGCTCATAGTGCTCTGACATGAAGCAGAGTTTGAGCACACGCGCCTGCAGGAGGCCATGTTTTTTCCACGCTCTGCGCTGACTTCTGTCGGGCTTGAACCCGCTGACGGGCACGCGCAAGGGTATGCAGGCCTGGCACCCATCGCAATACGGCCGATAGGTGAACATGCCACTTCGCCTGAAACCGTTCGCCACCAGTTCCGAGTAAGCGAGGTTGTGAATCAGGTGGCTGGGCGTTGCAACCTGTGATCGCGCCTGGCGGCCCGGCAGATAGCTGCACGGGTAGGGTGCTGTTGCGTAAAACTGCAGGGTTTGCAGCGGCAGGTCTGTGAGATGGGTCACGGCAGCATAGGACCGGTGCAGGGGGGCAATAATCGCTCCCAGTATAGGGGGTCGAATTCCCAAGTCGGTGAGGGCTTTGACACATTGTCGACCAGATGCTGCATGAATTCGTTCCGGCTTATTTCGCCTGCGCCCAGCGAGGCAAGGTGCCCCGTGTTCTGCTGGCAGTCGATCATGGAAATATCCTTCGAACGGCAAAACGCCACCAGTGCTGCCAATGCGATTTTCGACGTATTGCTCTGGTGCGAAAACATCGACTCGCCAAAGACCATAGCGCCCAGGTTGACGCAATACAAGCCACCGATCAGGCTCACGCCCTGCCATATTTCAACGCTGTGCGCGTACCCGGCTTCATGAAGGCTCAGGTACGCTTTGACCATTGCCGGAAGTATCCAAGTTCCTGATTGGCCTTCCCGTGGCTTCGTTGAACAGGCCGTGATCACCTGCTCGAAGTCGCTGTCAATTTTTAGCTGGTGGCCAGGGTCGCCGATGAACTGTTTCAGAGTCTTTTGCATCGACCGGTGAATCTTGAACCGGTCCGTCCATAGGACCATTCTGGGGTCTGGGTTCCACCAGAGGATGGGCTGGCCCTCGCTGAACCAAGGGAAAATTCCACTGGAATAGGCGCGAAGAAGGCTTTGCAAATCCAGTGACCCGCCAGCAGCCAACAGGCCGGGTGCGGGATCTCCCGCTCCCCAGGCGGTCTCGGGAAGAGGAAACCGGTCACCGGTTGCCAGCCATGGAAGATGTCGTTGCATACGATATTTATCTGAGACGGGGTTGAGTTGCCGGGTTGCCTGCTTTGTGGGTTGAGAAGTTTCTTCTCCACACCAGCGAAACCTGTCGTTGAATAGCGGCTCTCATGCGTAACACGGCCGGCAAGACTGCACACAGGTTAGCGTCCTGGTTGGCTCATGATCCTACGGCACAGACTAAGTTGTTTTCAAGAGTCATTCGCACGGAAGGGGCTGAAAAGCGAGCTATAATCTGAGGCTGCATTCCTCAATAGCTCAGTTGGTAGAGCGCCGGACTGTTAATCCGTAGGTCCCTGGTTCGAGCCCAGGTTGAGGAGCCAAGATAAGCCGCACTGGCAAAAAAAAGCCCGCTACTAAAAAAGTAGCGGGCTTTTTTTATGGTTTTGCCGTTGTCAGTTTTTGCCAGACTGATACCTAACTTTGACCTTACCGCTCTTAGAGCTTTCATGTGCCTGATGTTTTCGTAGTGAGCGCGGCAAGCTTGCACTTTTTGACAAGGATAAGCGGCGATTTTGCATCCAAGCGTGCGGTCTTTTGCCTTTAAGTGCTTTGTTGGGGTTACAGGCTGAAGGCTTTGGTGCCAAAGTCAGTGACGATGCTGGTGATGCGCATCCGGCGTATGGGGATGTGCATGCCGAGCAGGCTCATGAGCGTGCCTGTGGCTGTGTGGACCTACTGGCATCGGGTCATGTACGTGGTCGTGGTGACCGTCTGAGTGGTCATGGGCGTGCTCATGGTCCGTTCGTTCGTGCTGGTGTTCGTGGACATGCCGCTCGAACAGGTGCAGAAATACCCCCAGAGCCATCAGAAGCCCCGCTCCCGCCATCAGATATCCTCCAGAGCGATCACCCAGAACCAACGCGCCCATAGCGCCAATGAACGGAGCGCAGGCAAAGACTGAACCCGTCCGCGCGGCGCCAAAACCGCGCTGGGCAAGCAGGTAGAAGCGAAGAGAAAGCCCGTAACCGGTGGCGCCCACGGCTAGCAGGCCAAGCGCAGCCGGCAGGCTAGGTAGAGGCTCGCCAGCGGCGAGTGCCAGGACAAAAGTTGCGCATGCCCCGAGACTGCATTTGGCAAACACCACCTGCCCCGGGTCGCGCTCGGCCAACGCTCGCGATGCGGCATTGTCCGCGCCCCAGGCCGCTGTCGCCACCAGGACTGCCAAGAGCCCAGCAAGCTGGGCAGAGCCCGCCGACGCCTGGTCGAGCCCGAGCAAAGCGCCTCCACCGAGAAGCAACACCATGGCGGCCCACACCCGCAAGTCCATCGTCTCCCGATACAGCAGCCTGGCAAGGACGGCTGTGAAGAGCGCTTCCAGCGTGAGCATGAGGGAAGCGCCAGCACCACTGGCACGTTGCAGCCCCCAGGCGAGCGCAACCGGCCCGATCACCGCACCGAGGAAGGCGACCAGGGCAAGCCTGGGCACATCGGTTCGCGTGAGCGCCGCTTCCCGCTCAGCGCCTCGGCGAAGAAGGGCACCCACCAGCGCAGCCCCGGTATAGAGCAGGCTGGCGGTGGAGAAAGGCCCAAGCCCTCTGCCAAGAAGTTGGAGCAGCGGCGTCGAAAGGCCAAACAGTGCCGCCGCGAGCAGAGCAAGTAGCCCGCCCGCAGCGGCTGGCCCAATTCCGGCTGCTGCGAGCTTCACCGGGTCACTTCCCGGTGTGGTTCGCCGCAATGACGTTGCCCGGCAGGCTCAAGAAGACGTATAGCGTCTGCTTGTCCTTGTCGGCAGCGACAGGGTTCTTGAAGGTGACTTTCCACTCCTTGCCCTTCCTGCCGTCGACCTGCTCGGCTTTATCTTGTTTCACGCCCTTCCAGGTGGCGTCGAGCTTGCCGCTAGAGACCAATGCGTCTTTGCGCTGCGCAGCGCAGTTGAGAACCGTTTCCTCCTTAGCCGGAGTCGATCCGTGGAAGTGGCAGGAACTGCCTTGGTCCGCCAGGACCGGAGCGCTCATCGTGAGAGCTGCGAAGGAAGAGATGGCGATTGCGATGCGTTTCATAGTGATGCCTTTAGAGGTTGTCGCGAGTGGGATCAGGTTTGGCCAAGTCCAGGTCCTCGTGGAGGTGCTTGTGCTCCTCCTCCGGGAAACGGAACCCGCCGGGGTCGGCGTCATGGGTGTAGCCATGCAGCTGCATAAGCAGCAACAGGCCTCCAACGAACATAAGAGCGGTGTTGGCAGCAACCGCCAGTTTGGGGAAACTGGGGCGTCGGCGCCAGGCAGCAAGGACAACGAGCATCGCGGACAGTGCCGCGATTTGGCCGACCTCGACGCCCACGTTGAAGCTCAGGATTCGCCCCAGCATGCCCATCTTGTCTTCGCCCAACGGCAACTGCTGCAGCCTCGTTGACAAGCCGAAACCGTGAATGAGACCAAAAATAAACACAGCGGCCACGAGGTTCGGCGACTTCACGTCAAAGTGGCGCTGGAAGCCGCCGTTGTTGTCGAAGCCCTTATAGATCACGGTCAGGGCGATCACCGCGTCAACCAACCAGTAGTTCCAGGTAATGCCCAGGAACGTAGCGAAGATCAGTGTGATGCAGTGCCCTAGAGTGAAGGCGGTGACGAACTTGGCGACGTCGCGGAAATTGGTCAGGAAAAAGACCACCCCGAAGAGAAAGAGCAAGTGGTCGTAGCCGGTGAGCATGTGCTTGGCGCCGAGCGAAACGTATTGCCAATAGCCACCAGCCAGCATCGCTTGCTTGTCGGCCTCAGAGATGCCGTGGGCGAGCGCTATTGATGGTGCAAGGAACGTAGCGAGCACCGCCACGCGAGAAAGAAGGTTCATAGTTTTCCAAAAGATGCGTCCAGGGCCGCGGGCAAGAGCGGCTTGCACCGCCATTCCGCGCTAACACGGGGATAGAAACGCGGGGCAAAACCCCGCGGTTCAGGACGCTAACTTTGGAGGTTTTAGGAGGCCATCAATCGTTGGAGATAGATGCAAACGCGGCTCCCACCGAGGCTGACCTTTCGGCTGGGTCGGAGCAGGGCGTGCTGCCGTGGCAGCTGGGAGGGCAGCAGAGTTCGCGCCGTCCAGGTGAACGTGAAAACCTCCCTCGTCCGCGTCATCGGCGTGCATGTCGCCGTCGTCATGGTGATGGTGGCCGTCCTCCTGCGCATGCGCCAGCACGTGGCCGAGTTCCCCGAAGCCCAATCTAGGAAGGGAGGAACTCGCTAACGCCTGGCCAAAAACGGCCAAAAACGCCAGGAGAAGCATCAGCTTTCGCACCATCCGGTAATTCTACAAGACGGGCAGATAAGTGCCATCAACGTGGCCCTCGGCGAAAGCGGACCTAGCAGGGCAGGAAACAGCACATGCCCCAGCTGCGGCATGGGTAGCGCCACCAGCCAAAACAATATTGTTGGCCTTTGTGTTCGGCCCGACATGGTTCGTCAGTAACCGATGGCCGCCCATTTGCCGCGCCTGCTGCAGGCCAGAGGCATAAGTCTGGCCGCTGCCATGCCATAGCCTCGCTGGTCGGTCTGGCTCAGGTAATGGGGCGCCTGCTGGAGTACCGACTACCGCGCAACATTAGCCCGCTTCCGTCTTTGCGAAGAGGGTCTTAAGGACTTGCCCTTCGGGCGGCACAGTCTCTAACTCAGTAATCAAATTGTCCAGCTCGGCGAATGGCGCGCCTGCATCACGCGCTGCAAGGACCTGCTCGAGAAGAGCGGCCTTTGAGCCTGCTTCATGGTCAACGGCCATCCTATGTGCCAGCTTATTGATCCGTGACTTGAATGGCCCATAGAGGGGCTCACGTGAGTGTTTGTGTAGCAAGATTAAAAGTTATTACTCGCGCGAGCGCGCGGGCGCGCGCTCACAACGAAAATTCAACGGCAAACTGGGTATTAGCATTAAAGAGAAGAGAACAAGTCGGTTTCCTCAAATCATTCATCTGAACTTTCAACCCGCCCTCCCCACGCCGCCGTTGTACCCGTATGTGCTCCAACTGTTAGTGACAGGTTCCTTGGTGGTGCTTGTGGTGGTCATGGTCTGGTTCCTAGTGAACTGAAAATGCAGCATCAGATGGCATCTCTAGATAGGTTCCGTCTAACGGAATAGGGCCAGTTCAAAAAATGGTGATATTGTTCTGTTAAACGGAACAACATCAATCTCCTCTATTCCGCGCGCCGGAACAATCGCGGCTTCTCCTGTTCCGCGTGCCGGAATAACAGTTTTTGCCGCGTAAGCCGCAGGTGCTTTTTTTGCTCGCTAACGGCGCACGCAGCTGTTTCCAAAGGCTTCCATGCTCAACCCGTCTTTCGAATATGCATATCCACGTGTTCTGAGCATTGCAGGCTCGGACAGCGGCGGCGGTGCAGGCATTCAGGCCGATATCAAAACCTTTGTTGCGCTCGGATGCTACGGCATGACAGCCATCACCGCGGTCACTGCGCAAAACACGACCGGCGTGCGCGCAATACATGGCCTGCCGCCGCAGATGCTGGCAGCCCAGATTGATGCGGTAGTCGAAGATATCGGCGTGGACGCAGTCAAGATCGGCATGCTGCATTCGCCGGAAATTGTCAAAACGGTTGCGGACGCTATAGACCGCCACTCGCTCATGAAGGTTGTGCTCGATCCGGTCATGGTAGCAACCAGTGGCGCGGTGCTGATCGACCAGCCCGCCATTGCCGAACTGGTGCAGAAGCTCTTTTCGCGCGCGCTGCTGGTAACGCCCAACCTGGACGAGACCAGCCTGCTGGTTGGTCGGCCCATGACCAGTGAAGCGGATATGGAACGCGCCGCACATCAACTGCTGGCCATGGGCGCGCAGGCCGTGTTGATCAAGGGGGGCCACTTGGCGGGCGACACAGTCAGCGACCTCCTGCTGCAGCGTGGCACCCAAGCGGTCTGGATGCGCGCGCCCCGCATTGCCAGCGCCAACACCCACGGCACCGGATGCACCTTGTCGTCAGCCATTGCTGCGTACATAGCGCTCGGACTCCAACTGGCTGATGCGGTACAGGCAGCCCGTGGTTTTATCCGCAGCGCGCTTCGGGCAGGCGCTTCAGTTCGCACTGGCGCGGGCAGCGGTCCGCTCAACCACGGCTTCGCCCCGTTACCCATGGTGCTGAAGCCTGTTGATGCCTCAGGCAGTGACGGCCTTGAAAGTGCTGCGGCTGGTGAGGCGCGCGACAACAAAAGTTAGCGCCAGGGTTGGCAAGGCCGCTCCCCAGCTGGGCGCCAGCTGTGCCATCAGGTGATAACAGGCAATGCCTGCTACCCAGATCAGCACTGCGCTGGTATTGACCTGGCGGCCGGCGTCCGGTTGCAGCAGCATCTGCGGACGAGCGCCCGAAAGCCGTGCCAGGATCACACCGTAAAGCGGTATGAACACCGAGCTGAGCATCAGCAAAAACGGCTCGAGACTGTGTATCGGCAATACCAGTGCCAGCAAGGTGCATACCACGCACATCAACATGCCCCAGCGCCGTATGCTCCATGAGGGCTTCAGGCTGTGGCTCGCCACCGAGCCCGAGTAAAGGTCGCCGTAGGCGTTGTCTACCTCATCAACCAGAATCAGCCCCAGTGCGATCAGGCCACCTTGGGCCAGCAGCAGGGCAGCAACCAGATCGGTGCTGGGTGTTGTAGTAGCGACCAGCACACCCAGGCTATAGCACCAGATGTTGGCAATGGCGTAGCCCAGCCAGGTTCCCCGGAACGCGCTGCTGCTGCTGCGCCCATGGCGTGCAAAGTCTGCAACCAGTGGCAGCCAGGAGACGGGCATGGCGATCACCAGGTCAAGCGCCGACAACATGCTCATGCCGCCAGCGCCAGGCCGGCTCCACAGCACAGCCAATCCCTGGCTGTTGGCCTTCGCCAGAAACTGCCAGGTCAGCCACAGCAGCGAAACAACGACCAGCGGCAATCCAAAGCGGCCGATGAATTTGCGAACCAGTGTCACCATGGACCCCGACAGTAGCGCCAGTAGGACAGTGCCCCACAGCAGCGTGGCAAGCACTGGCCATGCGGCATGGGCGAACCCGCCCGACTGGCGTGCGATGGCGACCGTACCGTCCCGCATGACGACCAGTTCGAAAGTGGTCCATCCGACAAGCTGCACGATGTTCAGCAACACCGGCAGGCGCGCGAAGCTGCTGCCGTAGGTGGCGTGCATGAGTCCGGCGCTGGACAGCCCGCTTGCGCAGCCTAGCCGGGCCGTCCACGCCAGGAGCCCCGCCCCCAGAACGGAGCCTGCCACGATCACCAGCAACGCCTGCTGTGCGCCCAGCGCAGGAACCAGATACGCGCCAATCTGCATCACCAGCAATCCCACGCCCAAGCTGAGCCAGAGCGCGGCGTGGTCGCCGAAGTCAAAAGTCCGGCTGGACGCGGGCAAAGGCGCCAACGCAGCGTTGGTGACAAGCTGCATACCGGCAGCAGTAGACGATATCGGGCTAATGGCCATTAACAGATCCAGTCGTTAACAGCAGGTTGGCTTGGGCGCGGCCGGTCCGGCGGACAGCGTCTACGTGCTTTCCTGCGCGAGGATTACCTCAATCAGGTTCAAAGGGACTTTCTCAGTCGCCAGTGCTCGAGCCGAGCAAACCGGCAACACCCCTAGCGGGCGCGCACCGGGGTACGCAGCGGCAAGTGTAGGCGATGGTGGGTGGGCGGGGCCTGGAATGCATTTGCTATGCTATCGATAGCTGATACCCCTTGTATAACCTGGGCTACAGCCACTTTTATATAAATCTATAAGGAGTGACGCGCTTGCATGCAAGGTTGCCCTGCCAATGCCCAACGATGCCGGTCAAAGTGCTCGCAAGCCCTAGCGTTTATTGGGCTGTGTGCTGCCTGGATAACAGCAAGGGACTTTCGGTCTGCCGGGGTCAGTTGCCGGCAGCGGACACCGGCGCCACACCCAGCAACGTGTGCAGGCGGGTGCTGGTGGTCGTGTATTGCAGCGGTATTTTGCTGTCTGGACGGATGTGCGCAGCAACACCAAAAGCAGCCAGAGCGCATTCATGAAAGGCGCTCAAAATCAGTTTTTTCTTGCCCAGGTAGGTGTTGATGTCGCCCACCGCAAATACGCCAGGAATGCGCGTCGAAAACTTCTCGGTATCCACCGGCACCTGCTTGCGCTCCATTTCGAGGCCCCAATCGGCGATCGGCCCCAGCCTGGGCGACAGCCCCAAAAAGACAAGCACGGCATCGACAGGCATTGGTCGGGTTTGACCTTCTACATCCATGACCTGCACAGCGGCCATCACGCCGTTTTCCTCGACATATCCGGTGATCTGCCCAACAGCGAAACTGACGGCGCCGTCCTCACAGGCAGCCTTGAACCTGGTCGTTGCTTCAAGACTGGCCTGCAACACATCGCGGCGGTGCAGCAGGGCGATGCTTTTTGGCCGGGCTGTTGCCGCGGCGGCGGCAAGCGCAGTTGCCCAGTCCAGGGCGACGTCATCGCCACCCACCAGCAAAACGCTTTTGCCGGCAAATCCTTCTGCCGGCCCTAGGGGATAGAACAGCTGCTTGCCTTGAAAGCGATCGATGCCCTCAATAGCGAGCCGCTTGGGCTGAAAAGCGCCGACGCCGGCCGCCACAACCACGCACTTCACCCAAAAAACCGCGCCGGTCGACGTCGTCACTGCAAAGCGGCCATCGGGCCTCTTTTCAAATCCGCTAATCATTTGCCCCAGGTGCATCACCGGTTTAAAGGGTGCAAGCTGTTCAAGCAGATTGCCAACCAACTGACGCCCGGTACAGAAAGGCAGGCCCGGAATGTCATAGATCGGCTTGTCGGGGTACAACTCGATGCACTGGCCGCCGGCATAGGGCAGGGCATCAACGATGTGCGATGAGATCTCAAGCAAGCCGAGCTGGAAGGCCTGAAACAGGCCGGCCGGGCCAGCGCCGACGATAAGCGCGTCGGTTTCTATGGCCTGATGCTCCGTTATCTGGTCCGTCATTTTTTTGCGCACCCGGAAACAGCTCTTGCAGTGCCACCAGCATGGGCCGCGGAACTGGCGTTGCCAAGCCGCAGGCGCCGCCTCCTGCAAGGGGGGTAGGTGCTACACGAGGTGAGCATCCGGAGGGGGTGAATCAATCACCGAACCAGCTCTGACAGCTTTCCAGTCTTGTCTTTCCATTCTTCAGCATCGGGCAGCGCATCCTTGCGCTTGGTAATGCTCTTCCAGCCAGCCGCGCGGCTGAGCTCGACATTCAGCTGGATAAAAGCCAGCTGATCGGCAGGAACGTCTTCTTCGGCATAAATCGCATTGACAGGGCATTCCGGAATGCAAACCGCGCAGTCGATGCATTCGTCCGGATCGATGACCAGCATGTTCGGGCCTTCGCGGAAGCAATCCACAGGGCAGACATCCACGCAGTCGGTGTATTTACAGCGGATGCAGGATTCGGAAACGATGTGAGTCATGGGTGTGTGATGGGCTAAGCGGTGAAACCCTCAATTTTAAGAGCTTTCCACCGCACGGTTGGATCGGGGAGCATGCCAGCCGCACGCAGCGCGGCTTGAGCAGGCCCGGAAGGCGCTCAAAGCACCAGCGCAGCGCCCGAGGTCTTGTGCGATGCGGTGTCCACCAGCACCAGCGAGCCCAGCACCCTGGACTCCAGGTAAGGCAGCGCTGCGATCGGCTCGAGCAACGACAACTCCACCACGCCGATGGCGTTGGCCTCCAGCCGGGTGGCGTCGTGCGTCTGCAGCGTGTTGATATCGATCTGGTGCACGATGCGTGTAACCTTGGCCTTTACCCAGCGGTGTCCGTGCAGTGCCCAGTAAAGCCGGCCTGGCACCAGCGGTTCTTCGTCCATCCAGGCCACGGTCGCCGCAAGTGTTTTGGCGCCCGAGGTTGAATCGAAACCGCCAGACGCCATCAACCAGTCGCCGCGGGAGACGTCCAGTTCCCGGTCAAGGATGATGCCGGCACTATGCCCAGCCGCTACATCCCGTGGCTGGCGCGCGTGGTCCAAGACTTCCGCGACCAGCGCGGTTTTTCCACTGGGCAGAACCGTGACAGGCTGGCCGGGCTTTAGCAGACCGCTGGCAATACGGCCCCAGAAAATTCGTCGGCCTTGCGATGTCACGCTGCTGCTCGAGAACTTCTCGACCCACTGAACCGGAAAGGCAAACGGGCTGGCCACATCAGCAGGTGTCGCCGAAACCTGCTCAAGAATCTGCAGAAGGCTCTGTCCCGCGTAATCGCACCAGCCGGGTTGCGCATCAACCACGTTGTAGCCGACAAGCGCTGACACCGGAACGATGGCCGTTACCGCAATGCCTGCATCGGCGGTGAAGCGCTGCAAGGCCTGGCTGATATGGGCAAAAGCCAGCGCCGGGTCGTCCACTGCGTCAAGCTTGTTGACGGCAAACACGATAGCCGGAACACGCAGCAGGTTGACCAGCAGTGAATGCCGGCGCGTTTGCGGCAGCAACTCCGGCAGGGGTGATTTCCAGTCGAGCTTGGTGGCGTCCACCAGCACCACCGCGGCGTCGGCGCTGGAGGCGGCCGTCACCATATTGCGGGTGTACTGCTCATGGCCAGGGGCATCGGCAATGATGAATTTGCGGGCCACTGTGTTGAAGTACCGGTAGGCCACGTCAATCGTGATGCCCTGCTCGCGCTCGGCCTGCAGACCGTCGGTCAACAAGGCCAGATCGGTCTGCCCGCCACGCTGCACACCGGCCAGCTGATCCTGCAACACGGTCTTGCTGTCTACCAGCAAGCGGCCAATCAGCGTGCTCTTGCCGTCATCCACACTGCCGCAGGTGACAAAACGCAGTGCGGCGCGGGTGTCCTGACCAGCATCTCCGGCAACGGCCGAGCCTGGCTTCTCAAGTAGGGTTGACGTTGGCGTGCTCATCAGAAATAACCTTCTTTTTTACGTTTTTCCATGGACGCGTCGGAGGTCTTGTCGTCCATGCGGGTTGCACCACGTTCGCTCACGTCGGCGGCCAGCGTCTCCAGGACCACATCGCTGGCATTCATGGCAGGGCTTTCCACCGGGCAGGTGCAGGTGATGTCGCCCACGGTACGAAAGCGCACGGTCTTTTCAACTGCGGTCTCACCGTCGCGCAGGGGCGTCAATCCGGTCACGGGAACCAGCAGGCCCTTGCGCTCCACCACCCTGCGCTGATGCGCGTAATAGAGTGACGGCAGCTCGATAGCCTCGCGCTCGATGTATTGCCACACATCCAGTTCAGTCCAGTTGGAAATGGGGAACACCCGGAAGTGCTCGCCCGGCTGTATGCGCGTGTTGAACAGGGTCCACAGTTCGGGGCGCTGCGCCTTGGGTTGCCACTGGCCAAACGCATCGCGGTGCGAAAAAATACGCTCCTTGGCGCGTGCTTTTTCCTCATCACGCCGGGCACCGCCAATCAAGGCATCAAAGCGAAACTCGTCGATGGCCTCCAGCAGCGTGACCGACTGGTGCACATTGCGGGATTCGCCTGGATGCGCCAGGCGAACGGTGCCACGCTTCATCGAGTCTTCAACACTGCGCACCACCAGATTGGCGCCCAGCTGCTGGGCCCGATAGTCACGGAAGTCGGTCACTTCCTGGAAGTTATGGCCGGTGTCGATCATCAGCAGGGGGTAAGGAATACCCGAGCCACGCTGCTTGTCAACGAAAGCTTTTTCAGCGCACTTGAGCAGGACCAGCGAGTCTTTGCCGCCCGAGAAAAGCAGCGTGGGCCGCTCAAATGTCGCGGCGACTTCGCGCAGGATGAAGATCGCTTCTTCTTCCAGCGCATCCAGGTGAGCGTTGCTCAGGTGGCCAAGCAGTTGGGGTTCGGTTCGGGCGTTCATGCGGTGATTTCTTTGATGGGTATGCGCGAGAGGCTGGAAAACGGGGATGCGGTTTCAAACACGCGTGGTTCCTGGCCGGGTGCAGCGCCGGCGCTGGCATCGGCGACATGCAGGCCGCACTCTTTGGCACTTTCCTGCTCCCACCACCAGCGGCCCGAACGAAAGTCTTCGCCGAGCGTGACCGCGCGGGTGCATGGCGCGCAGCCAATGCTGGGAAAGAATTCGTCATGCAGCGCGTTGTACGGCACGTGGTGGACCGAGATGAAATGCCATACATCGCCCCAGGTCCAGTCGGCGAGCGGATTGATCTTGCTGCGGGTGACAGGCCGGCCGTTGACCGTCAGCTTTTGCAACTCGATGTCATGCACATCGGCCCTGGCGTTGGACTGCTCACGCCGCAAGCCGGTGATCCAGCCTTTTTTGCCAGCCAGCGCCCGCTCCAGCGGCTCCATTTTCCGAAAGTCGCAGCAGGCCTTGCGTAACTTGAGGCTTTTGTACATGGCGCCGTCGCCAAATGTGGTGACGAATGTCTCAGCCGCCGCAGGATCAGGCTGATACACATCGATCTTGAGGCCATAGCGTGATTCCAGCTCACCCACCAGCGCCAGCGTCTGCGCATGCAGCATGCGCGTGTCCAGCACGAAGATGCGGCATGGCAGGACGGCCTCGGCTATGAGGTGACTGATTACCATGTCTTCGGCCCCCAGGCTGGAAGCCTGCGTCAACGGAAAATGCTGGGCAGCGGCGGCTGCAAGCAGCGCCTTGCTCGCCTGCAGCTTTTGCGCAAAGGTGGCTGACGGTTTGGCGTAAAGGGAAATAGCGCCCATGTGTGGTTTCTAGTTGATGTCGGTTTATCGTTGAGGGTGTGTGAGCCGTAAATGACGCTGATGCCGTCAACTATCGACAGACGCCTTCGATGCGGTCAAGCCGCCACCACAAAGTGCGGGCTGGCCTGAACCGCGTCACCCTGGTATTTGCCAACGGCATAACCGGGGTAGCTGCCCAGCACACGCTGGGCAATCTCGGGGTTCTGGTCCGCGCGGAGCATCGCTTCAGTAAAGCCACTGCGCTCCATTTGCCCCAGCTGGTCCACCAGCACATCACCGGTTGCGCGGATGTCGCCCTTGAAGCCAAGACGGCGGCTCAGCAAAAAAGCCTGGCTGAAGGCCCGCCCGTCGGTGAACTTGGGAAAGTGCAGGTCGATACGCTCAATACCGGCCAACGAAACCTCACGCGGGTCAGCGGTGTTGTCTAGCGACAGAATTTTTGGATCAATTTTGCCCTCAGCCGTTGTTTCTCCAGGGGTTGCAGCTATCAATTTCATAGTGTTTTCTTTCACGCGACTTGCGCTTCAGCTATCGGACTGGCCGCTGCGGCAAAGCGCACACCATTGGCGGCGGCCTTGAAGGGATCAGCGCCCAGCCGACGCAGGGCGCTGATGAATGTTTCCTGCCTGCCGTCGGCGGGCAGGCGCAGTTCGCGGTAGGTCTCGAGCACGGCTTCAATCACATGCGGCACTTCAGCAGCCGAAAACGAAGGCCCAACCACCTTGCCGGTGGCGGGCGCTCCCGACAGCAGCGACCCATCAGAGCCGCCGAGCGTGATCTGATACCACTCCTTGCCATCCTTGTCGACGCCCAGAATGCCAATATGACCGCTGTGGTGGTGGCCACACGAGTTGATACAACCGCTGATATGCAGGTCGATCTCACCCAGGTCGTGCAGTTCGTCCAGGTCCTGGTAGCGGCGGGTGATGGCTTCAGCCAGTGGCAACGATCGCGCATTGGCCAGCGAACAAAAATCGCCGCCGGGGCAGGCGATCATGTCGGTCAGCAGCCGGATGTTGGCGCGTGCAAAACCGGCCTTGCGAGCGGCCTCCCACAGCGCCGTCAGCTGCGCCTGATGTACCCACGGCAGCACCAGGTTCTGGTCATGCGTGACCCGCGCTTCGCCGGCGCTGAACTGGTCGGCCAGGTCAGCCGCCAGCTTCAGCTGGTCTGCCGTGGCGTCACCAGGGGCCTGGCCCAGACGCTTGAACGACAGCGTCACAATGCGCAACTCAGGGTTTTTGTGGGGCGCCACATTTTGCTTCAGCCAGCGGGAATACTCGGTGTTGTCGGCAGCTGCCACCGGAGCTGCAGCAGGAGGTGCGCCCTTCAGACTTGCATGCAGGGAAGTCAGGTCAGGCTCGACAAAAGATGCCGACACCCGCGCCAGTTCTGCCGGGGTGATGGTGTGCGGCGCGCCGTCAATCTGAAGAATGTCCTGGTACTCGGCCTCGACCTGGTCAACAAATTGCTGGCCCTCTGCCTTGACCAGAATCTTGATGCGAGCCTTGTAGATATTGTCCCGACGGCCAAAGCGGTTGTAGGCGCGAACAATGGCTTCGAGGTAGTTGAGGATCTGGTTCCACGGCAAAAAGCTGCGAATTTCCATGCCCAGGATAGGCGTGCGGCCCATGCCACCGCCCACCAGCACCTTGAAGCCCAATTCTCCTGAAGCGTTTTTGACCAGATGCAGGCCAACGTCATGCCATGCGGTCGCAGCCCGGTCTTCAGTTGCGCCGGTGATAGCTACCTTGAACTTGCGCGGCAAGAACGCGAACTCCGGGTGAAGCGTGCTCCACTGGCGCATGATTTCCGCAAACGGCCGCGGATCGGCGATCTCGTCAACCGCAATGCCGGCGCGCTCGTCGCTGGTGATGTTGCGGATGCAGTTACCGCTGGTCTGGATGCCATGCATGTTGACACTGGCCAGCAGGTCCATCACGTCGGCAGATTTGTCTAGCGGAATCCAGTTGTACTGAACGTTATGGCGGGTAGTGAAGTGCGCATAACCCTTGGTCAGGTTTGTTTTGACAGACTTCCCGTCATCGAGCGGAATGTCTCCCAACTCGTCCTGGGCTGCCTGGGCGCGCTTGAAAAGCGCCGTGTCGGGCTGGTCATACTGGCTCGCGATGGTGGAGAGCGCCCGTAACTGCGTGCTTGAAAGCTCGCCATAAGGCACCGCCACCCGCAGCATGGGTGCGTAGCGCTGCACATACCAGCCGTTCTGCAGGCGCAAGGGGCGAAACTCGTCTTCCGGTAGCAGGCCGGCTTGCCAGCGGCTTAATTGGTCCCGGTACTGATTGGCTCTGGCCTTGACAAACTGGCGGTCAAATTCTGTGTATTGGTACATAAGTCAGGTAAAAGTGGCGTGGGGGCGAAATCGCTGGTGACTATATCGAAATAAGCTTCACGCCTGCGTAGGCCAGCAATACTGACAACAGCGAGCGAATCACCCGGTCCGGCGTTTTGTGCATCAAATAGGAGCCCAGCCAGATACCGGGTAGCGAGCCCACCAGCAGCTTGGCCAACAGCGGCCAGTCGACCGAGCCGATGGAGGCGTGACCCAGGCCCGCCACCAGGGTCAAAGGCACGGCATGGGCAATGTCAGCCGCCACAATACGCGGCAGGGGCAGGGCGGGATAGAGCAGCATCAACACAATCACGCCAATGGCGCCAGCGCCCACGGACGTCAGCGTCACCAGCACGCCGATGACTGCACCGAACACCACCGGAAGCGCCCAATGGCGCGAGCGTGTCGCCTGGGGTAGAAGCTCCGGTGCGATACGGGTGGGCGCTGCCTTTCCGCGAAGAGCCTTGTACAAGGTTGCCGCCGCCGTCAGAAGCAATGCCAGTCCCAGGGTGGTCGTCATCAACGACTGCGTCTGCGGATTGGCGGGGCCCACGCTCTTCAAAAAGTACAGGGTGATCAAAGTTGCAGGTATGCTTCCAGCGGCTACCTGGCCGACGATGCGCCAGTCGATCACGCGGGCGCGCGCCAGGCTGATGGTGCCGCCCATCTTGGTGAAGGCGGCAAACAACAGGTCGGTGCCGATGGCCAGATGCGGTTTGACGCCAAACACGAAGATGAGCAGGGGTGTCATCAGGGAGCCGCCGCCGACGCCGGTCAGACCCACTATCAGGCCAACCGCAAAACCGGCGATCACAAAGGCGTATTCATGCATAGCACCGCAATGTAGGGCGTCTGCTTATAGAAACAAACTACAAAATCGTTGTGCCCATATGCCAATAAGCTTATTTGAAGAAGTTGATGTGCATCAAATGGCGTCTGCGATTCCCCTGATTTCGCTCGTCCGGTGCGGTTGCAGACGGTTCACCCGACCGGATTCAGGCTGTTGGCGAGTGACAGCTCGATCGGCAATGGTTCGCCATGCAGCTGTGCCGCCAGAAGTTCACCACATAGCGCAGAAAGCGTCAGGCCGCGAGAGCCCATGCCGGTGCTGATCCAGACTTCCCCAGCCGCGTGCGTTGCAAGCCGTCCCACCAGAGGCATGCGTGTCGGTGTCGCGCAGCGCACACCCGACCAGCCCGCAACCCGGTCGGCCTCGAACCCAGCGACCAGCCCTGCAGCAGCGGCCGGATGCAAGGCCTGCAGGCGCCGGAGGTTGTCCTGGTGATCCTGGCGTGTCACGACCGGCGTTGTCACATTCCTTTGATAGGTGGCTCCCGCCAGCCAGGCCATGCCTGATTCCAGAGGCACGGCTGGAATCAGGCTGCCGCTGCCGTTCAGCGGAAGGGGCGGCAATGCGTCAACCACGTTGTCGCCAGCGTCGGCATGCAGACCAAAAGAGACCTGTCCACGAATGGCCTGCAAGGACAAGGGCGCCAGACCTTCGGCCAGCCGCAGGCTGTCAAACGCAGTTGCCAGCACCACCAGCGGTGCTTCGGCGATGACCGTTCCGTTGTCGTCCAGCGCCTGCCAGCCCCGGCTTCCCGGAGCCAGCCTCGCGACCCTGCAACGGCCGCGCCAAGTGACTCCTGGTGTATGCAGCCAGGCTGTCACCAGACTTGCCGGCTTGACCCAGCCGCTGCGCGGAAAGTACAGGGAATCACCAGTTGCTTCAACGCCGGCATCGCGCATTTGCTCCGCGGTCGAACGCTTTACCCAGTCAGCGGCTTCGCCCTCAAAGCCGGCCCAGTTTTCAGGATGCCGAAAACTGGCCGTGCCTTTCGGGTCTGTGGCGGCCATCGCGGCAGGTTCCTTGTCGGCGCTCCGCTGCAGGCTGCCTGTCAGCTGCCAGTCATCGCCTGCCTTCAGTAGCCGCTCGGCCTGCTGCAGGGCCATGCGCACACCGCTGCGGCAAAGCCTCGACAACGGGCTGTCATCCGGTGAATAGTGCGGGGCCAGCAGCCCGGCTGGCAGCGCTGAAGCGCCGCTCGCGGGCGTGCTGGCCAGGTCGAGCACCAGCACACGCCAGCCACGTCGCGCCAGGCTGGCTGCTACCGCCGCGCCGGCAAGTCCTGCCCCGATGACCAGGCAAGCCGATGCGGCTACCGGCCTCGCAACTGCTGCTGTATGCGGCGGTTTTTTCGGCTCCCAGGCCGGGTTGTACACCCCTTGAAGGTTATCCCGCTTGGGCGGAACCCCCGGCGTTTTGTCCACCACAAAACCGGCTTCGGCCAGTGCATCCCTGACCTGCCGGGAAACCGTCCAACTGGCCACCCGCGCGCCGCGGCTGCAGCACCGGGCGACCGCCTTGAAGGTGTGCACATCCCAGATGTCGGGATTTTTTGCCGGACTGAAGCCGTCCAGGTAGACCGAGTCTGCTGAAACACGCTGTTGCCGCAGCATGGCTTTCGCGTCCCCAATGCACAGCGTCAGCAGCACCTGGCCGTCTTCAAAGGCAAACCGGTGAACACCCGGAAGCAAGCCATACAGATCGGCGGCGAGCTGGACGGCCAGGCCGGTCAGTTGGGGGTGCGCCAAAGCCGCTCGAACGATGTCGTCTGCGCCAGCAGGATAAGCCTCGGTCGATACAAAGTGCAGCAGGCGCGGGCGATGCGGGTCAGATCTCCACGCCAGCCAGGTCACCAGAAAATTCAGGCCCAGACCGAATCCGGTTTCCAGAACGCACCATTGGGGCCTGCAATGCCAGGCGGCTGGCAGCCCGCAACCTGCCAAAAATACCTCTTGGGCCTGATCCAGCCCGCCGGACTCGCTGCGGTACCGATCGGCAAACCGGGGGCTGTAAGGTGTGGTGCCAGTGCCTGCGTCGTGTCGCCACTCAATGCGCTCCGGCATTCCTTGTGTCAGGCAGCTGGCGGAACATAGCCCTGCACCGCATCGGCGCCGTCGCCGAAGAAATGCTTTTCCATCTGTCTGGCCAGGTACTGACGCGCCCGCGCATCGGCCAGGTTCAGACGGTTTTCGTTGACCAGCATGGTTTGCTGTTTCATCCAGTCTGCCCAGGCCTGCTTGCTGACCTCCTCCCAGATGCGCTTGCCCAGCGGTCCGGGATAGGGCGGGAAGTCCAGCCCCTCGGCTTCGGTTCCCAGCTTGATGCATTTAACGGTACGTGCCATGTGATGAGTTACCCGGTATTTGTTAGATTCAATATCTTATAAAGAACTGAATTTGTATTATTTCCAGTTTTGAAGACCTGCTTTCAGAATCGGCGCTCTGCAGGCGATAACTCCTACCGCCGCCTATTCTTACCCTGAAGGCAAGCCATGAAAACACGTCGCAACTTTATCAACCTTTTCAACCGCGGCGCTGTGGCCATCGCACTGGCAACGTCCAGCACGGTTGCGCTGGTCCAGCCGGCACCCATTACCCTGCTGAACGTGTCGTACGACCCGACGCGGGAACTGTATGTCGAGTTCAATGCCGCATTTGCCAAACACTGGAAAACCAAGACCGGCCAGGACGTCACGATCAAGCAGTCGCACGGAGGCTCCGGCAAGCAGGCGCGCTCCATCATTGACGGACTGGACGCCGATGTTGCCACGCTGGCCCTGGCAGGCGATACCGACGCACTGGTCAAAAATGGCGGCTGGCTCGCGGCAGACTGGCAAAAGCGGCTGCCACAGAATGCGTCGCCCTATACATCGACCATTGTGCTGGTGGTGCGCCAGGGCAATCCCAAGGGCATCAAGGACTGGGATGACCTGATCAAGCCAGGCGTCAACGTGATCACGCCAAACCCCAAGACTTCCGGCGGCGCCCGCTGGAACTACCTGGCTGCCTGGGAATTTGCCAAACGCAAATATGGCGGCGATGCCAAGGCAAAAAACTTTGTTGCCAAGCTCTATGGCAACGTTCCGGTGCTGGACACAGGTGCGCGCGGTTCCACCATCAGCTTTGCGCAGCGTGCGCAGGGCGACGTGCTCATCGCCTGGGAAAACGAGGCCTTCCTGCTGGAAAAGGAATTTGGCGCCAAGTTCGACGTGGTCGCGCCTTCGCTCAGCATCCTGGCCGAGCCGGCAGTGGCCGTCATCGACAGGAACGTCGACCGCAAAGGCACCCGTGCCGCAGCGGAGGAATACCTGAAGTATTTGTATTCTGAAGAAGGCCAGGACATCGCCGGCAAAAACTTCTACCGTCCCGCGGTTTCAGAAAAAGCCAAGGCCAAGTACGCCAGGCAGTTCGCCAAGGTCAATCTGTTCAGCATCGAGCAGTCTTTTGGCGGCTGGAGCAAAGCCGACAAGGAGCATTTTTCAGACGGCGGGTCGTTCGATCAGATATACACCCGCAAGTAAGCCCCTGAGACCCCTGTCGCGACTGGGTTGCGTTGCTGCAGCTGGGCGGCAGCCGATGGCTACTACCCACGACACGTCACGTAAAACCCTAGGAAATGATGTCCACAGAAGCCTAGGTGCTGCTGATTGCAGGCAGCCCCCTCACTCGACTCACGCTCGTCTGCGCTGCTCGACGCTGTCAGCCAAACGACTGACCGGCCATCACGGGCTGCTGGTCGACAGGTTGAAAGTACGCGACCCGTCAGCGTCTTCTCTGGTCACCGCCGACAGGAACGATGCGTCGGTTGTCAAGGCGCTGGAGCACGCGGCACGTGCCACCGCAGTGGTTGGTGGCCACACCCGTTCCAGGGCGGCCTGCAGCGGCGTACTCAGCGCGTTTCTCGACCAACTGCCGCAAACCGCATGAAGGGCAGACGGCGTTGCCGCTGGCCACTGGCGGGAGCCCACACCGCAGGCTGGCGCTCGACCGCGCCTGCCGCGGTTCTGCAGTCGCGGTCGGCCCGTCATATCCTGCCGGGCGTCTATGCCACCGACAGCCAGATGGTTCAGCTGGAAGACAAGCGCTATCAGCTCGGCCCGGACATTGCGCCGCGCGTGGATGAAGCCGTCAGCAACCTGCTGATAGAAGGTATTGCAGCGTCCCGGTACAGACCAGCCTGAACCGAATTCGTCGTAATTGCCCACGCCGGTACAAGGGCTCCGCTGGGCGATCTGACAACTTTCATACACCAAACAAGCCTATAGCCCTTTCGTATACAGGGTTTTTAGCTACTGATTTCGTAGCAAACGACACTCCCGCCGCCCTCAAAAGAAGAAACTTATGTCCATCCAAACCCTCAATGTACGCAACCAGTTCCGCAGCAAGGTCAAGGAAATCATTCCCGGGATGTGGCCTCCGAGATCGATGTTGAAGCCGCGTGCGGCATCGTTACCTCGGTCGTCACCACCTGCTCGGTTGACCAGCCTGAACGGACCGTGGGAAGCGAGGCGGTGCGCCGGTCAAATCCACCGAGGACCCCATCGCCAAACTGTCCTGATTTTTCCCGGCGCCTTTTTGCTGTTGCTGGCCGGGGACTGCATCCCGCCGGCCGACTTGCTCAAGCTGTACGGTGCCGACCCGGCGAACAGGCATTAGCCAAACAGTGGCAGGCTGGGTCAATGACTGGGCTTTCATTCACACCATCCCGCGTCCAGCTCCGGCCAGCTGCTGCAACGCCAATTTCGCAGCTACCGCCGCTCTACCCTTGCCCGCACCCGGTGTGAGGATTGCGCTATTGAATGAATAGCAATGCCATGCGCCCCGAGGTTGTCAAATACAGGTAAAATACGTGCTTCCGCTTGAAAAGGCGTGAATGCTCCAGAGCTTATAGCCATGAATGCGACCTCCATCGCTATGTCCGCCTACCGGCTGGGCCAAGCCTTCAAGCTCGACGGTGCATTTTTCTTACCGCGCATCTCATGTCCTGCTACCGGCAATCTGCGTCCGGCCATTCGCCATCAAAGGCCTTGCGGTGCGTGTACTAACCCAACCAAGGAAGATTCAAACCATGGCAAGAGCTGACGCCAAAACTGCTGTCCTCGCTGACGGCCTGCGCTACAAATCCAAGGTATCGGGTTCTCCATTTGCGGCCACAACCTCGTTTGGTGCGGCAACCATGTCGTGCTTCATGTGCGGCAAACACCGCGCCCGGTCGCTGATGGGTACCCGCAAGGTACTGGGCAAATCCCAGGCCGTCTGCGCTCCATCCTGCAAAGCGCTGGATGAGCAACTCGAAAAAGCGGCGGCCGGAACGGTCTAGTACCAATCACCTGTCCAGTCTTGATCGACCAGGCTCTGAGACATCCCACAGGTTGAACGCTCAGGCCCATCAGGCTCCCTGAATCCTCATGCGGCTTCGGGTAGCCTGAGCCGGGCCTTGCAGGGCAGTCGTCGATTTTTGCCGTAGCCTCGGCGGCGAATGTCGGCACCTTTCCATCCAGCGCTCTGCGGCCGATACATGACGCTGCGTCACCAGGGCCTGCTCACCTTGTCCATATCGCTCGGCACTTCTGCTATCCGGCCGCACGATCCGATTCCATCCCTCCACGCACCACGGCATGAAGAAAACCTACCTCCTGACTATCGAAGGCAAAAACAGCGACCGTTTGCTGGAGGCTGCCAAACACGACATTCGCAAATATGTGAAACGTGAACGCGGCCGCGCATTGCCCGCAGGTGTCGATTTCTGGGATTTCCAGTGCAAGCTGGGGGCAGATGCTGCCGGAGCAAAGGCCGTGCATTTCGGCGAACTCATCCCGGCACTGGATACGCTGGCAAAGACGTCAGAGCAGCTGTATGTCGAGGTGATCACCACCCACGGGCACCGTACGCGGCGGCCGGCTACAGATGGCCATGCCGATGCGGACGGCCCGCACGGCGTTAGCTAACCCGCGATTTTGATCTTTTTTCCCGTATCGGGATCGCCCCGGCTGATGCTTGGCTCGCGTGGATCGGTCGTTTTCGATATGTCAGCGTGGGTTGATGACAACTCGCGGCGACCACTGACGCGCTCAGTCGCGGTATGTCGGTACAACAACCGGCATGCTCAGCTCAACCGGTGCAGGTACACCAAAATTTACCTACAGGCACCGCTGCGGCTTCGCATGTGCAACCAGGGGCCTCGCAGGCCGCTGTGCAACCGGGGGCCGAGGTTCAGGCGCTGAGTCACTCGCTAGGGACGGCAGCCTGGTCTTGCATCACGCAGGCGCCACCCCATGACCGTCTACAAGAAAACGCATAAGGGCATGGAAGAGCTGCTTGCGCGCAGCCCCAGTATCGATGGGAGGCTCTTCAGCGTGCTGGTGCTGGTAGATGGCATTCGCGATTCGGCAGAAATCAGGCAGCTCGCGCAGCAGGCAGATCTGCCACTGGACGCGCTGGATATCCTGCTGCATGGCGGCTTTCTGGAGCAGCGCTACAAGGGAAGCCCGACACCGGTTCGCATCATCAACGACAGCCCGCCGGACGTGCCTTCAAAACCCGCACAACTGCCGGATGACCAAGCCCAGTTCAGAGGTTTTAACGACCTCTATGCCTATCTGGTCAGCCAGACCAAATCATTGCTCGGACTTCGAGGCTTCATCTTTCAGCTGCAGATCGAGCGCGCCAGCACGGTCGAGGGTCTGGAAGCATTGATTGGCCCCCTGAGCGAGGCCATCGCGAAAAAGCACGGTTTTGAGATGACCCAGGTTTTCAAGCGGGACAGTGAGAGGATGGTGCGTGCTGCATTGGCTGAGCGGCGCCACTTTCAAACGCAGTCGCAGGACCGGAACACCTGACGCCTTCATCTCAACAATCGTCAAGCTGGCCCTGGCGCGGACGCAGTTGATAACCCTGCGTTGGGGGCCAGTGCCGGGCAGGCTGCAGCGCTACAGCCCTGGTTCGATATCGGATGGCTGGTCGACCCGCTTTGCTTCATCCTCGGCGCGCAATTTGTCTTTCTTGCTGGGCCGCTTGCCCTTGATGCCGCCGGTGCCTTGAGGGTCCGTGACGGATAGGGTCATGGCTTCGACCGCCTCGAATCCGGGGATCTGTTCGCGCAGGATGACATACGACTGCCGCTTTTCAATCACCCGAAAATGCGCGTCGGTGCCCGCGCTGACGAAGCTGATGGCCATGCCGCTGCCCCCAGCGCGGCCGGTTCGCCCGATGCGGTGGATATAGTCCACGGCAGAGCGCGGCAGGTCGTAATTGACGACCACCGGCAGCAGCGCAATGTCGATACCGCGCGCCGCCACGTCGGTAGCCACGACTATCTTTACCGTGCTGGCCTTGAAGTCCATCAGCACCTGCTGGCGCTTGCCCTGGCTCAGCTCCCCATGAAAGGGCTCTGCTTCCAGCCCGGCCTTGCGCAGCTTGTCGGCCACGGTTTCGGCCGCATGCTTGGTCGCAACAAAAACCAGCACGCGGGTCCACTTTTCGGTCTGGATCAGATGGCGAAGCAGCTGGGTGCGGCGCGGCGCATCGACTTCAATCGCGCGCTGGGCAATCGCCGGAGCCTTTCCTGCCGCGCCGGTCTGCGCTTCATCGCCCGGCGGCTCAGCCCGGATGCGCAGTGGGTCATGCAGCAGGCGATGGGCCAGCCCTTCGATGGCGGGCGGGAAGGTTGCCGAAAAAAACAGGTTCTGACGCCGGGCTGGCAGCAGGCCGAGAATCTGCGCGAGTTCGTCGCCAAACCCCATGTCCAGAAGGCGATCAGCCTCGTCGAGCACCAGGGTCTGCACATGTGCAAGCTTAAGCGCGTTTTGCGCTACCAGGTCAATAAGCCGCCCGGGTGTCGCCACCACCAGATCAGCGCCACCGCGCAACGCCAGCATTTGTGGGTTGATTGAAACACCACCAAACAAAACCGCCACCTTGATGCGGCGCGGCAGGTATCGCGCCAGATTGACAACGGTTTCGCCGACCTGTGCCGCCAGTTCACGCGTGGGAACCAGTACCAGCGCTTGAACAGGGCGCGGCGTACGGCCAGGCGGTAGGGCTGGCGTGCTGGCCAGTTGCTGCAGCAAGGGCAGCCCGAAAGCCGCTGTCTTGCCCGAACCGGTCTGGGCCGCGCCCAGTACATCGCGTCCCTGCAGCACCGCTGGAATAGCGGCCTGTTGAATAGCGGTGGGCTTAACGTAGCCCTTCTCGCGCAAGGCGCGAAGGAGTTCCGGGCAAAGGCCGAAGGTGCTAAATGACATAAGGATCAAACTGCCGCGGTGGCAAAAACGAATGGGCAGAACGAAGGCTGCGCGAAAGTGCACGAGCGCGCCCTGTGTGGACACGGGCCGTGTCGGCGACCAGGTAGACCAAGTTTAGCTGTCGGCTGCGGCCTGGCTGGCGCGTTGCCCGGTGCACATCATCCAGACGCCACGCCCACGTGCAAGAGTACGTCAGACTTGGCTTACCGCTACTTGCCTGCAGTGCCTACGGCATTTGCCTGCGAGCACCGTTAGTGTGGGTGCGACTCGGGGCGCCGCTAAGCGCTATCCATGCCAACCCACCAAAAGGCCGTACATGCTTGCTATGAACTACCGGGGTCCTTACCGCGTGCGGGCCGATCACAAGCCCGAACCCGAGATCGAGCATCCTGAAGACGCCATCGTTCGCGTGACCCGTTCCTGCATCTGCGGCTCTGACCTTCATCTCTACCATGGGCTGGTTCCCGACACCCGTATAGGCACCACGTTTGGCCATGAGTTCACTGGTGTTATCGAGGAAGTCGGCCCTGGGGTTCACAACCTGAAGGTGGGCGACCGGGTACTGGTTCCTTTCAATGTTTTTTGCGGCTCATGCTTTTTTTGCCAGCGAGAGCTTTTCAGCAACTGCCACAACGTCAATCCTGAAGCCAGCGCCGTTGGGGGCATTTATGGCTATTCGCACACCACTGGCGGCTATGACGGCGGCCAGGCTGAATATGTGCGGGTGCCGATGGCGAACGTGGGGCCCACCATCATCCCGGCGGACATGGACGAGGACGATGCGGTGCTGTTGACCGACGCCTTTCCCACTGGTTATCAGGCCGCTGAAATGGGCGACATTGATGAAGGCGACACGGTCGTGGTGTTTGGCGCAGGGCCGGTAGGCCTCTTCGCGGCCAAATCGGCCTGGCTGCTGGGGGCAGGGCGCGTCATCGTGGTTGACCATGTGGATTACCGGCTGGAATTTGCCCAGAAGTTTGCCCAGTGCGAGACGGTCAATTTCAGGTACGTTGACGACATGGCGATCCACATCAAAAAACTGACAGACGGCATGGGTGCCGATGTCTGCATTGACGCCGTGGGCGCCGAGGCGGCAGGCAACTTTATGCAGACCCTGACAGGCGTCAGGCTCAAGCTGCAGGGCGGCGCGGCTACGGTGCTGCACTGGTGCATCAACTGCGTTCGCAAAGGCGGCGTGGTTTCCATCGTGGGCGTCTACGGCCCCACATTCAACGCCATGCCGATTGGCAACGCCGTCAACAAGGGCCTTACGCTGCGGATGAACCAGGCCAGCGTCAAGCGCCACCTGCCGCGGCTGATCGAGCATATCCAGGCCGGCCGAATCAAACCCAGCGACATCATTACCCATCGCATACCGCTTGAAGAGGTCGCCGACGCCTACCATATCTTTTCCAGCAAGCTGGACAACTGCATCAAAACCATCCTGGTGCCGCCACGCGCCCGGGTGTCTATGAGCTGAAGCTTTTCACATCTCTTTTCAGCGGAGCATCGCTATGGATTCACCGGCTCGGCAGACTCAGCAGACACCCGAAAAATACGCCCACATCACTGGCTGGGGCGTTGATCTCCCACATGAAAACCGGCCGGCTTATCCCATGGAGCGCAAGCCGCCGCGCCTTGACCTGACGCATGTGCATGAACCGCAGCAGCAGGCTGAGACCGTCGAAATCCTGGTGTCAAACGAGCGCGACCGCATCACGCCCGTCTTCGGAACCACGGTTCCGCCCAGCGGCATCAGCGGCACGATCCGGCGCACGGCGTTCCGGTACAGCGAGAACGATCTTCGACACTGGATGCTGCTGCTTTTTGCGGACCGTGTGAACATGGTCGAAGGTATAGGCTCTGACCTGATGCGTGGCCATGTGCCCAATTTTTTTGCCGAAATGGGTGGCAAGGCCGAACTGACCCATAACCGCGACGGGGCGGTGAAAAAAGCCGCAGTGGCGACCGCGGTAGTGGGAGTTGCTGCGCTGCTTTTGTGGTCTCGTCCAAAACGCAAGGCCCGACGGCGTTGACGGTGAGGCTGGCTTTTTGCGAATGTTGTTAACTAATCTAGACGTGGGAGCGACGGAGACGATCATGAAACTCAACTGCAAACCCGGTGACCTGGCCATCATCATTCAGGGTTTCACGACGACCCGAAATATCGGGAAGCTGGTAACCGTTCTGGGCCCGGCGCATCAGCCGGGCTGCTGGATTGTGCGCTGTGACCATCCGCTCAAAACTGTGCTGGGCGGTGCCGATGGCATCCGCAGCGAAAGCACGGTGGGGCCCATCGAGGACTATCGCCTGCGTCCCATCCGTGATCCGGGAGACGATGCGGTTGACGAAAGCAGCGCCTGGCTTCCGCGCGTGCCTTTTATCGAGCAACAGGGCCGCTAGTCACGCTGATGGGCTTGCGCCAGCCCGATGCGTCAGGGGTCGCGGTAGGTTGATGCACCGTGGGGCGCAGCCCTGAAGGCATCAAGCTCTTCTGCCAACACGGAAAACGCGCACAGCAGCGGGTATTGGTTGGCGTCCACCACTTCTGGCACCATCTGCTGCATGAAATGCCAGGCCACAGCAGTGCTGATGCCTGCCTGGTTGATGCTGTGGCTGCTGACGGCCAGCGGATGCTTTTCCATTTCGGTCTCTAGTGCATCGCAGGCTGCCAGCATCTGGGCGGTTACACGTGCAATCCAGGGCTGATGCAGCTTCTCAGCGGGCCGGAGCTTGTGTTCATAAACAATCTGAATGCTTTTTTCACAGGCTACTAGCGCCAGTCCGATCATGCGCACTGCCCGTTGACGCTCAACGAGCCCGGCTGGCATCAGCGTTCTGTGCCGCAGCTTTTGTGCGGACAGCAGTTCGGCATAGTCGGTGATGAGCGTGGAGTCGATGAGCACCTGGCCGTCGTCGCACACCAGTGACGGCGCCTTGACCACAGGATTGATCAACGCGAATTCCTCGAAGGTGCTGAAGACCGACAGTGACTGGTGTTCAAAACGCAGGCCGAGAAGTTGAAGCGAGATGGCCACGCGGCGAACGTAAGGGGAATCGAGCATGCCGATCAGTTTCATACCGTCCTTTTGCAGCAGTTGCTACGGCAGCCCATGCGGGCTGTGCTGAATACCAACCGGGGCGATGCAAGCTGTTTTAAGCCAGAAGACTCGCAAGCCCATTATATTCAATGGCCTGCAGCTATTAAAAATATAGCGACACGGACACCTTGCCTTGCCTTTTGATGTCGCGCCACGTGTTGAGCCATATGGCCTACCTTACCGGCACATACGGAAGCCGCCGGTTTCAAGGTGTAAATGGTCTCTGTGGGCAGCGTTGTAGTCAGGTCCCAAAACTCCCTGGAAATAATGGCAGGCTCCGGCGTGGACGTCCTTCCAGAAAGATGCTTCAGGCGTAGCGGGCGCACTGGCATCCGCGCGCTGAAAATCCCTGAGCACCGTGATGCGTCTGCCACTCGCCAGCTTCAGGCCGGCAAGATCCAGCGCGTTGGCTGTGGCATGACGGCTTCGATGCGCCGGCCTCGCCTGCGGCGCCGTACCTTCGCCCGTGTTGACATTGCGGCAGGCATAACTGCCCAGGTGCTCAAGACCCGCCACCGGTTCGCCAAAGTGACGCGTCGCTGCCGGCTGCAGCGCATGCCGCTCCCACATCGCCAATGACAGTGCCATCGGGCAGCTCAGGGTAAGCGGCATGCCCAGTGTGATGTTGGCCTGGCGCACACGCACTGCATTCTCGAACCCGCAGGAGGGGCCAGTGACCCGATCGGGCACGGCTTCAACATCCATGCCAGTTTGCGCCAGCGCCTGATTGCACAGGGCGGGGCTGCCGCGGGCACGGGCAAGCTTGTAGCTGGTCAGAGCATTAGGCGAGGCCAGCGGCTCCAGCGGAGCCCAGGGGTTGTAGGGGTTGTAACGCTCCGGAATCGTGAGAACGCCGATCCAGAAGGCATAGACAATGGCCAGCAGCGGCGTCCACAGCAGCAGCAGCCACCGGCCCCAACGGAACGGCCGGCTTGCCAGCCTGGCTGGCTCGCTCATCGGCTGCTCCATGCGGCAATGTTCCGGTAGCGCATTGGCCTACGCCAGCATGCGCACCTTGGCGAAAGGCCTGGCGGCCGGTTCGGCCTTATGTTGATGGCCCACCACTTCGCATACCCGCCATGCAACCCACACGCGACGCGCCGTCTGGCGCAAGCTTGCCGCCCTTTCCCGTATCGGCCGGCATATTGCTGGGGCTGGGCCTTGGCGGTTTTTTCGATGGCATCGTGTTGCATCAGCTGCTGCAATGGCACCACATGCTGACCAGCGCTGGCTACCCGGCCGACACCCTGCACAACCTGAAGGTCAACACCCTGGCCGATGGGCTGTTTCATGCCAGCACCTATGTGTTTGTGGTGTGGGGACTGGTGGTGTTGTGGCGCAAGGCCAGACTGCGGCATTTCAAATGGTCGGCAGCGCTTCTGCTGGCTTCCATCCTGATGGGCTTTGGCATTTTCAACCTGGTTGAAGGCATCATCAACCATCAAATTCTGGGTTTGCACCATGTCAACGAAACGGCTCCCCGTCACCAATGGCTGTATTGGGATCTGGGTTTTCTGGCCTGGGGCGCCGCCATGCTGCTGGCCGGCTGGATGATGAGCCGGCGCTTGCGTGACAAACCCCACCAGGCTGCGCCCGGACCGCATTAGTGCAGCTGGGTACCAGGTTTGCGCGCCGATGTGCTTTGGCTGGACGCATCGCTTGCCTCCGCTCCTCGCGCCGTACCGGGCTGCTGGCGCCCTGCAGCCGTCTCGGGAATCTTTTCGCCGGGTTTCGACAATGAGCCATGGTCATTGGCATAGACCCAGGTGAACTCCGCGCCCAGCAAAAAAATCTGTGCAGAGTAATAAACCCAGATCAGCAACACGACCAGCGATCCGGCAGCAGCAAATGATGATGTCACGCTGCTCTTGCCGATGTAAAGACCAATCAGCGTCTTGCCGATTTCAAAGAGCACCGCCGTCACCGCGGCGCCGACCCACACATCGCGCCATGCGACCTTGGCCTGCGGCATCAGCTTGAAAATCAGGCCGAACAGCAGCGTTGCCATCCCCAGGGATACGACAAAGTTCACGACAAGCATGAGCGATTCCCATCCAGGAAGCAAAGCGCTTGCCCAGCTTCCAAGCGCGGCCGTACCTGCGCTGAAAACCAGCGAAACCGCCAGCAGAAAGCCCAGACCCAGAATGAAGCCCAGCGACAGCAACCGGGCCCGCAGGGTTGCCCATATGCCAGAAGCTTTTTTAGCCGCGGGCACGTCCCAGATACGGTCCATGGCGCTTTGCAGCTCTGCAAACACTGTTGTCGCGCCGATGACGAGCACCACGATGCTGACCACGGTAGCCACCACGCCCTTGGCCGGCTGGTTGGCGCTTTCAATCAGCGCCTGAACGCCTGACGCTCCCTCGTTACCCATCAGGCCAGAGAGCTGGCCAACGATTTCACCCTGTACCGCTTCGCGGCCCCATACCAGGCCGGCTACCGCAATCACGATGATCAGCAAGGGCGCGATTGAAAACACCGTGTAGTACGAGATAGCAGCGCCCATGCTGGGCGCATAGTCGTCCACCCAGGCCGTCACCGATTTTTTGGCGACCCCATAAAAATGTCGGAGATTCATGTGGTCACCCGCTTCAGAATGCGTGTCCAGGGTTCCAGGCCAGTCGCTGTTGTCATGCGGGCACTGTGAACAAACACGACGTTTTCGCTCGTGAGCCCAGGTCGTAGGCTGTTGTAGGCGAAGCACCAAGCACAGCGTTGATGGCGGGCGCCGGTACTTTCGGGCTGCGATGCATGCAACGCACCTACAAAGACGAGGGATAAGGACACCCGATCCTCGAGCGCTCCGCCGGTTCGT
This sequence comes from Polaromonas sp., assembly GCA_028291985.1. Taxonomy (GTDB): domain Bacteria; phylum Pseudomonadota; class Gammaproteobacteria; order Burkholderiales; family Burkholderiaceae_C; genus Polaromonas. Next base: position 40,286 of record JAQGNE010000070.1, on the reverse strand, counting down.
GCACGCGCCGCGAAGCAGAAATCGATGCATGGCGGGTGCCACGTAGCAGGCTGGTAAATTTACACGAAATACGGCCATAGCCCAATATATATAAAGGTTGGCAGCTATTTAATCAATAGCAGATGCATGACCTGCTGCGTCTTGCTGCGGGCCAACGCCGCTGGCATGTATGGGCCAACCGGTGGCGGCCTCGCTTCATCTTTAGGGAATGCGTCCGACGGCATAGTCCGCAGAATCCTTATATGCTTTTAATGGGATAAATTAAGAGCTATATGTTTCTTTGATCTCAGCAGCAACGCCTTCACAATCCACAGCTTGACATCACCCAGGAGCAGACATGACGACATTACGACTCGGAGATACCGCGCCGGATTTCCGCCAGGAATCAACGGCCGGACCTATTTCGTTTCACGCTTGGGCGGGTGACTCATGGGTGGTGCTGTTTTCACATCCGGCTGATTTCACCCCTGTCTGCACCACGGAACTTGGCAAGACGGCCGCACTGAGCAGCGAATTTGCAAAGCGCAATGTCAAACCGATCGCCATCAGCGTGGACCCGCTCGACAAGCACGGAACCTGGATCAACGACATCAACGAGACACAGAACACCACGGTCAATTTTCCCATCCTGGCCGATGCGGACAAAACCGTCGCCAACCTGTATGACATGATTCACCCGAACGCGTCAACCACTGCAACCGTGCGCAGCGTTTTCATCATCGATCCGAAAAAGGTGATCCGCACCACATTTACCTACCCCGCCAGCACGGGCCGCAATTTCGATGAAATCCTGCGGGTGATCGATTCACTGCAACTGACCGACAGCCACAAGGTGGCCACGCCCGTGAACTGGAAAGACGGCGATGACTGCGTCATCGTGCCCAGCGTCCAGGACCCGGCCGAACTGGCGCAGCGGTTTCCCAAGGGGTTCACTGCCGTGCGGCCTTACCTGCGGATGACCCCGCAGCCCAACAAGTAAGCTGTTCAGGCGGTCATCCGCAAGCAGCGGCGCTTAACAGCATTGTTCGTTGACGCATGGATCGCCGGGCGGCTGCGAACCCGCAGCCAGCCACCCCCAATTTTTTTAACTTTCGAGAATGCCATGACTTCACCTCTAAAACTTGCCTTTGCCGCCGTAGTGCTGGCAACGGGCGGTCTCGCCTCATCGCAGACACTTCTTAACGGATCCTATGACGTGGCCCGGGAGTTCTACAAGGACTACAACGCCGCCTTTGTAGCCCACTACAAAAAAACCACCGGCAAGGACGTCAAGATAGACCAGTCACACGCCGGCTCAAGTGCCATAGCGCGATCAGTGGCCGATGGCCTGGATGCCGACGTGGTGACCATGAACACGACCACGGACGTTGACTTTCTGGCCAATGCCGGTGTTGTCGCCAAGGACTGGAACAAGCGCTTCCCCGACAACGCGGCACCCACGACATCGACCATGATGTTTCTGGTTCGCAATGGCAACCCCAAGGGCATCAAGGACTGGGACGACCTGGTCAAACCCGGCATACAGGTGATTCTGGTCAACCCCAAGACCGGCGGCAACGGCCGCTATGCCTACCTGGCAGCCTGGGGTTACGCCAAAAAGAAGGGCGCCAGCGACGCGCAGGCTGCCGAATTTGTCGGCAAGCTGTACAAAAACGTCCCGGTGCTGGGCAAGGGCGGACGCGATGCCACCACCGTGTTTTTGCAGCGCAACATCGGCGATGTGCTGATCACCTTTGAATCCGAAGTCGTCTCCGTCAACAAGGAGTTTGGCGAAGGCAAGGCCGATACCGTGTATCCATCCATGAGCATCGTGGCTGAGAACCCGGTGGCGGTTGTTGAGCGCACAGTGGCCAAAAAGGGCACTGGCGAGCTGGCCAAGGCCTACCTGAACTACCTTTACTCAGAAGAAGGACAGGAGATTGCCGCCAAGCATGCGATTCGTCCGCGCTCGCAGGCGGTCCTAAAGAAATACGCGTCGGTGTTCAAGCCCTTGCAGCTGTTCACGGTGCAGGAAATGTTCGGCTCGCTGGGTGAAGCACAGAAGATTCATTTCAACGACGGCGGCCAGTTCGACAAGATTTACACCGTCCGCTAAGTTCCGAACAGCATGAGTTCCCTGTCTTCTGCGGCAGCGCCGGTGAATTCGGCATTGCCGCAGCCGGTGTTGCCCGCTGGTCAAAAGCGTGCACCCCGGCGCGTATTGCCCGGCTTTCGGCTCACGCTGGGCTACACCCTGCTGTACCTCAGCCTGATCGTGCTGATTCCGATTTCAGCGCTGTTTCTGAAAACCTTCACCATGACCTGGGAGCAGTTCTGGTTTGCCGTCAGCTCACCCCGGGTGCTGGCGTCGTACCGCCTGACGTTTGGCGCATCGCTGCTGGCCGCGGTGGTCAACCTGGTGTTCGGCCTGCTGGTGGCCTGGGTGCTGGTGCGCTATACCTTCCCGGGCAAGAAAATCGTTGATGCCCTGATCGACTTGCCGTTTGCCCTGCCGACCGCAGTGGCGGGCATATCGTTGACCGCACTGCTGGCCGGCAACGGCTGGCTGGGCCAGTATCTGGAGCCCATGGGCATCAAGCTGGCCTTCACGCCGGCCGGTGTGGTGATCGCGCTGATTTTTGTCGGCATACCTTTTGTGGTGCGAACCGTCCAGCCCGTGCTGGAAGACGCTGAAAAAGAACTGGAAGAAGCCGCCACATCGCTGGGCGCGACCCGGCTGCAGATTTTTCGTCATGTGATCCTGCCGCACATCATGCCCGCGCTGCTCACTGGCTTTGCTATGGCGTTTGCCCGTGCGATTGGTGAGTACGGCTCGGTCATCTTCATTGCCGGCAACATGCCCATGGTGTCTGAAATCACGCCCCTGATCATCATCGGCAAGCTGGAGCAATATGACTACACCGGTGCTACCGCCGTGGCAGTCGTGATGCTGGTGGTGTCGTTTGTCTTGCTGCTGGTCATCAACGGGCTTCAGGCCTGGCAGCGCCGCCATGCAGGAGCGCCAGCATGAACAAAGCCCCCACGCCCGGCACTGACGTGTCCTCACTACCCCCCGAGGGGGCTGAGTGCCGCGACTCCGAGCCTGCAAGTGCAGGCTTGGACGGCACGAAGAAGGGCTGCGTCTCGCAGCCCGACCTGCAAGGCGCTGCGCCTGCGACCTGGCAAAGCCAGATCCGCGGCCCCGCCTTGAAGGGGAAAGCCTCACCCTTGACCCGTGCACGCGCCGGCACGACTGAGGCGCCCTGGATGCGTTACACCCTGACCGGTATTGCGCTCGCTTTCATCCTGCTGTTTCTGGTCCTGCCGCTGGCGGCGGTATTTACCGAAGCGCTGCGCAAAGGTTTTGGCGCTTACCTGGAAGCCTTGAAGGAGCCTGATGCCTGGTCAGCCATCAGGCTGACGCTGATAGCAGCAGCCATTTCGGTGCCGCTGAACCTGGTTTTTGGCGTGGCGGCCGCATGGGCTATCGCCAAGTACGAGTTCTGGGGCAAGTCAGTGCTGACCACCCTGGTCGACCTGCCGTTTTCGGTGTCACCGGTAGTAGCCGGCCTGATGTACGTGCTGGTTTTTGGCGCGCAGGGCTGGTTCGGCCCCTGGTTGCAGGCTAACGACCTCAAGATCATCTTTGCCGTTCCCGGCATCGTGCTGGCGACGGTCTTTGTGACTTTTCCGTTCATTGCGCGCGAGCTGATTCCGCTGATGCAGGCACAGGGCAATGATGAAGAGCAAGCCGCCATCGTGCTGGGCGCCACCGGCTGGCAGACCTTCTGGCATGTCACCCTGCCCAACATCAAATGGGGACTGATCTACGGCGTTATCTTGTGCAACGCACGGGCCATGGGCGAGTTTGGCGCGGTGTCAGTGGTGTCGGGCCACATACGCGGGCAAACCAATACGCTGCCGTTGCATGTCGAGATTTTGTACAACGAATACCAGTCGGTTGCGGCATTTGCCGTGGCATCGCTATTGGCGATTCTGGCGCTGGTGACTCTGGTCATCAAGTCGATAGCCGAATGGCGACAGCAGGCTGAGATGAAGGCCGCCGCCGATTTGCCGCCTGAGCGGCCGCACGCTGCACCCAGGGCCCTTCAAGGAGCAACAACATGAGCATCGAAATTCGCAACGTCAGCAAGCATTTCGGCAATTTCCAGGCCTTGAGCGATGTCAGCCTGGATATTCATTCCGGCGAACTGGTGGCGCTGCTCGGTCCTTCAGGCTGCGGCAAGACCACCCTGCTGCGCATTATTGCCGGGCTGGAGACGGCCGATCACGGGAACATCTTCTTCAGCGGCGAAGACACCACCGACGTGCACGTGCGTGAGCGGCAGGTCGGGTTTGTCTTTCAGCACTACGCCTTGTTCCGGCACATGACGGTGTTTGACAATGTGGCCTTTGGCTTGCGCATGAAGCCGCGCGGGCAACGGCCGAGCGAAGCGTTGATCAAGGAAAAGGTGCATTCGCTCCTGAATCTGGTCCAACTTGACTGGCTGGCAGATCGCTTTCCGTCGCAGCTTTCCGGCGGACAGCGCCAGCGCATCGCACTGGCACGGGCGCTGGCGGTAGAGCCCAAGGTGCTGCTGCTGGACGAGCCGTTCGGCGCGCTTGACGCCAAGGTGCGCAAGGAATTGCGCCGCTGGCTGCGCCGCCTGCATGAAGACCTCAATGTCACCAGCATTTTTGTGACGCATGACCAGGAAGAAGCGCTGGAAGTTGCAGACCGCGTGGTGCTGATGAACCAGGGCAGTGTCGAGCAGATCGGTTCACCCCAGCAGGTCTGGGACCACCCGGCCAGCCCGTTTGTGTACGGCTTTCTGGGCGACGTCAATCTGTTTCATGGCCGTGCCCATGAAGGCGAAGTGCAACTCGAAGGCGTCAGTTTTGCAGCGCCCGAACACGCGGGTGCGCAGGACGCAAAAGCTACCGCCTATGTGCGTCCGCATGACTTTGACGTGCAGCGCTACCAGCCCGGCGCGGAAGGCATGGTGGCCCAGCTCAGCCGCGCCATCGTCATCGGTCCCATTGCCAGACTCGAACTGGTGCCCGAAGAAGGCCAGAAACGCCCGGGTAATCCACCGGGCGAAAATTTGATCGAGGTGCAGATGTCCGCCCGCCAGTACAAGGAAATGAGCTTGCGAGAAGGCGACATCTTGGCGCTGACACCGCGTCATGTGCGGGTGTTTGTGGATGCGGGGGAGGGCATCTGAGATAAGGTTTCGCTGGTCAGCACGGGTTCGCATGTGCTGATCAGTCGACACTACGCTTGGGAGCCTGAAAAAACGCCTTGTTAAAAAGGGCAGGGGTGTCAGCTTTGAAGGCGTCGTGTTTCACATCGAAGCAAAAGATGAGATCAATGTTCTGGAGCATCCCAACAGAGCGTTATCCACACCAAAAAAATCTCTGTCGTGCTGATGGAAGGTACGTTTATCTGGTGCCTTTTGTTGAGTCTGAAACAGAACTTTTTCTGCGTATATCGTCCAAAGACTTACGCGCACTGCAAAACGCGCTTTGAGCGAAGATCTTCCTTATCAGGCCCTCATTTCGAGCTTGCTGCACAAATATGTAGAAGGCAAGTTGGTTGAAAACAGGTGATCAGGCAAACGGTTTGACCCGCTCAAGACTGATTCACCCATGCCGGACAATGGCATTTATTTGTTCAGGAAGTCCTAGATGCTTTTGACGTATTTCGATGCCATGCCACGCCGTCTTCTGGCGCTGACAGCTGCAATTTGTGCGGCCATGCTGGTTTTTGGGCTGTATTTGCAGCATGTGGTCGGGCTTGAGCCTTGCCCGATGTGCATCGTCCAGCGCTACGCCCTGGCGCTGGTGATGATCATTGCTGCGCTGACTGCACTTGCCAAAAGCCGCGGTCTGTTGATGACGGGTGGAATGCTTGCCCTGCTGCTTTCAGGATTTGGAGCTTTTGTCGCTGCCCGCCAGAGTTTTTTGCAATGGTTTCCACCTGAGATTGTGTCCTGCGGCCGCGACTTTTACGGAATGATCGAAACCTTTCCGCTGCAGCGTGCCATTCCGATGATCTTCAAAGGTAGCGGTGACTGCACCAAGGTCGATTGGACCTTTTTGGGCTTGTCGATCGCCAACTGGTCGTTCCTGTGCTTTCTGGCCATCGCGCTGGTGATGCTGGTTTTGGTCTTGCGCCAGGCGCAGCGGCGCTGAGCTCCGGCAGATGTGCTGGATCGCCAGCTAGATGTTGTTAACTCGAGGCTTTTGATCTCGCGCAGCAAACAGCGCGTGTTGTCAATAAAAAAACAGGCGGCTCAGCCTGTTTTTTTATTGGTGCGCAAATATCAAAAAAGCTTTGGGCAAGTCGGTTTTTGGACTTTATACTGTATAAAAAATCAGTATTTATCCAGAGTTCACCTGACCTATGCCGACGGTATTTTCACCTCGTTTCACCCTGCCAGATTTGTCAGACGTCTTGGCGAATGCGTCGGTATGGCGTGCCGGCGAGCTGGGCACAACGTTACAAACTGTAACCTCGACCTGTCATGCAGCGTTTGACCCTGTCTTGCCAGGCGGTGGCTGGCCGCAGGGTGCGTTGATAGAAATTTTGCAAGCCCAGGCGGGTCTGTATGAATGGGGTTTGGTGGCGCCTGCGCTTGCTGCCTTGCAGCTTGCGTCGTCCCAGCACATGATTGTGCTGGCTGGCATGCCTTACCTGCCTTTTGGACCGGCCCTGGGTGCACGCCAGCTTCGTATGCAGCGCCTGCTGTGTATCCATGCCCAGCAAGCCGATGCCCCTACCTTGCTCTGGGCCACGCGTGAAGCGCTGCAATGCGCCGATGTGGCCGCCGTGCTGGCCTGGCTTCCTGATGCCCGCAGCGCCCATTTGCGCCGTTTGCAAATTGCCGCGCATGCGCACAACAAGCTGCTGTTTGTCTTCAGGCCGCTGCGGGCCCAAGACGAATCATCACCCGCGCCCTTGCGGCTGATGCTGGAAGGCACAGACCAGGAGGCCGGTAACCTGCTGGTGCATGTACTGAAGCGGCGTGGCCCGCCACTGGCCTCGCCGCTGCTGCTCGACACCCGACCCGCCCGCCTGGCGGCGCTGCTGGCGGCAAGCCGCGAGCGCGCCCACCTCAAGCGTGAAGAAACCGCTCCACATTTTTCACAGGTACATCTCGATGCGCTGCTGGATCGCCTTGCACATCTCGATCACCATTGAGGCCGGGCAGGATCTGTGGGAGCCCGCCGCGGTGCAGCAGGCGGTGGCCAGCGTGGCATTGGGCTTTTCCCCGCGAGTGACGCTGCTGGATGAGGCCGTGCTGGTGGACGTGACCGGTAGCCTGCGGCTGTTTGGCGACTTGACGCGCCTGACCCAGCTGCTGCAAGCCCGTCTGCTTGATTTTTTTGAGTCAAATCAAGCTATAGCCCATATAAATCAAAGGTATGGCGCTACATCCTTGATAGCGATTGCACGGCTGCGCCAGCAGCTCGATGGTCCCGGTGCCACGGCAAAAACACGCGTTGCAAACCTGCCCATGCATACCCTGAGCGCTGCTCGGCCGCACTTGGGCGTGCTGGAGCGCATCGGCTGCCGCACCTGGGATGACCTGCTGCGCCTGCCGCGTGACGGCGTAGCCCGGCGCTTCGGCGCCGAACTTCTGGAAGCGCTGGACCGGGCCCGCGGCGCGGTAGCCGATGACTACCCCTGGCAGACGCTGCCAGATCAGTTTGAGGAAAAGATCGAGCTGGAGGCGCTGGTCGTCCATGCGCCGGCGCTGATGGCTGGCGTGCAACGCCTGCTGACCCGGCTGCAGGCCTGGCTGCTGGGCCGGCAAAGCGGGCTGAGCGCACTCAGGCTCATCTGGCACCTCGACAAGCGAAAGGATGTGCCGCCTACTGGCGAACTGGAGATACGAACCGCCCAGCCTGCACAAGCCCTGCAGCATGTGGCGCGGCTGGTTGCCGAACACCTGGCTCGGCACCAGCTGGCAGCGCCGGTGCATTCGCTGAGCCTGCTGTCGCTGGTGACCGAACCACTGGGCGATGCCGCCGATGCCACTGCCAGCTTGCTGATGAAAGAGGGCAAGCAGGGCGGCAGCCTCGTTGAACTGATCGAACGCCTGAGCGCGCGCCTGGGCGAGGCGCAGGTGCAGGCCTGGCAGCCCGCCGCCGACCACCGGCCTGAACGGATGCAGCGCTGGGTGCCGGCGCAAAACGCTATTAAATCAATAGCTATAAGCACTGATATCAAAAGGGCTAGAGGCAAAAAAGACTTAAAAACACTGCCTTTTTCAGACAACAACCGGGTTGAAGCGCTTTACCCCAGTTGGCTGTTGCCCGAGCCCTTGAGGCTGGCTGTCACCGGCAACAACCCGCTGTACCAGGGCAGGCTGCTGCGTCTGGCCGGACCTCAGCGGCTGGAAGCCACTGGCTGGCTTGCGCTCACTGAAGATGCCCATCAGGCGCATGCCAGACGCCAGACGCCGCCGGCGATGCGCGACTACTACATCTACCGCAACGAGCGCGGCAGCCTGCTGTGGATTTACAGCGTCCGGCTGGTCTTGCCGGATACGCAAGCCCCGTTACAGGCACAGCGCCATGACTGGTACCTGCACGGCTTTTTTGCCTGAGGCTCTGCATGTTCCCGGACGCCTTGCCGCAAACCCTTCAGTTGCCCGATTACGCAGAGCTGCACGCGCTGAGCAATTTCAGCTTCCAGCGCGGTGCCTCGCATGCCCACGAACTGGTGGAGCGCGCAGCCCAGCTCGGTTACCGCGCGATTGCCATTACCGACGAATGTTCGGTTGCTGGCGTGGTGCGTGCGCATGTGGCGGCCAAGCAGCTGGGCTTCAAGCTGATTCCGGGCGCAGAATTTCTGGTGCAGCCCGGTCAAAAAACCGGCGGGCCTTTCCGGCTGGTGGTGTTGCCGCATAACGCTGCCGGCTGGGGTAACCTCTGCGAATTCATCACTGCTGTCCGGCAGGCGGGGGATGCGCTCGAAAAAGGCAGTTACCGCGCGGTGTGGGACGAAACCGATTTTTCCGTCCTGGCGGCGTGTGAAATCATGTTGTCTCCGTTGTCGGCGGCTATCGATACCGAAGCGCTAAACGCCGTCTGCACCTGGGCAAAAGGCCTTTTTGGCCATCATTCATGGCTGGCCGTGGAGCTGCTGCAAGAGATGGACGATGCCTTGCGGCTGCAGCAGTTGCAGAGCATCGGGCAGCGCAGCGGCATCCGCCTGGTGGCGGCGGGCAGGGTGCTGATGCACATCCGATCGCGCAAGCCGCTGCATGACGTGCTGACCGCCATCAAGCTCGGCAAGACCGTGCATGAATGCGGTTTCGAGCTGCAGGCCAATGCCGAGGCCCACCTGCGTCCGCGGATGCGCCTGAGCAGCATCTACCCGGCGAAGTTGTTGCGGGCAACGCTTGAGGTGGCGGGGCGTTGCAGCTTCAACCTGGACGAGATCCGCGACCTCTACCGCTATCCGCAGGACAGCATCGTGCCGCGTGATGAAAGCCCTGCTGCCTGCCTGCGCCGGCTCACGGCAGCCGGCGCGCGGGAAAGGTTCCCGGGCGGCATTCCTCCCAAAATCCAGGCCAGCCTCGACAAGGAACTGGACCTGATTGAGGAGCTGCAGTACGAGATGTATTTCGTCACGGTGCAGGACATCGTGGCGTTTGCGCGCAGCAAGGGCATCCTCTGCCAGGGACGCGGGTCTGCCGCTAATTCCACGGTTTGTTATTGCTTGGGCATCACGGCAGTAAACCCGAACGAGCTGGACACCCTGTTTGAGCGCTTCATAAGCCGCGAACGGCGAGAGCCACCCGACATCGATGTGGACTTCGAGCATCAGCGGCGCGAAGAAGTCATCCAGTACATCTACAACAAGTACGGCCATGACCGCGCCGCCATTGCCGCCACGGTGATCAGCTACCGCTCGCGCAGCGCCATCCGCGATGTCGGCAAGGCGCTGGGCATAGCCACCGAACTGGTCGAGCAGTTTGCCAGTGAGCATTTCTGGTTTGACGGCAGCGGCTTGCTGGAGCAAAAGCTGCAAGAAGCCGGCCGGCAGCATGAGATCGGCCCGGTGCTGCAGTGGCTGGAGCTGTCGCGTCTGCTGCTGGCGGTGTACCCCAGCCGCCAGGACGAGATTGCCCAGGCAGACGATGGCCGCAAGCGCGACAAGGAGCGCCCGGGATTTCCGCGCCATCTCAGCCAGCATGTTGGCGGCTTTGTGCTGACGCAGGGCAAGCTGAGCCGGCTGGTGCCGATCCAGCCCGCGTCGATGGTGGACCGCCGCATCATCCAGTGGGACAAAGACGACCTGGACGACGTGGGCCTGCTCAAGGTCGATGTGCTGGCCCTTGGCATGCTGTCGGCCATACGCCGTGCGCTGCATCTGGTGGACCAGACCCGTGGCGGCTGCCTGGAGATGCACACCATTCCCGGGGAAGACCGGCAAACCTACGACATGATCTGCGAGGCCGACACGGTAGGCGTGTTCCAGATCGAAAGCCGTGCCCAGATGTCCATGCTGCCGCGCCTGCAGCCGCGTCAGTATTACGACCTGGTGGTGGAAGTCGCCATCGTCAGGCCCGGCCCGATTCAGGGTGGCATGGTACATCCGTATCTGAAGAACCGCGAGATTGTGAGGAACGGCGGCGAGATACCTTTTCAATACCCTGAACTGAAGGTAGCGCTGGGCCGCACGCTGGGGGTGCCGATCTTTCAGGAGCAGGTCATGCAGATTGCCATGACTGCGGCTGATTTTTCGGCCGATGAGGCCGACGACCTGCGCCGCTCGATGGCGGCCTGGAAGCGCAAGGGCGGCGTGCACCGGTTTTACAAGCGGCTGGTCAACCGCATGATCGAAAAAGGCTATGAGCGGGCGTTTTCCGAAAACATCTTCAAGCAGATCGAAGGCTTTGGCGAGTACGGTTTTCCGGAAAGCCACGCCGCCAGTTTTGCCAAGCTGGTTTATGTGAGCTGCTGGCTCAAGTGCCATGAGCCTGCCTGCTTTGTGGCCGCCATGCTCAACTCGCAACCCATGGGCTTTTATGCGCCCTCGCAGCTGGTGCAGGATGCGCGCCGACACGGCATCGAGGTGAAGGCGGTGGACGTGACCGCCAGTGAATGGGACTGCACGCTGGAGCCTGTTCTTCCGCTTGGTGCTTCTGAAACCTCGTCCGATCGTTTTGAGGCTGCCGAAAGCATTCAGGCAGCCCAACCCGAACGATGTGAGGAGCAGCCCGCAACCCAAAAAAAATACCCTGGCATCCGGGACCCTCAGCCTGCCGTGCGCCTGGGCCTGCGCCTGGTGGCCGGCTTGCCTGAAGCCGCGGCCTTGCGGCTGGTCAAGGCAAGAGCCGAAGCGCCTTTTACATCGACTGAAGACCTGGTTTCGCGGGCCCGGCTGAACGTACTGGAGATCAAAACCCTGGCTGCTGCCGATGCCTTGCTGCCGCTGGCGGGTCACCGGCGTCAGCAGGTCTGGGAAGCCGCGGCCATCAAGCCCGCGCCAGGCCTGCTCAAGGCGGTGCCGATACATGAAACCGCATTGGCCCTGGCGCCCACCCCTGAAGGGGAAAACATCCTGTTTGACTACAGGTCGACCGGTCTCACCCTGCGCCGGCACCCACTGGCCTTGCTAAGGCCGCGGCTGGCCGGCAAAGGCCTGCTCAGTGCAGGCCAGTTGAATACGCTGCCCGATGGTGAAAAAGTGGCGAGTTGCGGCATCATCACCATGCGCCAGCAGCCCCAAACCGCCAAAGGCACGATTTTCCTGTCGATGGAAGACGAGACCGGTTCGGTCAATGTCATCATCTGGAAATCGCTGCGTGAAACCCAGCGCCATGAAGTGCTGCATGCCAGGCTGCTGGCGGTATACGGCGTATGGCAGCGCAGCGAGGAAGACGGCTGTGAAAAAGGCTACGGCGCTGTTCGCAACCTGGTGGCGCACCGGCTGGAAGATCTGACACCGCTGCTAGGGCGGCTGGGCACATCGAGCCGGGATTTTCATTGAAGCGCTGCACTGTGACGGGCATGTGCCTTCGGCTATTCTTGGGGTCTATTTGCTCATTCATCTGGTACCGACATGATCTTCAAACGCCTTTCGCCAGCACTTGTCGCCGCCGCTGCCATCCTGTCTGTCATGCTGCCTGGCTGCAGCGACACCACATCGCCATCGGCCGCTGCTGCCAAGGGCGCATCAACACCCCTGTCGATGGAGGCGATCAGCGCCGGAGCCAGTGGTTTTACGGTCGGCTCGGCCATGAGCGCCCGTACGGTTTATGTATTTTTCGACACCCAATGCTCGCATTGCGGCGCGCTCTGGTATGCGGCCAAGCCCCTGAAGTCGCAAGCGAAGTTTGTCTGGATTCCGGTCGGCCTGCTCAATGACGCCAGCACCTCGCAAGGCGCTGCCTTGCTGGCTGCCAGCGACCCGGTAGCAGCGATGGACACGCATGAAGCGTCGCTCATGGCCAAGGGCGGCGGCATCAGCGCAACCGGCATCACCGACGCGCAAAAAGACACGCTGCGCAAGAACACCGAACTGATGAACCGTTTCGGTTTTTCGTCCATTCCCACGATTGTGGGCACCCATGCCCAGACTGGAGCACTCGTCAAGAACGAGGGCGCCATGTCCACGGCTGCGTTGGCGGGCCTGCTCGGGCTTCAGGTGCCTGCGCCCTGAGTTTTTGAAAATTCAGGCGGATAATGGCTGTAGCCCAATGTATACAAAGAACTGCTGCTATTAATTCAATAGCAACAAGATGCTGCAGGCCTCAGGCCGGCGGTACACGCACGCACTGGCCGCCGTCGATCAGGCTGACGATCTTGTCCCTGATCAGCGCATGACCGGCATCGTTGGGGTGCCGTCTGTCGCCGGAGTCGTAGATCTTGGCAAGCGTGCCGTCAGGCGCTGCCATTGCCTTGCGCAAGGCGACAAAACACTGCGGCGCGGCGGCCTGCAGGCGCTCGTCGATCTGTTCAAGCTGCCTCAATTTTTCAGGCGGAAAATTCATCGGCTGGGTCGACAGCATAATCACCGCCGCACCGCCGGCCAGTGCTTTTGAACGAGTCGCCAGCAGGTTGCGCACCACCTCATCCACACTGAAACCGGAGTCAATGTCGTTGCTGGGATAGGACAGCAGGACAAGCTTGGGTGTGCGCGCCAGCGCGGCATCGATATTGTGCAAAGGGTCAGGCAACGGGCGGTAGGGCACCGGCAGGCTCTCTGCAGGCAGACCCACATAGCTGCTGGTTCCACCCTTGGCAAAGTTCACGATGTCCACCGCGCGGCTGGCATAGGTCTGGCGAACCAGCCTGACCCAGTCGGATACCAGGGGGCAGCAGCCTGCGGCGGTGGACGAACCCACAACGGCCCAGGTGCCCGGGCTGACAAGCGGCGCGGCCTCGGTGCAGGTATGGCGTGCCCAGTAAAAGGTGCTGACCGTCGGGTTGAACCCCGCATTGGCGTACCGGGCGATGTATTTGCTGCCACCGTTATACGACACCACCTGACCGGCACTGTAGGCCTTGCCGCCCACCCAATTCGAACTGTTGCAGGCCGGCAGCGCTGGCGCGGATGCCGCACAGGTGTAGGGTGCCCAGTAATAGGTGCTGACGGTCGGGTTGTAGCCGGGGTTGGCGTATTTGGCGATGTAGGTGCTGCCATTGGCGTGGCTGACGACCTGGCCAGCCGGATAAGCTTTTCCGCCTGTCCAGGGTGTGCTGCTGCAGCCGGCTCCAAGTACAGGCGCCGACGGTGGCGCTGGCGGCGGGACGGGTGACACCACCGGCGTGGAGCAAATATACCTTGACCAGTAATGGGTGCTGATCGTCGGGTTGTAGCCCGCGTTGGCAATCTTGGCGATATAGCGGTTGCCATCGCTGTACACCACCACGCTGCCAGCGGCATAGGTTTTGCCGCCAACCCATAGCGAGCTGCTGCAGGCGGTGGCGGGCGTCGTGGGCGTTGTGGAGGTCTGCGCTTGCGCCTGCAGCACAGGCACAAGCACAAGCATCAGAACAGTTGCAGATATGAGGAAATGGATGACAGGGAAAAAGGCAGATAGCCATTTGCGGGAAGGGGGGAGTAGGGTATGCAATGTCACGCCTGGATGAGTTGGCGGGTATTGTTAGGCCATTCAGGCTGAGCGCTGACGAAAAGGGCATCCGTCTTGTTGTCTCAGGAAACCTGAGCAACCGGATGTGCGAAATGTGCGTGCAATCTTGGGCTTGCCGCAAAAAAAGACGCCGGGCGGCTGGTGCCAATCGCCCGACGAGGTGAAGGAGCGGAATGGTCGTGTCAAATGCTGCTCACGGCCCAGCGACAGGTGCTCTGCTGTTAGCGAGACGGCGCCCGATGTCAGGCGCAGCTTACAGGCGGTTTTGGTTGGCGATGTTCAGTCTGTAGCGCTGAAACCCGGCTTGCCACGGCGCGGCGTCTGACAAACTCATCGACAAGCTCATTACCGTTCTTGCAATGGCTTACAGGCTTATTGGCAGCCAAATTCGATACTTGACGTTTTTTTGTTTGCCATCAAGCCCGATCTGGTGCCGCCGATGCGGCAAGACTAGAAAAGCACGCGGCTGCGAATCGTTCCGGGCACCTCGGCGAGTTTGCCCAGCGCCATGTCGGAATGCGCAGCGTCGATATCGATCACCACATAGCCAATATCGCCATGCGTCTGCAGATATTGCGACGCAATATTGATGTGGTTGATGCCAAACACCTCGTTGATGGCCGACAGCACGCCCGGCACATTGCGGTGCACATGCAGCAGCCGGTGCTTGCCGGGGTGGGCCGGCAAGGCCACCTCGGGAAAGTTGACAGACGATGTCGAGGTGCCGTTGTCGCTGTACTTGACCAGCTTTTCGGCCACCTCAATGCCGATGTTTTCCTGCGCCTCCAGAGTGGAGCCGCCCACATGTGGCGTCAGGATCACGTTGTCCAGCCCGCGCAGCGGGGACTCGAAGGTGTCCTTGTTGCTGCGCGGTTCAACCGGAAACACATCGATGGCTGCGCCCAGCAGTTTTTTCTGACGCAGGGCGTCGGCCAGGGGTTCGATCTCAACGACGGTTCCGCGTGAGGCATTGATCAGCACACTGTTCGGCTTCATGGCGGCAATCTGCGTCGCACCGATCATCCACTGGGTCGACGGGTTTTCAGGCACATGCAGGCTCACCACGTCAGACTGCGCCAGCAGATCATGCAGTTGGGGAATCTGCCGCGCATTGCCCAGCGCCAGCTTGGTCGCGACGTCATAAAACACCACATGCATGCCCAGCGATTCCGCCAGCACCGACAGTTGGGTGCCGATGGAGCCATAACCCACGATGCCTAGCGTCTTGCCACGGATCTCATAGGCGTTTTCGGCTGACTTGAGCCAGCCGCCCCTGTGCGCCACCGCGCTTTTTTCAGGCACACCGCGCAGCAGGAGGATTGCCTCTGCCAGCACCAGCTCGGCCACCGAACGGGTATTGGAATAAGGTGCATTGAAGACCGCAATTCCGCGTTCGCGTGCGGCGTCCAGATCAACCTGGTTGGTGCCTATGCAAAAGCAGCCCACGGCCGCCAGCTTGCTTGCATGGGCAAAAACATCTGCGGTGAGCTGGGTGCGGGAGCGAATGCCGACAAAGTGCGCGTCAGCGATGCGCGCCTTCAACTCATCTTCAGGCAGCGCGCCGGGCAGGCTTTCAATCTGGCTGTAGCCGGCGGCCTGGAGAACCTGAACGGCAGAAGGGTGTATGCCTTCGAGCAACAGAAATTTGATCCGCGCTTTGTCGGTCGAGGTTTTTGTCATGGGTGGGGACTGTGGCTACTGCCAGAAGTTGTTGAAGGCAAAGTATCGAAGAAAGCCAAAACCGCAGCAGTCCAAGGCCATCGCTGACATTTAAATAAGCGTCCGAGCGTGATCAGGCCCGCAGAAAAAGGCTCTGGTGCCAGCCATCGAAACCGTGACGAATATAAGTGAAAAGTTCCTCTACACCAATAGATATGGAGGGTTGTAGCTATTTATTCGGTAGCGTACTAGGCAGCGCTTCCATCGGGTCTGCTGGTTGTGGCTGGCCCTGGCTGGCCTTGGCTCACCCGGCTCACCCAGCTCAACGCGGCAGCGGTGCAATGCGCGTGTTGGCGCACCGCGGACCCTACGTCTCACGTTGCAGCATCCGGCGGCAAGTTTCAACACGCCCTCAGCCCCTGTATATACCTATCATCTGATAGACCAATTACCTGGGTGCAAAAAATACTGTCTCGCGGTCAGCGGCCTTTGACACTCGTGGTTTGCTAATAGGCTGTGCCAGCTGAACTGAGCCGGGAGGTGTCAATTGGTGAAAATTTTGGGTACATGTTTTTCTGTAGCAATTGAATCAAGACGCAACCGTGGGCATCCAGACGGGTTGCATGGATTTTTCAATGATACGGACGCGAAAAAGGACTACAGAAAATTGCTGGTGAAACATCAAAAATTTGAGTAACCCTGTGGCGGGAACGAAAAGTTCCGTACCCAAATTCTGAAAAAGAATCAAAAAGTAAGGATCACCAAGATGAGCAGCCCGTTACAAGCCGTATCCCATCAGCCTGCGCATGGAAACATCCATCAGCTGTGGCCCGACTTCATGGTCGGTCAGGTGGCCCGACCGGTGCGTGTGCTGCTGATCGAAGATGACGCCCACATGAGGCGCGTGATTGCCAATGAGCTTCTGCGGGATTCACGCACCGATCTGGTTGCGCAGGCCGGCTCCATGCGTGAGGGACGCTGGCTCATCAAGCAGCATGAGTTCGACGTCATGCTGGTTGACCTCAACCTGGGCGATGGCAGCGGCTTTGACCTGATTGAGCACATGAAGGTGATACGGCCGTTGGCAGAGGCCATCGTGATCTCGGCGATGGAGGACGAGCAGCACGCGCTGCGGGCATTTGAGATGGGCGCTACCGGCTATCTCATCAAGAATTCTCTGTTTGGCAGTCTGCCACAGGCGCTGTTGCAGGTGGTCAACGGTGGAGCGTCGATCTCGCCCAATCTTGCCCGGCGCTTGCTGCAGAAGTTTGCACTGCCTGTGGTTCAAAACCTGCCGAGGCCGGCCATCGTGAAGGACAAGTTGACGCCTCGCGAGAAAGACGTGCTTAAGATGATTGCGGCGGGTTACACCAGCAGCGAAATTGCACTGCAGATGGGGATCAGCCCTCAGACCGTCAACACACATCTTCGGGGGATCTATCGCAAGCTTCAGGTTCACAGCCGCGTGCAGGCGGTTCGCTCAGCCATGAGTAGTGGCCTGCTGTAGGAGGCAGCGGTGAGCGACCCGGCCTTGAGTGTTTTTCCCGTCATAGGTCCGCTGGTTGCGTTTTGCCTGGCGTGGTGGGCTGTGCAGCAGTCGGGCCAGGCCTGGATGGAAAAGCACGAGTTGCGGGACCTTGCCTTCACCGGCTGCGCGGCAGCCTGGATGCTGCATCTGCTGACTGCCACCTTGCTCGGGCAGGTTGCTGCAACGGATGCGCCGGGCTTCAACCTGCGCCTGACGTCGGTCTACACCACTTACCTTGGCTATCAGGCGGTCATTCTCGCGACATGCTTTTTCTTGCTGATCTGCAGCGGCGTCACCCGCTCCAGCGTTTATGGCCTTCTGGCAGTGCAAGCAATGGCGGGCGCATGCGTGCTGGTGTGGCAGCAAGGCCAGGTACATCCGCTGGCGCAGCTGGTCGAAAGCCGGTATGGAATCATCCGGCCGTCCGAGCACTCGGGCTGGATCGCGGCGAATGTGTCCATAATGGCTGTTTCCCTGGCGGCCATGGCCCGGCGCGTGTACACGGCAGGCACCGTTGGCGCGTGGCTGGCGCTTGCTGCGGGTGTTGTGGGATGTTCGTTTTTTCTGGAAGGTATCCAGTCAACCGGCGACACCGCACCCTTTGCCAGCTTGCCGCATTACGCCTATGCATTTTTTCTGCTGATCGTCTGGCGGCTTGCGGCGCAGCCGGCCATGCAGGCCAGTGTCTCGACACTGTTGCGCAAGGACTTCGAGGCCTCGTCAGCGTTTGAATCCATCACCGGTTTTGACATCGCCGGCGTTGCAGCATCGACAGCGGTAGCCTCCGAGCGCCGACGCATAGCGCAGGAGCTGCATGATGGCGTGGGCTCCCAGATCGTCTCCATCCTGTCGTCGCTTGACCACCAGATGCCGCAGCAGCAGGAGGTGTTTTTGGCGCTGGAGCAATGCCTGATCGATCTCAAGATGACGGTAGATGCCATCGACAGTGAAGACGACAACCTGCTCGACGCGCTGGGTCGGCTGCGCTACCGCGTGCAGCACTCGCTGGACCGGCTGGGCATACAGATGGTGTGGACGGTGGAGATCAGCCATGCGCTGGAGGCCGTCCGCGGCATGCAGGCGCAGCAGGCGCTGCGCATCACGCAGGAAGGCCTGGCCAATGTGATGCGTCACTCCCGCGCATCACAGGTGACGGTAGCCTGCCGTGTGCGCAAGGACACCCATCACCTCATGCTTGAGATAAGCGACAACGGTAATGGCCTGGCACGCAAGGGCGGCGTCAAGCGAATGGGCAAGGGCATCGAAGGCATGATCCGGCGCGCCCGTGACGCCGGTGGGCACCTGCGTATTTCCAGCAAACCGGGGCTCGGAACCTGCCTGACGCTGATGGTTCCATTGGGTAGCGAACGCCCCAAACATGTCCTGGCGGCCCGTCGCGAGCCTATTTTAGCCAGCTGACGGGCTAAATTGCCCACCGCCTGGAATGGATGCGATCAGACTGCACACTGAAGGCTGGCTGGCTGGCTGGCTGGCTGGCTGGCTGGGCGCAGCGCGTGCGGCTGCGGCGGCGCGCTGGCGTTGGGCGTAGGCAGGCGAGGCAAAGCGGTCGACCAGACGATGTAGTCCCGGTAGCTCATCTGGAAGCTTATACGACCGCACCGCCACCCTTCAGCGACGATGCTCATTTGTCAGCGGGAGGGCATGAGCTGCAGCCTTCGGAGGCGTACTGCCCGACAGCCGGCGTGATCAACGGTCCGGACAAGATCGAGCACTGGTTTATTTTGGAAAACAGGCCGCTAGCCCCTATGAGAAGACCTGATATCGCTATTAATTAAGTAGCATACTTCCGACGCGTCGAGCTGATGCCGTGACGACATTGTCGAGATTGCGAGGGCCAGCAGATCGCCCCTGCGTACTGCAGGCAGGAGAAAGGAGCGGGGAAAATCACGGACTTCTCGCAAAGGATGGGGATGACAAGGAGAGCGGTAGACGGTGTCTCCAGCCATAGGTTGTCTCCTCCACCCTCAACGTCTTACGGCCAATGTTTACCCCTTTGCAGGCCCGCCAAGGAGCAGGGCTAAAGATTTACGCTGGCGGAACCGCTATCGGGCCACCGGTAATTGCGGCCTGCGCTCCAGCTGGTCTGATAGTTGACCGATGTAGGCGGCAGTGGCGTTGTCGGATTGTTCCAGTCGGTTGATGAGGATGGCCTGCGTCTGCGCCAGCCGATCGGCCAATACCGATGCCGCAGCCTGCTCGCGCTGGTGCGCCTGGGCGGCCTGGGTTTCAAGGTAATGGCGCAATTCGGTAAATCGGGAAGCCTCAGCCTTGTCGGCCAGCTCGCGCTGCACACTCAGTTCGCGGGTCAACTTGCGCGCCTCGATCATGTTCACACTTTGCATGTACATCATCGTTGCCAGAAAAATCAGCAGCGTCGCGACCAGCAGCCCCAGCAGAACAAGACCCAGCGGGGCGCTGACGGTGGTGAAACCCAGGCTCAGAACGCTTTGACGCCTGAATTCGTCCATGTTGAGCGCTGCAAAAGCCGCGATCAGAACAATACCCAGTATCAAAAAAATAGATTTTGCACGCATGCCTGGCCTCCGATGAAATGTGTGTGACCGAAAATCCTGCCGGGGAAATGCACCGCCTCAAGATCAATCTGCTACGTCGTTTTGCCCTGCCGTCTGCGCCGAAGATGCTGTTCAACAGCAGAACCCGCCGGGCCGACGGCCGAATTGTCAGGTAAATACACGCCTGTTCAGGGCATCGCTTTACAAGCTCAAGTATGGCGTTTCAGCATGTTTTCGCTGTGGGACAATGCGCTCCCATCGCGTAGTGAGGCTGCATGTATGCCGCCCGCACAACCTCTTGCCATGGCCAGCCAGGCGCATTTCCACGAGTCACAGGCGTTGATGTCGACACTGGCTTGATGCCCCGCTTCATATATTTCATGCAAAAAATCATTCACCAGATCGCCTTGGAGATCAAGGTTCAGGATCAGCAGGTGCAGACTGCTGTGGACCTGCTGGACGGCGGCGCGACCGTTCCCTTTGTCGCACGCTACCGCAAGGAGGCCACCGGCGGCCTTGATGACATCCAGCTGCGCGAACTCGAATATCGGCTGGGCTACCTGCGGGAGTTGCAGGATCGCCGGGAAGCTGTCATCAAAAGCATTGAGGAGCAGGGCAAGCTGACGCCGGAACTGCGCGCCGCCATTGACCTGGCAGCCACCAAGCAAGACCTGGAAGATATTTACCTGCCATACAAGCAAAAGCGCCGCACCAAGGGGCAGATTGCCCGCGAGGCCGGTATCGAGCCCCTGGCAGACAAATTGTTTGCAGACCCCTCGCTGACGCCGGCGCAAGAGGCGGCTGCTTTTGTCAAGGCAGACAAAAATGAGACCGGCGACGATTTCACCAGCGTGCAGGCGGTGCTCGATGGGGTGCGCGACATCCTGAGCGAGCGTTGGGCAGAAGACCCGGCACTGGTGCAATCGCTTCGCGGATGGCTGTGGAGCGACGGGCTATTCTCATCAAAACGGGTGGCGGGCAAGGACGAAAACAACGCCGAGAACGCCAAGTTTCGCGATTATTTTGACTACGATGAGCCGATAGGCCGCGTGCCGTCACACCGGGCGCTGGCGGTTTTCAGGGGCAGGGGGCTGGAGATTCTGGATGCCAAGCTGGTGCTTCCGGAGCCGCCTGAACTATCGCCTTTGGCCAGCGGCAAGCCCGCGCCGGTGGTCAGCCTGGCGGAGGGCAAGATTGCCCTGCACCTGGGCTGGAGCCACAAGGCACGGCCTGCCGATGACCTGATTCGCAAGTGCGTTGCGTGGGCCTGGCGCGTCAAGCTGAGTCTGTCGCTGGAGCGAGATTTGTTCAGCCGCCTGCGAGATGAGGCCGAAAAGGTTGCCATCAAGGTATTTGCCGACAACCTGCGCGACCTGCTGCTCGCTGCGCCTGCCGGCCCGCGCGTGGTGATGGGCCTGGATCCAGGCATTCGCACCGGCGTGAAGGTGGCCGTGGTTGACACTACCGGCAAGCTGGTCGAGACGGCGACGGTGTTTCCGCACGAGCCGCGCAAGGATTGGGACGGCTCGCTGCATGCCTTGGGCAAGCTCTGTGAAAAGCATGGCGTTAACCTGATTGCCATTGGCAACGGTACCGCCAGCCGCGAGACTGACAAACTTGCAGCCGATCTGATCAAGCTGATGGCCAAGGTAGACCAGGCCATCGAAAAAGTGGTGGTCAGCGAAGCCGGCGCGTCTGTCTATTCAGCCAGCGAGTTTGCTTCGCAGGAAATGCCGGATGTGGATGTCAGCCTGCGTGGGGCTGCCAGCATTGCCCGGCGCCTGCAGGACCCACTGGCCGAACTGGTCAAGATTGACCCCAAATCCATAGGCGTCGGCCAGTATCAGCATGATGTGAACCAGAGCGACCTGGCGCGAAGCCTCGACACGGTGGTGGAAGACTGCGTGAACAGTGTTGGCGTTGACCTGAATACCGCCAGTGTCCCGCTGCTGGCGCGGGTTTCAGGTCTGTCGCAGACGGTCGCCAAGTCGGTGGTGCGCTGGCGCGATGCCAACGGCGCATTTGCCAGCCGTGCCGATCTGCTCAAGGTCAGCGGGCTGGGGGCCAAGACTTTCGAGCAGAGCGCAGGCTTTTTGCGCTTGCGTGCCGGTAGCAACCCGCTGGACATGACCGGCGTACACCCGGAGACCTATGCGGTGGTCGAGCAAATCATGCAGCACACCGGCAAACCCGTCGCCGAGCTGATGGGCCGTGCCGATATGCTGAAAACCCTCAAGCCCGAGTTGTTCGTCAATGACAGGTTCGGCGTGATCACCGTCAGGGACATCCTGACGGAACTTGAAAAACCCGGCCGTGACCCGCGTCCTGATTTCAAGGTGGCCCGCTTTAATGACGGCGTGGAGGACATCAAGGACTTGAAAGAAGGCATGGAACTGCAGGGCACCGTCAGCAACGTGGCCGCATTCGGCGCTTTCATCGACATCGGCGTGCACCAGGACGGCCTGGTGCATGTCAGCCAGCTCAGCCACAAGTTCACAACCGATGCGCGTGAGGTGGTCAAAACCGGCGATATCGTCAAGGTGCGCGTGACCGAGGTGGACGTGGCCCGCAAGCGCATTGGACTGACGATGAAGCTGGGTGAAGCTCCCGCGCGACGCGATGCACCGCGCGACAACAGGTTTGAAGGCGCACGGCCCGGGCAGGGCCGCGGCCGGGATGGCAGCTATGACGGGGGCCGCTCAGCGGCGCCACAACAGGCAGTGCCGTCTGCGATGGCTTCTGCGTTCGGCAAACTGGCAGGGCTAAAAAAGTAGCCATCGCTGTTTCAAGACCCAGCCGGCGTAGAAGCGAATTATTCGCATAAAAAAGGCGTCTGGCCCAGCAGCCAAAAGGTCTGATAGCTCCTTAAAGCATAGCGTATACACTGACCTTTCGCTCAGTCCCGACAAGCACACCATGAAAGCGCTGCGCATTTACGCTGGCCCCAAAGCGCGGGCGCATATCGAGAAGAACGGATTGCAGCCCACGGACGTCGGCGTGGTGCCAGGGGCCGCCGGCGGGCCCAAAGGGCTGATCCTGGGACCGCTCGACCGTTTTATTTTTGGTGACTGGCTGGCCAGATCTGAGCACCCGGTTCATCTGGTCGGCGCCTCTATCGGTGCATGGCGCATGGCAACGGCGTGCCTGAACAAGCCGGTTGCGGCTTTCGGACAACTGGAGCACGAATATATTCGCCAGCATTACCAACTGCTTCCAGGCCAGAAGCGCCCGACGGCCGACGCGGTCAGCGAGCAGTTCGGGCAGAGCCTGCAACGGTTTTACGGCGGCAGGGTGCATGAGGTGCTGCAGCATGCCCGCTACCGGTTGCATATCGTGACTTCCCGTGGCCGCCACGTGCTGGGCCGCGAGAACAAGATTGCCACCCCGCTGGGCTATCTGGGTGCCTATCTCACCAATACGCTGCACCGAAAGGCAATGGGCGCATGGCTTGAACGCGTGGTATTTTCCAGTGCTGGCGCGAGCCTGCCGTTTTCAACCAGTGACTACCGCACGCGGCAGGTGACGCTGTCTGAAGACAATTTCAACCCGGCGCTGCAGGCGAGCTGCTCCATTCCTTTCATGCTGCGATGTGTTCACAATATTCCCGGTGCACCGCCAGGAGCGTATTGGGATGGCGGCATCACGGATTACCACCTGCACCTGAATTACGCTATTGAATCAATAGCCTCTGGCCCTCAAGGCGAAAGGGCTAGCGGCGCTTTTGATGGCGAAAAACCGGGGCCAGGCCTGGTCCTCTATCCACACTTCCAGAAGTCTGTTATCCCCGGCTGGCTGGATAAAAGCCTGACATGGCGCCACAAGGCAACCCCGTTTCTGGACAGCATGGTGCTGCTGGCACCCGACCCGGACTGGGTGAAAACGCTACCCCACCACAAACTACCCGACCGCAACGACTTTTTGCGTTATGGCCCTGATTTGCAGGCGCGCATCAAAGCCTGGACCACAGCGGTCTCGTTGAGCCAGCAGCTGGCGGACGAGTTTGCGGATTGGTTGGCGAAGCCTGACCTGGCTAATATGCAGAGCTTATGAACGCTGCGCTGTCCAATACCCCTGAGCGAGTTCTGGGCTGGGACTTGCTACGTGGACTGTGCGCGATTGCCGTCGCCACTTACCATCTCCTGTCGTGGCAGAACGTCGCTGCAATTTACACCTGGGGCAGCTACGGTGTGTATCTGTTTTTTGTTCTTTCAGGTGCCAGCCTTACTTATAACTACGCCGATTCTTTGAACGAAAGAAAATTCTCGTTCACGCAGTTTTTGTGGATTCGCTACATGCGGCTTGCGCCGCTTTATGTAGCCGTCATGCTCATCATGCTTCCTTGGAAACTGGCAAAAAACGGAGCTACAACGGAGCTAGCGTTCGACTATATAAGTAATGCGACGATGTCGTTTGGTTTTTATCAGCCATCGACCAACGCAGTGGTAGTAGGCGGGTGGTCCCTGGGAATCGAAGCGGTCTTCTATCTCTTGTTTCCGGTCTTTATGCAAGCCTTTCGCTTGCGCGGGGGCGCGTGGGCACTCTTCCTGCTGCTGTCGTTAACGCAAATGGCCTGGATTGGGGCCACCTTAGGACGGAGCGGGGACTATGCCAGTAACGCTGTGGCTTATCACCATGGGCCGGCGTTTGCCGCCTACTTCATGGGTGGCTGCCTGCTGGGCATGGTCAGGCGCCGTGCGCCGTTGTCCGACGGCATTTCCGGGGTCAAAGGACTTTTCGTTTTAACAGCAGGGTTTGGACTGTTTCTGCTCCTGAATCCGTCATTAGCAGGCGATGAGATAACCGGGTGGCGCGGCCTAATGCTATTTTCCTTTTGCTTTGCGCTGGTCGATTTCGCCGGTCGCCTGAAGTTACAGCACAATGTTGCCCGGTTAGCCCGGCTTTGTGGTGACGCTACATATGGCGTGTATCTCTTGCATCCCGTGCTGTTTTTTGGGCTGGTATACGTCATATTGCCGCGATTTTCGCTGGTCAGTCCGGTGGAATGGACGCGCGCGGGTCAGCTTGCCCTGTTGCTCACCGTCTTGCTGCTGTCTTTCGTGCTGGCGCTTGTAAGCGAAAAATATTTCGAGAAGCCGATGCGATCCTTTCGCGGACGCTAGTCACAGCCCTTGCATCGCGGTTAGAGCGATTCGCCTAGCATCTCCTGGTATTCCTCGGCCGTCGCAAGCCGCGGGTTGGTCTTATGGCAATGATCCGCCATGGCTCCATCAATGATGCTGGCGAAGTGACGGCGGTTTACGCCCATTTCTGCCAGGCCTGTTGGCAAACCCAGGCGCCGGCTCATGTCCTGGACGGCTGCTGGAATATCGTCGCCTGACGCGAGTCCCATCGCGCGCGCCATGCGTTGCAGGCGATGCTCTTTGCGCATCGATTCTGCGCTGGCATTGAAGCGTATGACCGCCGGCAAAAATACCGCGTTCAGTGTGCCGTGATGCAGTCGCGGATCAACGCCTCCCAGGCTGTGGCTGAGCGAATGCACGCAACCGAGGCCCTTTTGAAACGCCATGGCGCCTTGCATTGAGGCGCTCATCAGGTTCAGGCGTGCCTCACGGTCACTGCCATCACGTGTCGCACGTTCGATATGCGCCCAGCCGCGTTCCAGGCCGTCGAGTGCGATGCCGTCAGCCGGTGGGTTGAACGTGGCCGACATGAAGGTTTCCATGCAGTGTGCAATCGCGTCCATTCCCGTGGCAGCGGTCAGACGGGGCGGCAGACCGAGCGTGAGTTCCGGGTCACAAATGGCGGCTTTGGGCACCAGATGCCACGAATGGAACCCCAGCTTGCGGTGGTCGTCCACGATGATGATGGCCCCGCGTGCTACCTCGCTGCCGGTTCCACTGGTCGTGGGCACGGCGATCAGCGGTGCGGCGTGCTCAGTGATCTTTGCTGAGCCGCCTTCAATCGTCGCGTAGGTCTTGAGCGGACCGTCATGAGTTGCTGCGATCGCCACGCCCTTGGCGCAGTCAATGGCAGAGCCGCCGCCCACTGCGATCAAGCCATCGCAACCGGCTGACTTGTAAAGCGCGGTTGCTGCACGTACAGCGGCCTCGGTCGGGTTTGACGGTGTCTGGTCAAACACGGTGACTGGCAAGCCGGGCAGGGCGTCGAGCGCTTTTTGCAGCACGCCTGCCGCCTTGACACCTGCGTCGGTCACGATCAGCGGCCTTGAAATGGCCACGCGCTCGCATTCCTGCTGCAGTAGCCTCACAGCGCCGTACTCGAACTGGATCTGGGTGACGTAGTAGATAAATGCCATGGGTCGCTGTCCTTCGCCGTTGTACGATGCCATCGAATCAGCAGAGTCTTATCCGGTTCTGCGAAAAAGCCCGCTTAGCTGTTCACTGTACTAGCTGGAAGCCCTTTGTGATTTGCAAGCAAACCCTTGTTTCGGCCGCGTTGGTATCGTTTTTACTGCGTGTCGGGTCAGCCTGTTCTTTCGTTGACGCTGCCTTATGCCAAGCCGAACTGTCCCGGCCCTTTTGACCCCGGCCATGCAAGGCGTGCTCGACCGCATGGCGCGGGCACGGCGTCCGGCTTTTCATACCCTGACCCCGACCGAGGCTCGCGCAGCTTACGAGGCGGGCGCGGGCGTGCTTGAAATCGCCAGGCCGCCACTGGTGCGGCGAGAGGACTTCCACATCACCGCACGCGATGGCCATAGGCTTCTTGCTCGCCTGTACGCGCCTTCTGTGGCTCGACTGCCGGTGCTGCTTTACTTTC
This sequence comes from Polaromonas sp., assembly GCA_028291985.1. Lineage (GTDB taxonomy): Bacteria > Pseudomonadota > Gammaproteobacteria > Burkholderiales > Burkholderiaceae_C > Polaromonas. The sequence goes on along the minus strand of JAQGNE010000070.1, from coordinate 13,728 downwards.
ACGGCGGCGGTTTCACCATCGGCAGCATCTCGTCGCACGATACCCTGTGCAGCCAGCTTAGCCGTCTTTCGGGCTGTGCAGTGGTGTCGCTGGCATACCGGTTGGCGCCAGAGCACTCATTTCCTACAGCGTCCAACGACGCATGGGACGCCCTGCAATGGCTGGCCACGCAGGCTCAAACGCGTGGTCTCGATGGCAGCCGCATGGCGGTTGGTGGCGACAGTGCTGGCGGAACGCTTGCAACCGGCTGCGCCCTGATGGCGCGCGATGCCGGCCTCCGGCTGGCTCTTCAGTTGCTCATTTACCCGGGCTGTGCAGCCCATCAGGACGCGCCGTCGCACGGGCGCTTCGCCCGCGGTTTTGTACTCGAAGCGCGTGATATCAACTGGTTTTTCAGCCAGTATCTGCGTGGTCCGGCTGATCGGGAAGACTGGCGTTTCGCACCGCTCAACGCGCCCGATGTCGATGGTGTCGCACCCGCATGGGTAGGACTGGCGGAATGTGATCCCCTGGTGGACGAGGGCATTCTCTATGCCGACAAGCTGCGCGCTGCCGGTGTACCTGTGGATATCGAGATCTACCGCGGCGTCACGCATGAGTTCATCAAGATGGGCCGCGCCATACCCGAAGCACGTCAGGCACATGCCGACGCTGCTCGCGCGCTGGCTGAGGCTTTTGGTCTGTCAAAACCGACTCTGGAATGAGCCGGTTTATCTGCTTATGCAAATGCGGGGCTTGTCGCAGCGACAATCTCCTGTTGTGATGACAGGCAAACCCATAACGCGTTCGCGAAAGACAATATTTTGTAATGGCCCGGAAAAGACGTAGTGAGGGCGGCAAGCCCGCCGGCCTGGCAACATCGGCATCGACTGCGGCCGGCAAGCCAGGTCGGAGCCAGCAGGCCGGCATCGATGCTTCCAGGCCTGCCAGAGCAAGCCGGTCTGCTTCTTCAATACAACGTGCGAACCACGAGCCGGTTGCGGCAGGGCCAATTCCTGCCGAAATCGAGCGCGGCGACTGGACGGCATTCATTCTGGCCGCCATGATGTTTTTGGCGCCTGCGCTCGGTGTTCCACATGAAGAGATGCTGCAGGACACGCTCAAGTCCATGGTGGCAGCGTTCTCGGTAGTCATCGCCGGTCTGCTGTTTTTCTGGCGTCTGCGGCAGCTCGAAGGCGGCCTGCGCTGGCATGCGCTCATGTGGCTGCCCCTAGCGCTGACGGCTTATGCCCTGGGCAGCATGATGTGGTCGCATACATTCCTCGCTGGCGTCGAGGCCATCCGCTGGTTTCTTTTCAGCCTGATGCTGTTTCTTGCACTGAACACGCTTTCGCGTGCGCGTCTTCCTTATGTCATGGAAGGCATCCACTGGGGCGCGGTTGTCGCATCGCTCTGGACCGCTTTGCAGTTCTGGTTTGACTTCCGTTTGTTCCCGCAGGGTCCCAACCCGGCGTCGACTTTTGTCAACCGCAACTTTTTTGCCGAGTTTGTGGTGTGCACGATTCCCTTTTCAGCCTATTTGCTGGTGCAGTCGCGTAGTTCGCCACGGATTGCACTGATGGCAGCCACGCTGGGCTTGAATGTGGTCGCTTTGATGATGACGGGCACCAGAGGCGCGCTCACGGCCTTCTGGATAACCGCATTCCTTGTGTTTCCGCTGATTGCCGTGCTGTATCGCCAGCGGTTTGCCGCTGTCGCCTGGAGCTTCAACCAGCGCGTACTCGCGTGCGGTGTTCTTTCAGCCGCCGTGCTGGGCCTGGGCTTGATAGGAACCGGAAACGAAAAGCTGATTGCCGATGGCAATGGCTACAGTACGCACGCTTTCGGCCGTGCTCTTACACGAACCGCATCGATTTCGCCCAATGATGGCTCTTTGCAGATCCGCGTCGTGATGTGGAAGGCAACTGGCGGCATCATCAAGGCACATCCCTTGGCGGGCATCGGTGCCGGCGCCTGGGAGGCCATGCTGCCGCTGTACCAGGCCGAAGGCTCGCAGCTGGAGACCGACTATTACGTGCACAACGAAGTCCTGCAGCTGCTTGCCGAGTACGGGCTCACCGGCCTGCTGTTTCTGCTGGGTCTTTTCAGCTACCTGCTGCATGCCGCCTGGGCGACGCTTCGAAACCGTATGGCCGAAGGTGCAGCAGAGGCTCCGGTGCGCGCCATTGCGCTGTCCAGCCTGCTGGCCTTGATGGTGGTCAGCAACATCGGGTTTCCCTGGCGCCTGGCCAGTACCGGTTGCCTGTTCGCGCTGTGCCTGGGCATGCTTGCGGCATCGGATGCGCGTTTGCAGAAGCAGGGGATTTTTCATGCTGCGCGTTTGGCTTGGAAACCGCTGTACTCCAAAGGGCTGGTCGGGCTGATGGTGCTATGCCTGGCCCTGACGGTCTATATCAGCCAGCAGGCTGCGGCAGCCGAGCAAAAAATCGTGCTGGCGGTCAAGATGACGCTGGGCATATCGCATTCGGGCGACCACAACGATCCGCGCTGGGACGCCCGGAAAAAAGAGATGTTGCGTCTGCTTGCCGAAGGCATTGCGATCAACCCGCATTACCGAAAAATCACGCCCATGGTTGCCGACGAGATGGCCCGATGGGGCGACTGGAAAAACGCGGTATGGATCTGGGAATCAGTCATTTCGTCAAGGCCCTACGTCGTGGCCATCCTGGCCAATATTGCCCGCGGATATGCCCAGATGGGCAGGTTTGAACAGGCGCTTCACTACCTGGAGCGCGGCGAAAAGCTCCAGCCCAGAGCGCCTGCGGTACTTTCGCTCAAGGTGATTCTCCTGAGCCGCATGGGACGCGAACCGGAGGCCCGCAGGCTGGCCCGGCAATATATGCAAGATGGCACCTACGACTCCGATCTGCTCAATTCAGCCTATGTGCTGGCGATGCGGGCCAATGATTTCGATATGGCGATCAACAGCCTGGAATTGCGGCAACAGAGCTTTCCGTCGCTAAGTGTGGACAGCCTCTTGAAGCTGGGCGCCATCTTCGCCAACCACAAGCAAAACCGTGACCGCGCCCTGGCGGCGTACAGGGCCGCGATTGCCCTGTCCGCCGGAGCGCCGCCGGCTGAACAAGCCGCTATCCGCCGGCAGATTCCTGACACCTACCTCAGCCAGCTCTGATAGCAGGGGGATCTGGCTGCTTGCGACCGGCTACTCAGCCGCGTGTCGCCACGTGAAGCCTGTCTTGATGGTTCTACCCGCGCCGGCCATCGCTGAGGCCTCATCCGCAGGCGTTGGCCAGGTGCGCTCTTCCAGCCGGATCGTCCAGGGCAGACGCTGAGCGGACGGTACGGGTAATACACCCCGCGCGTCAGGCTCCACCTCGGCAATGAGCAGCGTGCTGCAGCGCGTGCCATAGCCAGCAGTTCCGCGCTGCGGCAATTCGACGAACGCACTGGACAGCGCCTGCTCCAGCTCCATCGGCAGTCCGGTTGCAGGCAAAAGGGCATCGGGGGCCGGTTCGCGGTTTGCCAGCGCTTGCCACAGCGGTCTTTCCAGATCGGCTTGATCGGTGGCGGTCCGCAAGGCCAGGCCAAGCGCATGTTTCAGCAACAGTGTTTTCGGCCAGGGAGAATCCAGTGCGGCATTAGACAGCCCATAAATGCCAGGCAGCAGTGTTTTCGATACCCAACCCGCCACTGGAGTATGGGACGCTGACGGGTTGGCGCTAAAGCGCCGGTTACTTAGCCAGGTCCAGCTGCTGCTTTGCAGGTCGCCCAGCACCAGGTTGAAGCCGCCGTAAATAGCGGGATCGAGCTGCCTCATGAAATCGGCCGCTGACATGCAGCCTTCCAGCCAGCGCAGCACCAGTTCACCCCGGGAAGCGGGCGCTGGCAGCGGATCAGCTTCCCGCACATTGGTGAGCCAGGCTGCCCGTCCGGTCGGCGTGGCGCCCAGCCAAGTACCGCCTTGCTGGAGGTCCCGACCCGACACGATGGCGTGTTGGCCAGTGCTGCGCCACTGGCTCAGCGCCAGCGTGGGGCGGTTGAAAAATTCATCGCGGTTGGACGCTACGACCAGCGGCCAGCGGGTTGAGGCGCCTATGGCAAAAGCGATCAGACACATGACGCAAAGCGGCTCAGATGTCTTCCAGCAAAGGGTAGGGCAGCGGCAGCAGGCTCAAGGCTGGGCCGGCGGCGGAGCCCAGCGTCAACTTGCCGTCGGCAGCATCGCCCGCTGCTGCGGTCTGCAGCGACACCACCGCATCAAAACCGCCCGAAGGATGGGCAGCGGCTTGCGCGACCAGACCGCAAGGTTGTTCCCTGTCGCCGGCGTGAAAAATTTCCTGCCCGGCGGCCATGGGCTCTGCACCATGCGCCAGATAGGCCCGCCGCTTCAGCGTGCCGCGAAACTGGCTTCGCGCAACAATTTCCTGCCCGGGGTAGCAGCCTTTTTTGAAGCTCACACCGCCTACTGATTCGTAGTTGAGCATTTGCGGCACAAAAGCTTCAAAAACCGGCAGGGTGATCATTGCAATTCCCGAACGCACTGCGAGCCATTGCCACGTACCGATATCCAGCGAAGGCGCGGCAGGCAGGGCGGTGCCGGACGGGGCGCACCACAACGCCCGGGTCGTGCCGCAGGTCGGGTGCAGCCCGATCACGGTTTTGGCATCAAAATCGGCTCTAGACCAGGTATTCAAAGGGCTACCCGCTATTGAAGTAATAGCGTTTCCGGTAAGACCGGCGAGCACAAAGTCGCCGGTGGCATCGGTCAGCCTGACCTTGGCGCGCAGCACGAACATGCTCAGTCGCTTCAAGGTCTGGGCCAGAATATCCCGGTGGCAGACCAACAGCACTTCCTCGTCGCTGCGTTTGAACACCACAAAGCTCGCCTGCATACGGCCCTTGGCATTGCAAAACGCGGCCAGCCTGGCCTGCGACTGGCCGAGAAGTGCGATGTCCTGGGTCAGCTGACCTTGCAAAAAGTGAACAGCATCGGTGCCCGCCACCCGGATGATGCCGAGATGCTGGAGCTCGGAAATTCCCGATTCCGGTACTTCAGATGTGTGCGTGGGTGCGAATTCGGCCGGGTGTGTGGTGTGCATGGCTGAATTATCATGGGCCAGGCGTTTGCCGCATGCAACCGGTGTCAGTAACCGCATGCAGGCAGGCGCTGTTCACAAGGAAATTCGGTTTGCGTCGCGTAATCACCAGCTTTTTGATACTTGTCCTCGTCGCCGGACTGGCCGGATTTGGCGGTGCGCTGTGGTGGCTGCATGCGCCGCTTCCGCTCAGGTTGCAGCCTGGTGCCACAGCGCTTGACCTGGAGATTGAGCCTGGCAGCAGTGCCCGTGCGGTGGCAGAAAGTGCTGTTGCAGCAGGCGTTGTTGTACCGCCGCTGGTGCTACAGGCCTGGTTCAGGCTGTCAGGACAGGCCCGGCAGATCAAGGCCGGCAGTTATGAAGTGCTACCGGGGGCCACCCCTCGCGAGCTGCTCAGCATGCTGGTGCGTGGCGAAGAGACCTTGAAAAGCGTCACGCTCGTCGAAGGCTGGACCTTTTCTCAGGTATTGAAAACGCTACAAAAGGAAGAGCAACTAAACCATGAAACTATTGGGCTGACGCCTGAAACGATCATGCAAAAGCTGGGCCGGCCGGGCCTGCACCCTGAAGGCCGGTTTTTTCCGGACACCTACACCTTTGCCAAAGGTGCAAGCGACCTTGCGGTGCTGCGTCGCGCTGCCCGCGCTATGGACCGCCATACCGAGGCCGCCTGGGCCCTGCGCAGCCCGGACACCCCTTTGCAAACGCCGGATCAGGCGCTGATACTTGCCAGCATTGTCGAAAAGGAAACCGGCAAGCCATCGGACAGAGGCCAAATCGCTGGGGTTTTCATCAATCGCTTGCGCATCGGCATGCCTCTGCAAACCGACCCTACGGTAATCTACGGTCTTGGCGAGCGATTTGACGGCAACCTGCGCAAGCGCGATCTGCAGGCGGACACGGCTTACAACACCTACACCCGCGGCGGCTTGCCGCCAACGCCCATCGCCATGCCTGGCAAGGCCGCCCTGATGGCAGCCGTGCGGCCAGAGCCGACCAAGGCGCTCTACTTCGTGGCACGGGGCGACGGTGCCAGCCATTTCAGCAGCAGCCTGGAAGAGCACAACCGGGCGGTCAACAAATACATCAGGGGGCAATAGGCCATGGGCGTGCGTCATCTGGCCGACCAGCCAGCGCAGTCTTCTGCGCTTCAACCCGCAGCGCTGCCCGGCGACAGCGGCGGCCTTTTCATCAGTTTTGAAGGTATTGACGGGGCTGGCAAGTCAACCCATATCACCGCGCTGGCTGACGCTTTCAGGCAGGCGGGCAGGGCGGTAACCCTGACACGGGAGCCCGGCGGCACTGCGCTGGCCGAAAAGCTGCGGCAGGTAGTACTTAACGACGCCATGGACCCGCTGACGGAATCCCTGCTCATCTTTGCCGCAAGACGTGACCATGTCGTCAACGTCATCGCACCGGCACTGGCGCGTGGCGATGTACTGCTGTGCGACAGGTTTACCGACGCCAGCTTTGCCTACCAGGGCGGCGGCCGAGGGTTTGACCTGGCGGTACTAAGCACCCTGGAAGCCTGGGTTCAGGCCTGTGATGACGACGCCGAACTGCCAACGCAGAAATTATTACAGCCGCACCTGACGATATGGTTCGACCTGCCGCCTGAAGAGGCTGCGCTGCGGCTGGCCGATGCCCGCATGCCGGACAAGTTTGAGGCGCAACCCCTTGCATTCTTTCGCCGGGTGGCGGCGGGCTATGCGGCGCGCTTGCAGCGCGAGCCGCACCGCTTCGCGCGCATCGACGCCAGCCAGGCGCCTGACGCGGTTGGCCGCGATATACGCCAAGTTCTGCTTGCGCGGGGCTGGCTGTGATCGGCAATCTCCCGCTGGCGCCCTGGCTGCAAATCCAGCTTGAGGCTTTGCTGGTCCAGCGCGGCCATGCCTGGTTGCTGAGCGGGCCTTCGGGTCTGGGCCAGTTCGAGCTGGCCATGGGATTGGCGAGTGCCTGGTTGTGTGAACAACCGACGCCGGCAGGCGCGTGCGGCAACTGCGGAAGCTGCCACGCCCTGCGTGTCCATACCCATGCCGACCTGTGCGCGCTGATGCCCGAGACGCTATTCCTGGCGCTGGGCTGGCCGCTGGCTGAAAAAACGCAGGATGAACTGGACAGCAAAAAACGCAAGCCCAGCAAGGAAATCAAGGTTGATGCGGCGCGGGAAGCGGTGGCGTTCACCCAAATGACGCGGTCGCGCGGCAATACGAAAGTAGTGCTGGTTTTTCCTGCCGAGCGGATGAACGGTATCACCGCCAACACCCTGCTGAAAACACTGGAAGAGCCGCCCGGTGCTGTGCGGTTCATCCTGGCAACCGAAGCGACCCATCAATTGCTGCCCACCATTCGCAGCCGCTGCCTGGGCCATGTCATGGCGTGGCCGGCATTTGATGAGGCTCTGGCGTGGCTCGAAACCACGGCGGGTGGATCAGCTCAGCATGGAGACGCTCAGGGCAGCAGCAAGGCGCCCAGGCCACCGTCTGCCGCTGATCTGCGAACCCTGCTGATGGCTGCCGGAGGGCGGCCTGCCGATGCACTGGCCTGGGTGCAGAGCGGCCAGGCATCCGCCATTGCCAAAGGCTGGCAGGACCTGCCGGCCGCAATGACGCGTGGTGCGGCTGGTGCGCTGTACGAATGGGCACCTGCGATCGCGCTTGATGCCTTGCAAAAGCTTTGCCACGATGTCATGGCCACAAGGGCAGGGGCGGCGCCGCGGTTTTTTACGCCACAGGATCTGCTGGCCGTACCGCTACCAGCCGACCGGTCTGCCACCCGGGCGATGGCGGCGTGGTCTCGTGAGCTTGCCGATGCGGCAAGAACAGTGGAGCATCCCTACAACCCCGGGCTTTTGCTGGAGTCGCTGGCCAGCCGGGCAAAACTTGCCCTAACAGCGGGTTGAATTCATTTACTGCACAGCGCTGCGCCAGAGCAACGGCAAACGAGCAGCAAAGCGCACAATCTGTGTTTTCGGTGGCCTGTTAAGCCCCGCATCGCCGCCTCACCGATAAACTAGCAGCATGAGCTCAACATCACCTTCCAACCCTGTCAGCCCTGTCAGCCCTGCCGCTGCAGCCGCGGCGCCCGGTGCCGGGGCTCGACCGAGCGTGGTGCAGTTGGCCATCAAGGAAAAAGCTGCCTTGTATGCCGCTTACATACCGTTGTTCAAGGAGGGCGGCGTTTTTATACCAACGGCGCGGGACTACAAACTTGGCGCTGATGTGTATGTGTTGCTGACTTTGCCCGAGGACACCCAGCGCTATCCGGTGGCCGGTAAAGTCGCCTGGGTCACACCAGCGCGTGCTTCAGGTAACCGGACACAGGGAGTAGGTGTACGCTTTCCCAGCGATGAAAAATCGCGCACGCTCAAGCTGAAGATTGAAGAAATCCTGGGTGCCCACCTGGCATCCGAGCGGCCTACGCAAACCATCTAGCGATTGGCGTTGACCCGCAGCCTTGGCTGTTTGCTATGATTAGCATAGCTATAGCCCTTTATAAAACAAGCGCTTTAACCATTTTTTTGCTTATAAAAAGACCCGAAAGTCTTTTCTTTTCCGGTTGATCGATGTTTACCGATTCGCATTGCCATTTGAGTTTTCCGGCGTTAAAGGCACAGCTCCCGGGTATTCGCCAGGCGATGAAGGATGCCAAGGTCAGCCGGGCGCTTTGCATCTGCACCACGCTGGAAGAATTTGAAGAGGTGCATGAGCTTGCCATTACCTATGACAACTTCTGGGCCAGTGTCGGGGTCCATCCAGACAATGAAGGTGTTACCGAGCCTACCGTCGACGACCTGACACGCCGCGCGGCGTTGCCCAAAGTTGTCGGGATCGGAGAGACGGGGCTTGACTACTACCGTCTGGGTGAGCGCCACGTCAGGGACATGGCCTGGCAACGCGACCGCTTTCGGGTGCACATCCGTGCCGCACGCGAAACGGCAAAGCCGCTCATCATCCACACCCGCAGCGCATCGGACGACACGCTGGCCATCCTGAAGGAGGAGGGCGACAGCGCCAACGGCCTGAGCCGGGCGGAGGGGGTTTTTCATTGCTTCACGGAGTCGCAGGCAGTGGCCAGGGCGGCGCTTGACCTGGGCTTTTATATCTCGTTTTCAGGCATCCTGACCTTCAAGACCGCAGCAGACTTGCGCGAGGTGGCCGCCTTTGTGCCGCTGGACCGTATCCTGATCGAAACCGACAGTCCGTACTTGGCGCCGGTTCCGTACCGCGGAAAAACCAACAATCCATCCTACGTGCCCTATGTTGCCAAGCTTGTGGCAGAACTGAAGGGGCTTGATCTGGAAACCATTGCATCGGCGACCAGTCACAACTTCGAGTCGCTTTTTCGTGGGGTCAACGCGTGAATTTCGTCTTCATAAAATGCATGAGGATTCTGGTAGAGCTTGCTGTTATTGCTGGGTTATTAGTGTGCTGGTCAGCGCGCGCGGGTTCTTATGAGGACTTCTTTCGGGCCGTCAAACGAGATGATGGCTCGCGCATTCAACAGCTGTTGAACCTGGGTTTTGATGCCAACACACCCGATCCCCATGGCGTTACCGCGCTGATGATGGCCTTGCAGGAACCGTCGCCCAAGGTGTCGCGCGTTCTGATCAGCTGGCCTCGAACAGACCTGAATGCGCTGAACAGCGCCGGTGAAACGCCATTGATGATGGCGGCGCTAAAGGGAGAGTTCGAGATTGCCCGGCAGCTGATTGTCAGGAACGCTGCCGTGAACAAGACCGGCTGGACGCCGTTGCATTACGCAGCCACGGCCGGCGATCTCAAAATGATCAGCCTCCTGCTGGAACATCACGCCTTCATCGATGCCGAGTCGCCCAACAAGAGCACGCCATTGATGATGGCCTGCATGTACGGCAGCCCGGACGCCGTCAAGCTGCTGCTGGCCGAAGGATCGGATCCGATGATCAAGAACCAGCAAGGCCTGACAGCTGCCCAGTTTGCAGAACGCGCCGATCGTCCGGATATTGCCGAGATCGTCACCACGTTTGCGCGAGCAAACCGCCCAACCGGCAAATCCAGCGGGAAGTGGTAAGCGCTGGGTTAACCATCCCGTGGTCAGGCCTGGTGGGCCTGGGCGGGCGAGGGAGACTGTAGCGGTGACACTGGAAGTGAATTGCTCAGTGAACGGCTCGGGAACAAAGTAACTGGAGGAACGTTCGCTAAGTCGTTGATGGGCCGGACATTCATTCGAGTGCCGTTACCCCAGGTTTTCCTCAGGCATCGCAGCGACTAAGACGGGCACCTCAGGAATCGGGTGCGTCAGCGGCTCAAATCAGGTATCCCGAGTTCAAGGTGGCTCTCAAATTTCAGGTATTCGGTGTGTACGTGGCACCGCAGGCTCTGGCTCGACCGCTGCGATGGGTGCGTCCGGCCCCTGACCGGGAAGCGACCCCGGAGCGAGCGATTGAGTTCACCGTGTTGGTCCCCCTGGCAGGTGACTCCGCAGCCCGCGTGCGCCGTCAGCGCGCAAAGCCAGACTTGGCAGCCTGGCACAACGACGCTCGTGCTGCGCATGTGGTCACCTGGCGTGGACGACGTGGTTACCGTCGCCCCCCGCAGCACCGCGACCCGTTGTGCGCAGCTTGTGCTGGACGCTCTTTGCCAGTGACGTTCCCGACTTGTGGGCGCGCCCTGTGCCAGGCAGGGCAATCCGAGAGTGGCGGGCTTTGACTGGACACCGTCTCGATTTCTGTACCGCTCTCGCGACCTGTCCATTTGCCGACGTATGTAGCCGACGCGAGGGCGACCAATATAAGGACAAGTGAGATGGGAATTGCCATCGGCCCGATTTGAAGCCTGTCGGGCACAAGGGTCCTACTTCCGGATAGGCAACATGTTCAGCGGGATGCGGAGGTAGGCCACGCCGTTCTCGTCAGCCGGTGGCAACTGCCCAGCCCTGACGTTGACCTGGATGGCGGGCAGGATGAGAGTCGGGACCTCGAGCGTCGCGTCCCGAGCCTGCCGCATCGCAACGAACTCTTCCTCGCTGATTCCGTCACGCACGTGGATGTTGCTTGCTCGCTGATCTGCGACCGTGGTCTCCCAATTGGCCTCCCTACCTTTGGGCGGGTAGTCGTGGCAGACGAACATGCGTGTCTGCGGCGGCAGGTCGAGAATCCTGTGCATTGAGCGATACAGCGTATGCGCGTCGCCACCTGGGAAGTCGGCGCGCGCGCTGCCGACATCGGGCATGAACAGGGTGTCCCCTACAAAAACCGCCCCGTCCACGAGGTATGCCATGTCCGCCGGCGTGTGGCCCGGTACGAGCATCGCGGTCGCCTCGACTTCGCCAATCTTGAACACCTCGCCATCCTTGAAGAGGTGGTCGAACTGACTGCCATCCGGCAGGAATGTCCGCTCCAAGTTGTACAGCTTCTTGAACGTCGCTTGCACCTCCCGGATGTGCTCGCCAATCGCAATCTGACCGCCGACTCGCTCCTGCAGGTAGCGAGCGCCAGAGAGATGGTCGGCATGCGCGTGCGTTTCCAGAATCCACTGGACGCCGAGGCCGTTGGCCTGTACGTACTCACGGACAGCGTCGGCGGCGTACGTGTCCGTGTGGCCAGACTTGAAGTCGTAGTCGAGAACCGGGTCGATGACAGCGGCGTTTTTGCTTCGGAGGTCGTTGATGACGTAGGAAACGGTCCAGGTCTTCTGGTCGAAAAACGGTTGGATGTGGGTGCGGACGGTCACACGGTACCTCGGCCGTTACTTTATTGACATTGATTATATGTTTTGATATATTAATGGTCAAGTCACGACTGCCTATGCCTGCAAAACCCGCCACGATTTCTCCCGACCTCCTTCGAGGCGCCGCCACCGAAGCCGTCGCCGCTTTGAAGGTGCTCGCCAATCCAGAACGGCTGCTGCTGCTGTGCCAGCTCTCCCAAGGAGAGATGTGCGTCAGCGAGTTGGAGGAGGCACTAGAAATTCATCAGCCAACGTTGTCACAACAGCTGGGCGTGTTGCGCAACGAGGAGGTCGTGAGCACGCGGCGTGAAGGAAAGAACATCTTCTACGGCGTCGCAGATAAGCGCCTCCTCGAAATTCTGTCGCTTTTGTACCGCCTGTATTGCCCGAAGGACTAGCAATGACTATTGATTGGAACGCTTTCACACCCTGGTCTTCTTTGGCTGGCGGCGTGCTCATCGGAATCGCCGCCGCGATGTTCGCGCTACTGAACGGCCGTATCGCCGGCATCAGTGGCGTGCTGGGCGGTCTTCTGAAGCCGGTCAGGGGCGACATGGCTTGGCGTGTCGCCTTCGTGCTCGGTCTGCTCAGCGCGCCTCTGGTGTACCTCCTTGTCGCCGAAGTGCCGCGTCCACAAATTGATGCGAGTTACGCGGCTTTGGTCCTTGCTGGCCTTCTCGTTGGGGTGGGAACGCGCTACGGATCGGGTTGCACCAGCGGCCATGGGGTCTGCGGCCTGTCACGACTCTCACCGCGCTCGCTTGCTGCGACAGCGGCGTTCATGGGGGCAGGTTTTCTGACCGTGTTCGTCACCCGTCACCTCCTTGGAATCTGAGGAACCGCCATGTATGTTTTCACTTCGTTGCTTGCCGGACTGGTCTTCGGCCTGGGTCTCATCGTGTCTGGCATGGCCGACCCAGCCAAGGTGCTCGGCTTTCTGGACGTTGCCGGCCGCTGGGACCCCTCCTTGGCCTTGGTGATGGCCGGCGCCATCGCCGTCGGCATCGGCGCATTCGCAGTTGCCCGACGCAGGACCGTGTCCTTCCTGGGCGCGGAGATGCGGCTGCCCAAGGCAAGGCAACTCGACCGCAGGTTGGTTGGGGGGGGCCTGCTGTTCGGCGTCGGCTGGGGCGTCGCCGGGTTCTGCCCGGGACCGGCACTGATTGCCCTGGGCATGGGTGAGGGCAAGGCTGCCGTCTTTGTGGTGGCGATGCTCGTCGGGATGGGCATCTTCGAATTGGTCGAGCGCAGGAAGCACTCTGGCGACCTGTCACCGGCATGACCAAATGACCGTCGGCCGTGAGCTGGCTAGCAGCGTTCGTGACCGTTGGGGTGCTACTCTCGTACGCGGCCATGCTGGCAGTGGCCCAGCGCGCCTGCGACCGGACCGCATGGCCAGGACAGCACACGAACCTACGCGAGGGCTGGTTTGAAGCCAACTCCGCTCGGAGGTCTTGGCCGTCCAGACACTGAGAACGCCCTGATGTCAGCGTCCATGACCGCGTCAACGGCTGCACTGGGCCGCATGGGAACCGTCACTCTTGCAGTGCCTTCCCTGCGTGCGAGGTTTGGAGAGGCTGTGTCCGCGCTCCCTCATTCAACCCGCGGCTAGCGATGGAGCTGTTCCTGCTTGCGCTGCTGTTTGCGTCACTCGTGTCCGCGGTAGAGTACTGGATGCCTGAGGCCTGGGGCCCTGTTTTACTTGGATAGCGCGCCGTCCAGCTGAGCCAAGCACTGTCATAAAGACATTCCACGATGTATATTATGTTAAGTAATAAGACGATTGGAATTCTGAGTCTCAATGTTCAAGCCCTGCTTGGTAGTCCCTACTGACGCCAGAAGCCAGAAGCCAAGTACCAGTTCGTGGCACCCCAGGGCTTTACACAGATACCGAATAGTTTCCCGCCCGGTAGATGACAGCCGTAAAAGCCTTACGCCGACAGTCGTCGCTTAGCCTTCCT
>JAQGNE010000028.1 GCA_028291985.1 Polaromonas sp. | reverse complement strand
CGGCTGGCAGGCCAGGCGGCTGCACATCCGCCCTTCTGTGCAGCGCGTCGATGATGTGGCACGGTGCATCGGTGCCGTCACAGTGCTGGCGCAAGGACTGCAGGTCTTTTTCAAGCGCCTTCAGTTCGCGCAGCCTCGCCCGCACATGGCTGAGGTGACCATCCAGCGCCGCCCGCGCCGCCAGGCAGTCATTCCTGCTGTTCAGGTCAAGCCCGATCAGGCTGCGCACCTCGTCAAGCGACATGTCCATTGCCCGGCACAGCCTGATGAAGCGAAGCTGGTGCACATCATCATCGCTATAAAAACGGTAGCTGTTGTCCAGGCGGCCGCAAGGACTGAAGAGCTTTTCTTTCTCATAAAAGCGTATGTTGGCGGTAGATACACCGCTCAGGGCAGCGGCTTCGCTGATGCGGTAGCTTGTGGCATTCATGGTGTGTTGCAGATGGGTATTGTTCAATCAGCTTTTGCCCTTGCACAGCCCGTCTGGCCGGTTTTCAGCGCATCCGGACCGGTTCGACGCCAAGCCAAAAATGCGCTTGACATGGAAGTGGCTTTAAGGTTTCCAATCATCCCATCACTGGATAAAACCGATAGAAAGAAACCCTGAATGTCCCTCTATTGCGATCACCACGGCGAGTCGCCCGAGGCAGGCTCTGCCGGCAAAAGCGCACAGAGTCCGCAGTACCGGCGCATCCTCTGGACTGCGCTGGTGGTCAACCTGGCCATGTTTGGGGTGGAGGCAGGTGCGGGCTGGCGATCGGGCTCGGTATCCCTGCTGGCCGACGCCATCGACTTTTTTGGCGATGCCGCCAACTACGGTGTAACGCTGGCCGTGCTCGCGTCCGGCACGGCTCTGAGGGCGCGTGCCGCCCTGCTGAAAAGCGCGAGTATGTTGTTTTTCGGGTTGTTCGTTGCCGGCCGCGCCTGGTGGAGCTTTGCCCAGGGCGGCGTGCCGGAAGCGGCCACCATGGGCGCGGTCGGCTTTCTGGCGCTGGCGGCCAATGTGGGCGTGGCGTGGATGCTGTACGCCTGGCGCGAGGGCGATGCCAACATGCGCAGTGTCTGGTTGTGCTCACGCAATGACGCCATCGGCAACATCGCCGTCATGCTGGCAGCGCTGGGCGTGCTCGGAACCGCCAGCGCCTGGCCTGACCTGATGGTGGCGCTTGGCATGGCAGCGCTGGCCATATGGGGCGGCGCGTCCGTCGCCCAGCAGGCATGGGCCGAACTCGCGTCCGATCATGTGGACAAGGGCGCGTGATGGCCGTACCTTCAGGCGAGGCGCAGCGTGCGCTTTTCAGGCAGCTGATGCAAAACTTCCACGCCACCGGCCAGGCCAGCCCGACGGTCCGCTGGCCGTGGCTTGAAGCCGCACATGCGGTCGGCCAGTCGCAAATAGCGTTACATGCCGCATCGCATCTCGCGATGCTCCGGCTCGCGCTTCAGACGGGTGCCCGGCGTGAGGCCGGTGGCCAGTTGCTGAGGCTGGCATTGGTGCCGCTGGGTCATTTGACAGGGCGGTTGCCGGCCGGCAACACCGGTCGGGCAGGCGTTAGTGCATTCGCGCCCATGCCGGTGGACGCCCGGTTGCAGCGGCTGATCGACCAGGCAGCCACGCCACGCGATACCACTGCAAATTGAACTTACTGCCTGCCGCCTTATCATTAACTGATGCGTCGCCCGTTTTTCATGTTCCTGATTGCCCTGCTGCTGCTGCGCGGCTGGGCTGGCGAGGCCATGGCAACCGAGATGGCTACCGGGCGGGTGCACCCTGCGCAGGCTGCCCAGCACACGCTGAAAACAGCGGATGCTATTGAAACCGTAGCTGCGACACTAGACAGTCATTGGGCTGAAGGCAATTTTGATGCTGAAACCAACAGTCAGACTCCAGGCCATGCCGAAGCCGCTGGCAAGGCAGGCTCCGATTGCGCGGGGCATGGAGAGCGTCTGGCGGTAGCACTTTCAGCATCGACGGGGCATGAAACCGGTGCCGGCGATTGCGGCTCATGCGCAGCCTGCCAGGCCTGCCACACGGTGGCTCTTTCGATGACGACGTCGGACACCCTGTCTGACCAGGTGCCGGCTACGCAGCCGCATTCACCGGCCGCCCGCTTTGCCAGCGCGCTTGCAGCGCTCGGCCAAAAACCACCCATCTCCTGACGCTCAGGCCCGTATTGGGTCCGTACTTGCCCCAGGCCTGCCAGTGGCACTGCGCCTGTCTGGTTTCGAGCGATGCCATCGCTTCCGCACGTCTTCAGGAGATTCCATGAACATCCCTATTGGTTTACCACAGCCCGCCTGGCCTGGCCTATTGGCTGTTGCGCTTATGGCCCTTGTCCCGTTTTCTGGCCACGCGCAACCAGACCCAGCGCCAACCCACACAACAGGGCCTGCCCAGGCGCAACCGGCCAACGAGCTCACGCTGCCAGCGTTTCGATCTGCGCTTGATGGCTATCAGCCCTACAGCGAAGAAAAGACCCTCGACTGGAAGCTAGCAAACGAGCAGACCGCCCGCATAGGCGGGTGGCGCGCTTATGCCAGGGAGGCCAGCAGCAGTAGTGAAGCCGGGTCATCTTCCGCTGCTCCTGCTCCCACCGTGAAACCATAAAAGAACAGCTATGACGCGACTATTCAAACGATGCGCTTCGGGCGCAGCCATTGCCGTCCTGGCGGGATGCGCCTCGGTCAATATTGACCAGGCGATCAGCGACACCAACGGCAGCGCCCGTACCTTCACCCAAGGCAAGCTCGAGCTGAGCCGGACCGACGCGCAGCGCCAGGCCAGGGCCAAACTCAGCGCCGAGTTGCTAGCCAATCCGCTCGGCATGGACGACGCTGTGCAGCTGGCGTTGGCCAACAGTCCTGCGATGCAAACCCTGCTCGCCCAGAGCTGGGCCGACATGTCGCTGGCCAGCCAGGGCGGCCGTATGGCCAACCCGATCTTCAACTTTGAACGGGTTCGCGCCGGAGAAGAGATGGAGATCGGTCGCCTGCTGTCTTTCGGCCTGCTGGACCTGCTAACCCTGCCGCGCCGCCAGGCGATTGCCGGCAGCCAGGTGGCGCAAGCCCGTTTGCAGCTGAGCGCCAATGTGGTCGAGCAGGTCACGCAGGTTCGACAGGCCTGGGTGCGGGCAGTCGGCGCACAGCAATCGCTGCAATATGCGCAGCAGGTCAACACCAGCGCGCAGGCGAGCGCAGAGCTGGCCAGGCGCATGCAGCAAGTGGGCAACTTCAACAAATTGCAGCGTGCACGCCAGCAGGTTTTTTATGCCGATGCCGTGGCGCAGCTCGCAGCGAGCCAGCATGCGGCGACGGTGGCGCGCGAAGAACTGACGCGTCTGCTGGGCCTGAGCGACGAGCAATATGCCCGACTGAAGCTGCCGGATCGCCTGCCTGATTTGCCCACTGCTGCCCGCGAGCCGCAGGCCGTCAGCACGCAAGCCGGCGCCCAGCGGCTTGATGTGCAACTGGCCAGAGGCCGGCTGGATTCCGCCGGGCAATCGCAAGGCTTGAACCTGCTTACCAGCCTGGTGGATGTCGAACTAGGCATCCGCCGCGACACGGTATTTGACAATGTCGAGGGCACCCGATCCAACCGCAAAGGCTATGAGCTGGACATACGGTTGCCGATTTTTGACTGGGGCTCGGTTCAGCGCGATGCCATGAACGCCAGGTCTATCGCGGCTGCCAGCCGTTATGAAAGCGCGGTTCGCGGCGCCTCATCGCAGCTGCGCGAAAGCTATTCTGCCTACCGCACCGCCTACGACGTGGCCCGGCACTACCGCGACGAGATCGTGCCGCTACGCAAAACCATGGCAGACGAAAACCTGCTGCGCTACAACGGCATGCTGATCGGCGTCTTCGAGTTGCTGGCCGACAACCGTAGCCAGATATCAGGCGTCATGGCAGCCATCGACGCCTACCAGCAGTTCTGGCTGGCCGATGCCGCTCTCAGTGCTTCCATGACCGGCAAACCCACCAGCATGGCGATGTCGACTGTCGCACCTGCGGGCGGCGTCGAAGCGGCCGGCCACTGACAACTGAATCAACAGAACATCACCATGAACAACCGACGAAACTTTTTGACCGGCGCCGGCGCCCTGACCACAGCTGTGGCGGCCGCTGCAGTAAGCCGTGTCGCGATGGCGGCACTGCCCGAACCGGTCATACAGACCAAACCCGACACCATGGCGCCGCTGGTGCCCAACACGGGCCGGCCTTACAGCCCGGTGATCACGCTCAATGGCTGGACCTTGCCGTGGCGCATGAACAATGGCGTCAAGGAATTTCATCTGGTCGCCGAGCCTGTGGTGCGCGAGATGTCGCCCGGCTTCAAGGCCCACCTGTGGGGCTACAACGGCCAGTCGCCAGGCCCGACGATCGAAGTGGTCGAGGGTGACCGGGTGCGCATTTTCGTCACCAACAAGTTGCCAGAGCACACCAGTGTGCACTGGCACGGTCAGCGGCTTCCGAACGGGATGGACGGCGTATCGGGCCTTAATCAACCGGCCATACCGGTTGGCAAGACTTATGTGTACGAGTTTGCCGCACGCCGGCCGGGAACCTTCATGTACCACCCGCATGCCGACGAGATGACGCAGATGGCTATGGGGATGATGGGCTTCTGGATTACGCATCCCAAGGCAAAACATCCGCTCATCGATGAGGTCGACCGCGACTTCGTGTTTTTGCTCAATGCCTATGACATCGACCCCGGCGCTTACACGCCCAAGATCATGACCATGCTGGACTTCAATTTGTGGAGCTGGAACAGCCGTGTGTTTCCGGGTATCGACCCACTGGTTGTGCGCAAGAACGACAAGGTGCGCATCCGCTTCGGAAACCTCACCATGACCAACCATCCGATTCACCTGCACGGGCACGAGTTTCTGGTCACAGGCACCGACGGCGGGCCGACGCCCAAGTCAACCCGCTGGTATGAGGTGACCACGGATGTGGCCGTGGGCCAGATGCGGCAGATTGAATTTTTGGCTGACGAAGAAGGCGACTGGGCCTTTCATTGCCACAAGAGCCACCACACCATGAATGCGATGGGTCACGACGTACCCACCCTGATCGGTGTCGATCACCGAAAGGTGGTCAAGGACATCACCAATGTCATACCCGACTACATGGTGATGGGCGAGCGCGGCATGGCCGACATGGCAGAGATGGACATGCCCTTGCCCGACAACACCGCCAAGATGATGTCCGGCGATGGCCCGTTCGGTTCGGTCGAAATGGGCGGCATGTTCAGCATGGTCAAGGTGCGTAAGGACCAGAAACCGGGCGACTACAAGGACCCGGGCTGGTTCAAGCATCCGGCCGGCACGGTGGCCTATGAATGGACCGGCGCCACGCCTAACCCCGCACAGTTCGCGTCAGAAGGCGGCCAGACGATGAAGGCCCAGAACATGCCCGCCAAAGAGGTTGAGGTACAGGTGCGAAAACCGGTGATGAAAGGCAGCATGAACGGCATGCAGCACTAGACCGCGCAACGTCGAGCAAGATAAGACCGTTTCAATTTACTATCAACTCTATAGCTACCCGCCCTTACTCTATAAGGGATACATGTGCTTTTTAACTCTATCATTTATCAACCCGGACAACTGCCATGCAACTACTTCATCGTGATGCAATTTTGAAAAAATCAGGTTTCCTCCTGTGCCTCTCGCTTGCGGCGCTGGTCACCACCGCCGGCTCGCTGGCATCTGCCCATACCAGCGAGCCTCACGCCAAAAAGGCCGGCCCCGTTGTCAAGGAGCAAAAAGACTGGGGCATTGCCGGCGATGCAAAGTCCGTCAGTCGCACCATCAACCTGAGCATGGGCGACAACATGCGCTTCAGCCCCGACAGGATCGATGTCCGGCAAGGCGAGACGATTCGTTTCGTCGTCAAAAACAGTGGCAAGCTTTTGCATGAAATCGTCATCGGCAACAAAAAGGATCTCGATGAACATGCTGCGTTGATGGTGAAATTTCCGGCCATGGAGCATGACGAGCCTTATATGGCGCATGTGGCCGCTGGCAAAAGCAGCGAGCTGGTCTGGACTTTCAACAGGCCGGGCAGCTTCGACTTTGCCTGCCTGATTGCCGGTCACTACCAGGCAGGCATGGTCGGCAGGATTCATGTGACGGGACAGTAATTTTGAAAGGAAGAATGATGCACAAACGAACACTTCTCCATGCGCTGGCAGGCCTTGCGGCCGTCGCTCTGGCACCGCCTGTGATGGCGCAAACCGGCACAGCGGTAGAAGTCTGGAAAGACCCTGACTGCGGCTGCTGCAAGGACTGGGTCGCCCATCTGCAGGCCAGTGGCTTCAGTGTCAAGGTCAATGACACCGGCAATGACGATGCCAGGGCGCGCCTGGGCATTCCGGCCGCGCTGGGCTCCTGCCACACCGCGCAGGTTGGCGGCTACGCCATCGAAGGCCATGTACCGGCGCGCGACATTCGCCGTCTGCTCAAGGAAAAACCGGAGGCAATAGGTCTTGCCGTTCCCGGCATGCCGGTAGGCTCACCCGGCATGGACAGCCCGCTGTACGGCGGTCGAAAAGACGCCTACCAGGTGCTGATGGTGCTAGCCGACGGCAACACCCGCATCTTCAACGCCTATGCCGCAAGCCCTTCATCACCCTCAAAAAAGGAGAACTCATGACCACAACCCATAACCTCTTCCTGACCGCAGCGCTGCTGGCCGGCGCCGCTTCAAGTCAGGCCGCCTCGCATGCCGGTGCGCCGATGGCCGCTGCCAGCGACACCGAAGCCGCTGGCGCCATGGCTGCACCAGCCGACATGTCCGAAGGCGAAATCCGCAAGGTGGATGCCGAAAACAAGAAAATCACCATCAAGCACGGGATGATCAAGAACCTCGACATGCCCGGCATGACGATGGTTTTTCAGGTCAAGGACACCCGCCTGCTGGCCAAGGTCAAGGCAGGGGACAAGGTCCGATTTACCGCTGAGAAATCCGGCAGCGCTTTTATGGTGACGGATATTCAGCCAGCGAAGTAAGCGTCACCGGCATGTGGCTACGTTGTTGGTCACAACATGAACAAAGGGCGCTCCTGGCGCCCTTTTTCTTGTCGCGGTTCGTCTATTTGCGATCAGGTTGTCGGGTAGCCTGCCTCAGCAAGCGCCTCGGCGAGTGACGCGCGGTCTTCGCTGGACTCTACCGATACCTTTTTAGTGGCCAGGTCGACCTGAACATTCGCTGCCGGGTCAACCTGCTTGACGGCCTTGGTAACCGCGCCGACGCAGTGTCCGCAACTCATGTCCTTGACTTCAAATTCGATCATGGCAATCCTTTCGTGGTGAAACGGCAAACTTTAAACCTTGCCACTGTGGAAAGGTCAAGCACCAACGTTGCTTGACCGCAATCCGTGCATGGGATTCAATGGCTTTCGCTTGACCCTACCATGGTGGGAAGCTTGACACTTTCGATACCGCCAATACCACCGAAACAGTTTTTCATGGCGCATCGACAGGAGACCCCATGACCGCAACCACAGCAACCACAGCAACCAGCGTGCCAGTCGGTTCAGACCGCCAGGTCGACTGGACATTTCCCGTAAAAGGCATGACCTGTGCTACCTGCACCGGACGGGTTGAAAAGGCCCTTGCAAAAGTGCCTGGCGTAAGTCAGGCAAGCGTCAATCTCGCTACGGAAGCAGCGAGCGTGCGCGCTGGGCCGGAAGTTGGCATGGAAGCGCTTCGACGCGCGGTTGAAGACGCCGGTTATTCGGTGGCTGAACAATCGGTGCAACTCAACATTGAAGGCATGACATGCGCGTCCTGCGTCGGGCGCGTTGAAAAGGCATTGAAGCGCATGCCGGGCGTGGTGTCAGCCGAGGTCAACCTCGCCACCGAAATAGCTGATATCAGGCTTGGCAATCTCGATGTGACGGTTGCTGACCTGGTGGCCGCGGTTGAAAAGACCGGCTATACGGCCCGGCCAACCAACAGCAGCAGTGAGCAGGCACGCCAAACGGCAGCGCCGCTCAATGCCTGGTGGCCAGTAGCTGTGGCTGCAGCGCTATCGATACCGCTGATCCTGCCGATGATCGGCATGCTGTTCGGACTTGACTGGGCTCTGCCCGCCAGCGTTCAGCTGGCACTTGCAACTCCGGTTCAGTTTTGGCTGGGCGCGCGCTTTTACCGCTCGGGATGGAAGGCCCTCAAGGCACGAGCGGGAAACATGGACCTGCTGGTGGCGCTGGGCACCACGGCTGGCTATGGCCTGAGCGTTTATCTGATGCTCGTTCACCGGGACCACGGCATGCCGCACCTCTACTTCGAAGCATCAGCAGTGGTGATCACCTTGGTTCTTCTGGGCAAATGGCTGGAGACCCGCGCCAAGCGCCAGACGACCGAGGCCATACGCGCATTGAATGCACTGCGGCCAGAAACCGCACGGGTGCGGCAGGATGGCCGGGAGCGTGAGGTTTCGGCCAGCCAGGTAGGGGTAGGCGATCTGGTGGTCATCCGGCCCGGCGAAAGGGTGCCGGTGGACGGCATCGTGCTGGAAGGCTCCAGCCAGATAGATGAGTCGCTCATCACAGGTGAAAGCCTGCCGGTTGCCAAGCATGAAGGTGACAAGGTCACTGGCGGATCTGTTAACTCGGAAGGCCTGCTGCTGGTACGCACCAGCGCGGTGGGCGCCGAGTCAACCCTGGCGCGCATCGTGCGGCTGGTCGAATCAGCGCAGGCTAAAAAAGCGCCGATCCAGCGTCTGGTGGACCGGGTCAGCGAGGTGTTTGTCCCGGTGGTCATTGCGATTGCGCTTGTCACCCTGCTTGGCTGGGGGCTGGGCACCGGCAACTGGGAAACCGCCATTCTGAACGCGGTGGCGGTGCTGGTGATTGCCTGTCCCTGCGCGCTGGGCCTTGCCACGCCAACCGCCATCATGGCCGGCACAGGTGTGGCTGCCAGACATGGCATTTTGATCAAGGACGCTGAAGCGCTTGAAATTGCGCACAAGGTTCGTATCGTGGCCTTCGACAAGACCGGCACCTTGACCGAAGGCAAGCCTGAGCTGGTGGCCGCTGAGCCGGCCCAGGGCGACAGAAACACCCTGCTCCTGGCCAGCGCGGCCATACAGGCCGGCAGCGAACACCCGCTGGCCCGCGCTGTCATCCACGCCGCCACCCTGGCGGGACTTGAGCCGCCTTCCGCAACTGGCGTGCGGGCTGTAGCAGGGCGCGGCATGGCGGCGCAGGTCGATCAGCGCGAACTGCGATTGGGCAGCAGCCGCTTCATGGCGGAGCTGAAAGTCGACACGCGCGTGTTGCAGGCGCATGCCGACGCGCTGGAAGCTGAGGGGCGCACTGTGTCATGGCTTGCCGACATCACACAGGCACCGGTGCTACTGGGCCTGCTGGCTTTTGGCGACACCTTGAAACCCAGCGCGGCGCACGCGGTTGCCCGGCTGCGTGAGCAGGGCGTTCGCTCGGTGTTGCTGACCGGTGACAACGCCGGCAGCGCAAGAGCTGTGGGGGCGCAGCTGGGCATGGACGACATCCGGTCGCAGGTATTGCCTGAAAACAAGGCAGAGATCGTGGCCGAGCTAAAACGCGGCGGTTTTGTGGCCATGGTGGGCGATGGCATCAATGACGCACCCGCGCTTGCGGCCGCCGATGTGGGTATTGCCATGTCAACGGGAACCGATGTGGCCATGCACGCGGCGGGCATCACGCTGATGCATGGCAACCCGGCGCTGGTGGGTGATGCCATCGACATCTCGCGCCGCACCTATGCCAAGATCCGGCAAAACCTGTTCTGGGCTTTTATCTACAACCTCATAGGCGTGCCACTGGCTGCGTTTGGGCTGCTGAGCCCGGTTATAGCCGGCGCGGCCATGGCTTTGAGCAGCGTCAGCGTGGTGACCAATGCCTTGATGCTGAGGCGCTGGAAGGCGAGCAAGCCATGACCACACAGACTACCCACGAACGCTTCAATATCGGTGAGGCTGCTCGCCGGTCACAGGTGTCCAGCAAGATGGTGCGGCACTATGAGCTGCTGGGCCTGTTGCCGGGCATTGTCCGTACCGATGCGGGTTATCGCCTCTACAGCGACAAAGATGTGCACACCTTGCGTTTCATCAAGCGTTCCCGCGACCTGGGCTTCAGCATGCTGGAGATCGCCGAGCTGCTCAAACTGTGGCAAAACCGCAGACGCTCCAGCGCCGATGTGCAGAAGATTGCGCTGCGCCATGTGCATGATCTGCAGCAACGCATGGCAGAGATGCAGGTCATGAAAAAAACGCTTGAGAACCTTGTGCAGTGCTGCAGGGCCGACCACCGTCCGGACTGCCCGATTCTGGATGAACTGGGTGGCTTGGGTGAGGATTTCGAGACGCCTGCGTCGGCATCGACGGTTCGCAACCGCAAAGCGGAAAATCGCTGAAGCGAGCTGTCGAGCCTCTGCCACTTTTTTCGTCTTTTTCCCTGGTCGCCATCTTTGGCGAGAGCGCCTTCTTGCAGGGTCATGCGCTGCACGCCGCAGTTTTAGCGCGGGCGGCCTGGCAAGGGATCTACTTACAAGATGCTGACTGTCATGTCCGCGTGTAGGTGGCGGAAATTAGCGCATTGAAAAGGTGGATTTAAGCAGCAGAGCATTTGAACCTTTTAGGTTTCAATTTATCATCAAGGTATGCGTTTTTGGCTCGTCGCCCTCATGATCACCCTGCTGCCCCTGCGCAGCTGGGTCGGTGACGCCATGGCGCTTGGCATGGCATCACATCAGGTGGCGCTTCAGCAGGCCGGTGCCGCGCAAACCGCTGTGGCCGGGGCTGAAACCAACGCAGCCATGCCCGAGGACTGTCAGATGCACAGCGCCGCCCAGACGGTCAACGAGCCACCGCCTTGCCACGGTTGCGACACCTGTGAGCTCTGCCTGGCAATCGCATCTTTTACAAACGAAACTTTTGAGGCCATTGGCTTCATACCTGCGCTTGAGCCGGTTAGCCGCTACACGCTGTTCAGCAGTGCCGATGGCATTTTGAGCCTGAAGCCGCCGATTTCCCGATCCTGAAGCCCAAGGTGCGTTCGCCCTGCTCAGGGCAGGCGCTTGTCTGAGCCGGCGCGACCCTTTGCGCCTTTCCGGAAATCATCATGAACACGTTATCTATCCATCGCTTGTTGACGAAAAAGCCCTGGTCACAGGCCTCACACTGGATGGCCCCGTTGCTGCTTGCAGCCTGGGTTGCCTCATCCCATGCTGCAGGTCCGGCTTCGGACAAAACCGAGGTGGTCAGGGCGCAGGTGGTCAGGGTCGATGCGCAACGCGGCGACATCATCCTCAGGCATGAAGCCATCAACAGCATTGCGATGGGTGCCATGACCATGCCTTTCAAGGCCAGAGACCGGGCCATGCTGGCGCCGCTGAAGGCGGGTGACAGGGTCACTTTTTCGGTGGTGCTGGTTGACGACGAGCCTGTCGTTACCGACATACGGCGGGTAAGAGGTGGGCCATGAAAGGCCTGCCGTTACGCCGTTTTACTGTCGCCTGCCTGCTGATGGCGAGCAGCTGCGCCCCAGCCGGGCCGATGGGCTTCAAGGACAGCACCATGGCCATGGGCGACTTCAGCCCGAACTGGCGCGAAGCCTGGGTCAACCATGCGCTGACGCCACGGGATGCAGTGGGCGCGGGCGGCCTGTACATGCGGTCCGACAGTGGGCAACTCAAGCGAAACTTTGCAGAGTTGACCTATACCCGGCTGTTGCATCGCATCAACGGCGAGCATTCCCAAGCCAACCTCTGGTTTGTAGGCGGTGCCGGCAACCTGCGCGGCAACGACTTTGGTGGCAACAAGACGATGCTGGCGCCAGGCCTGTCGGTGGACTATGAAACCACCCGGTTTTATGTCTCGGGCACGGCTCGCCTGTACCGGGCACCTGGCATCAACCATGACTTTGCGTCGGGTCGTATCGGCTTTTCGTTCTACGAAGTCGACTACGACCAGATTCAACCTTGGTTTGTGCTGGAGGCCCGGCGCATGCGCGGCCTTTCGGACAGCACCGAAATCACGCCAATGCTGCGCCTTATTCACAAAAGCTTTTTCATCGAGGCTGGCGTCAATTCGATGAAGCAGGGTCGCTTCAACTTCATGTATATCTTCTAGCGTTGTTTACCGCGCTGATCGAAGTACTCCCGATTTTTACACCTACCCCGAAAGATTCACCATGACGTTTTACGCTCTTAAATTTGTAGCAACCGCAGCAATCACTTTGGCTACCGGCATTTTTTCTTCCGCGATAGCGGCAGAAAGCGTCAAGGCCACCGTCAACGGCATGGTCTGTGCCTTTTGTGCACAGGGGATTGAAAAGCGCCTGTTTAAATTGCCTGCGACGCAGGCGGTGTTCGTCGATCTCAAGAACAAGGTCGTGGCGGTCGAAGCCCGTGCTGGTCAGACGCTGGACAACAACGTCATCACCGCCGAAATCACCGATGCCGGATACGACGTAGTGAAACTGGAAACCGTGCAGCTATCGGTGGCCGACATCAAAGCAGCCATCAAACCGGCCAAATGAAACAGTTGCGGCAGGAACTTGAAGTCGACCCTCGCGAGGGCGCGGTGTCGGCCTGGGCGTCTTGGTTTGCTTTGTTTGCCAGCTCCGGCACGCTGGTCTGTTGCGCGCTTCCGGCGCTGCTGGTAGCCCTGGGCGCAGGCGCTGCATTGTCAAGCCTGATTGCAGTGGCGCCCGGCCTGGTCTGGATCAGCGAATACAAGGTCGAGGTGTTTGCGTTTGCCGGCCTGATGCTGGCCGGCAGCGGTTATCTACAGTGGCAAAACCGCTTCGCGCCCTGCCCGCTCGACCCCGCACTGCGCCAGGCCTGCCTGCGCACCCGCAAGGTATCAGCACGGGTGTACAGCGCCAGCCTGATGGTCTACCTGGTCGGCGGCTGGTTTGCGTTCGTGCAGCCGCTGCTGTAAGCCCTGGCACAAGACTCAACGTTCGAGAGGCCGCTTACTCGGCCTCTCGCCCCAGACGCTCGAGCTTCTTTAGCCAGCGCATCGCAACTTCCGGCTTCATGTCGCCGGCAGACCCGACCAGCGTCTCATTGACGGGCGACACGCCAATAAAACCGAGGATGCTGCGTTCCAGTGACTTGACGCTATGGGCGCGAAAGTACCATCGATAAATCAGCGCAGGCATTCCCATGGTGACGACGACTCGTGCGGATTTTCCTGTCAGTCCTTTCCTCCCGAAAATATTGCCGCCAACATCGCGCGTGAAGGCGAAGCCGGGCCGCGCGACCTGCTCCAGAAAACCCTTGAGAAGGGCAGGCATGTCTCCCAGCCAGAGTGGGAAAAAAAAGACCAGATGTTCAGCCCAGTCGATGTCGTCTTGGCTTTTCTCCAGTGAAATGGGCAGGGTCCCGCCTTCCCATATTTTCTGACTTCGCAACAGGGGGAAGTCCAGCGTGGCTACATTCAGCTGCCGGACGCTATGACCAGCCTCAGCCGCGCCTGCTGCATAGGAAGACGCCAGTGCATGACACAGGTGCGGCTCGCTTGCGTCTGGATGGCCCTGGATCAGAAGAATACGTTTTGACTTCATAGGTCTGCCCTTAGTGCGAACGCGGGTTTTTCGAAGTGCCCGATGTACTGACGAATCTTGCGCTTCAAAGATGGCATCAAACCGGCATTGTCAGGTAGCCCATCCATGACCAATAGGTCATCGCAAAAATGGCCAGCAGCACTGTAGCCGCCAGCGTAATCACCAGGCCGGTACGGATAAAGTCCCGCGCGTCAAAGGTATCGGTGCCATAAGCAATCATGTTTTGCGGCGCATTCACCGGCAGTATGAAACCAAAACTCACCACAAACTGCAGCAGCATGGTCATGCCAACGACGTTGATGCCGGGCGTTTGCACAGCAGTAAGCACGCTGATAATGATTGGAATCATCGTGGACGCGAGCGCCGTCGCACTGGCAAAACCCAGATGAATCACGATCAGGAAAAGCGACAGCAGCATCAGGATGGCCAATGCGCTGGCCTGCTGCAGGCCGAGGTTTAAAACAATCAGGTTGGCCAGCCAGGCAGCGGCGCCGGTTCTGAGCAGCGCCGTTCCCACGCTGATGCCCACCGCGAACAGCACGACCGTGCCCCACGGAAACCCGCGCTGGGACTGCTTCCAGTCCATCACACCCAGCCGGGGAAGCAGCATCAGCGCAACTGCTGCCAAGGTGGTCGACGAGGTGTCGAGGTCGTGCAGCACCTTCTCACTGGCCCAGAATCCAAGCAGCACCAGCACCATGGCCAGCAGCTTCCATTCGTTTGCCGTCATGCGCCCCAGCGCATTGAGTTGCTGCCTGATCGTGGTGCGCCCGCCCTCAATTTCGGCCATCTCCGGCTTCATCATGCGGGTCATGATGAAGTAAACCGCAACGCTCATCAGCGCCGAGAACGGCGCCCCCGCTATGAACCACTCGGTCCAGCTGATGGTGGTCTGAAACTGCTTTTCGATGAAACCAATGGCCACCATGTTTTGGGCAGCCGCAGTCTTGATGCCCACATTCCATACGCTGGCGGTCTGCGCTGCAGTGATCACCAGCAACCCGGCGAAACGGCTGCGCTTGTCCACCTTGAATGCCAGGATGAAGCCCATCATGATGGGCACCAGGCAGGCCACACGCGCCGTTGTGCTGGGCACGATGAACGACAACAGAAAGCCAACGACCATTGCGCCCACGACGATGTGATTGGTTTTCGCGTCCACTTTGGAGAGCACCAGCAGGGCGATGCGGCGATCCAGTCCGGTGGCGGTCATTGCTGCTGCGATGAAGCAGGCTGCTGCGACCAGCGCCACAGCACTGTTCGAAAATCCGCTCAGCGCGAGGCCAAGTGCAGCACCTGTCCCCATGTCGACATTGCCAGGCTTGTCCAGCACAGGCGAAAAGCCCAACAAGAAGACCATGAGGGCCGCAATCACCACCGCGCTGACAGCGTAGTCCAGGGCCTCGGTCATCCAAACCAGCACCGCGAAGGCAAGAATTGCCAACATCACCTGCCCTGCGGGCGACAAGCCCGGGGGGGCTGGCATCCAGAGGATTGTCAGCAGCATCAGCGCCGCCGCCACCAGGCCCGCTTTCGCGACCAGATGCCTCTTTGGCCGGCTTGACGGGGGCAGCAAAAGCTCGGGCCCGAGAGTGCTCTCTACAACGGTCATATACAGTTGCTTTCGTTATGGTTTATGGGCACGGGTGTATGGGCACGGTTTGCTGCTGCATTTGCGGGACGCTAGGCGTCGTTTAAGCGCCGCCAACGACGTCGCCTTGTTGTCGGGTTGCGGCAGAAACCACAGGGCGGCGGATGCGTCCCAAGAGCTTGACGACTTCACTGACCCAGAGAACAAGGCTTGCCATGGCCGCGCACATACCCCATTGCGACAGCGAAAGCGGCACGGTGCCAAACGCGAGATTCAAAAAGGGGACATGCACCACCGCTACCTGCAATAGGGCTGACAGCGCGACGGCTGCCCACAGCCAGGGGTTGACCCATAGCGAAGCAACGACGCTGTCGGTCTCCGAGCGCGACGTGAAGCAGGTCAACAGACTGGTGAACACCAGTACGGTGAAGCCGGCGGTCCGGGCCGTCAGAAAGTCAGAGGAGCCCTTGATGAGGCCACCTGGCAGGTAAAAATCAATCGTCAGCAACGTCACTGCCGCGATCACCAGGCCGCTCTGCACAACGGTAGTCCACATACGGGCATCGATCAAGCGGTCGCTGACATGTCGCGGCTTGCGGTCCATCAAGCCTGGCGAGGCTGGATCAACCCCGAGAGCCAGCGCGGGGGCAGCGTCAGTGATAAGGTTAATCCACAGAAGCTGGGTCGCCAGTAGCGGCAATACGAGTGTGCCGCCATCGCCCGTCAGTCCGATCACACCGGCGCCGACCACACCCAGAAAAACCGTCATCACCTCGCCCATATTGGACGACAGCAGGTAGCGAAGGCACTTGCGAATATTGTCCAGAATGGCACGACCCTCACGCACTGCATGAATGATCGTGGCGAAGTTGTCGTCGGCCAGAATCATGCGGGCAGCCTGCTTGGAAACTTCGGTGCCAGTCACGCCCATGGCAACGCCAATGTCGGCAGCTTTCAATGCAGGCGCGTCGTTAACGCCGTCGCCTGTCATTGCAACAACATGCCCTTCGCCCTGCAGGGCCTGGACGATTCGCAA
This sequence comes from Polaromonas sp., assembly GCA_028291985.1. Classification (GTDB taxonomy): domain Bacteria; phylum Pseudomonadota; class Gammaproteobacteria; order Burkholderiales; family Burkholderiaceae_C; genus Polaromonas. Next base: position 84,131 of record JAQGNE010000028.1, on the reverse strand, counting down.
CTTGTGGTGCGGCGATACACGGGCAAAAACCGACGTGGTGCGTACGATCTCTTTCAGACCGGTATCGTCAATCGCATCGAGTTCTATCCCGGTAATCGCTTTCGCGCCGGCCGGCGTAATACCCAGGTCGGCAGCAATGCGTGCGGCCGTACGAGGGTGGTCGCCGGTGATCATGACCGTACGGATACCGGCACCATGTGCTTCCCGGATTGCAACCACTGCTTCTTCCCGCGGCGGGTCGATGATGCCAGCAGTGCCCACAAAGATAAGGCAGCGCTCCAAAGCCTCTGCAGATTGGACGTCCTCGTTTGCGGCAAGTGGCCGATAGGCTACGGCCAGCGTCCGCAACGCCGCATCAGACAGCGTGTCCACATCGCCCAACAGCTTGTCAAGCTGCGCAGCGTCCAGCGTTTTCAATTCATTGCCGACGCGAACCTGCGTGCACCGCGCCAGCAGTACATCCGGCGCTCCCTTGGACACCAGTACACGCTCGCCGCCATGCTCGTGATCATTGGCGATGACCGACATCATCTTTCGGTCTGATGTGAAAGGAATCTCCGCGACACGTTCGAAGCGTTGCAGGCGTCGATCGCTGACGCCCAGCTTGCGTTCTGCTACCAGAAAGGCCGCTTCAGTGGGATCGCCCTGAATGAGCCAGGCGCCGCCCTCGCTCTGACGCAAGTCTGCGTTGCCGGCGAGGCTGCCACCGCTGATCGCTACGATCTGTTCTGCGCGGAGCGGCCCTTCCGCAAGGGCCATTCCAGCGCTCTGGACACTTCCATCGGGCGCATAGCCCACTCCCGTGAAACGGGTACCGCCGGATGCCGTGAGGACTTGCTCGATGGTCATTTCCGAACGGGTCAGCGTTCCTGTCTTGTCAGAGCATATGACCGATGCGCAGCCCAATGTCTCTACTGATGACAGCTTCTTGACGATAGCCTCGTGCCGGGCCATCCGCTGCACACCCAGGGCGAGCACCACGGACAGGATCGCTGGCAGTCCTTCAGGCACAGCGGCCACCGCCAGCGCTACACCCAACAGCAGAACAGCGACGACGTCGCTGGCACCATCAATATCGGAAACAACGAACAGAGTCGCCATCACGACTGCCGCTACGGCCACCACCGCTATCCCCAGCATCCGTCCAAGGCGGGCCACCTCAACTTGAAGCGGTGTAGGGCGTTCTGGGCTGGCCTCCATCAAGTGCGCAATCAGGCCGATCTGGCTCGCCATGCCAGTGGCCGTGACCACAGCGCGCGCCGTTCCCTGCAAAACCGACGTTCCCTGAAAAACCATGTTCAACTGGTCGCCGAGCGCTGCCGGCGCCTCCAGACTGGCTGTACCCTTCAATACGGCTGAGCTCTCGCCCGTAAGAGCGGCTTCCTGCACAAGCAAAGACGCAGCCTGCAACAAGCGTCCGTCCGCACCCACCGAGTCGCCTTCGCGAAGCACGAGCAGGTCCCCGCGCACCAGATCAGCGCTTCGGATTCGCGACTCAAGGCCATCCCGGATAACGGCCGACGTCGCAGCTGTCAGACGGCCCAGCGCGGCGACTGCTTGAACTGCCTTTGCTTCCTGTGCATATCCGAGCGCCGCGTTGAACAGCACCACTGCCGAGATCACAATGGCATCGACCGGCCACCCGGTGCTTCCTTCGAGGGCCCAGACGAGGAGTGAAACGGCAATGGCGCCCATCAGCAGGTAAACCAGAGGGTCCCGGAAATGCGATAGCAGACGTTGCCAGGAGCCTGGCGTGCGAGCCGCACGCAGTTCATTGGCACCATCCTTCAACAGGCGCTGCGCTGCCTCATCGGCTGTAAGGCCGTTCGTCAGGCTGGTGCCGAAGTCGCCCGCCACATCTTCGGCATTTCGCAGGAACGCCTCGGTCGCGGCATCTATGGCTGCCATGATGGATTCATCATAAGACGCCTCCCGCCTCAATGATGACCTTTAGCGCCTTGGTTTCGGCTGCCCGGCTGAAGGTGTCGTAAGCCGTGATGATGTCGTGCAGCTTGAAGCGGTGGGTGACGAGCTGCGCGGCATCGATGCGTTTGCTTTGCACGGTTTTGAGCAGCATCGGAATCGAAAAAGTGTCGACCAGGCCGGTTGTGATGGTTACGTTGTGCGACCACAGGCGTGCCAAGTCCAGGTCAACCTTGCAACCGTGTACGCCAACGTTGGCTATTGTTCCCCCCGCAGCCACGACGTCCTGACAAAGCTGGAAGGTGACTGGTATGCCAACGGCCTCAATAGAGGTATCCACGCCGCGCCCGCCTGTCAGCTTCATGACCTGCGCCACCGCGTCGCCCGCCGAGCTGTTGACCGTCGCCGTCGCGCCAAAGCGTTTGGCTACCGCTAGCCGGTTATCGTCAACATCCACCATGATGATCTCTGCGGGCGCATAAAACTGAGCTGTGAGCAGTGCAGCCAGTCCGATGGGGCCGGAGCCAACGATTGCTACGCTGCCCCCTACCTTGACCTTGCCATTGAGCACACCACACTCGAAACCCGTGGGCAATATATCGCTCAGCATTACCAGGGCTTCTTCATCAGCGCCGGCGGGAATGGGGTACAAGCTGGTATCAGCATAAGGAACGCGTACAAATTCGGCCTGGGTGCCATCGATGCTGTTGCCCAGCATCCAGCCACCTGTCGCGCAATGCGAGTACATGCCCTTGCGGCAGGCCTCACAGCGGCCGCATGCCGTGATGCAGGAAATCAGCACCCGGTCGCCCGGCTTGAAAGTACTGACGCCGGGACCGGCCACCTCCACGATGCCGACACCCTCATGGCCGAGCACAGTACCTGGCTTGCAGGTTGCTACGTCGCCCTTGAGGATATGCAAATCGGTGCCGCATATGGTGGTTTTGGTGATTCTGACGATGGCATCCGTAGACGCCTGGATGCCGGGACGGTCACGCTCTTCAAGGGCTTTACGACCGGGTCCCTGGTAAACAAGGGCTTGCATGGTGTGCTTTCTACGATGTGACGCTTGCCAGATGGTTTGGCGGCGAGCCGGCAGCGGCGATGCGCATGCCAGCGATGAACTGACGCTTGTGTATGCGTCAGGTTGAACTGACCCAGTATGAAAGTCGATGGCCGTGTCGGGCTTGATGCAGATCAAGTGTTTGGTACGGCACATGAAACAATATGCAAGGCTATGGGGGTGCAACCAGCCCGGCGCGCGCTTCGCATGCAATACCTGCAACCGGGAGCTTTGCGGGTCTTGCCTAGGCAAAGGCATGAACCGCAGCCTAATCGCCATTCGCTAGCCCCGGTTGGCGACAGCCACGACAGCCAGAAACATCCGATTAGCTCTCATTTTTAGTATCGAAAATACCAATGGACAGGGGCCATCGCGTGTTTAGATGCCTGAATCAGCTCTGCATGCCTTTGACGACAAGCCCATGCTATGGTTTGGCAACATGGCAAAAACTATTCGCTACACCTTGCTATCACTGCGCGACCTGATGGTGTCGGCCGGGCCATTTTTGCTACTGGCAGTGGCGCTTCTCGCGTTGGCCTACTGGTGGCTGGACCCGAACCCGCCCAAGCGCGTGATTCTGGCAACCGGCCCGGCGCAAAGCGCCTATGAAGAGTTCGGCAAGCGCTATGCCAAGGCGTTGGCGGCCGAGGGCATAGAGGTGGCGCTGCTGCCCTCGGAAGGCTCGGCTGCAAACCTTCAGTTGCTGCGCGAAGGCAAGGCCGATCTGGGCTTTGTACAGGGCGGCACCGACAGCTACACCGATGCTGACGAAAGCCGTCTGTCGTCCCTGGGAAGCCTGTTTGTGGAGCCCCTCTGGCTTTTTTACCGGCAAGAAGCCGCAGCAAAGGTTGTGGCGGTTGCGAAAAATCCTTTGGCACCTCAGGGCGAACAGGCGGCAGATCCGGCAAGCGGCGACGCGACGCTGTCAGCACTGACCCAGCTGCAGGGGCTGCGCATCAATGTCGGCACGCCCGGCAGCGGCGTGCCCAGCTTGATGGACAGGCTGCTGCAAAGCAACCGCATAGAGCCCGCATCGCTCAAAGCCTCGCGCCTGGGGCAAACTCCGGCCACCGTGGCCTTTTTGGGTGGCGAACTTGATGCGATCGTGTTTGCCTCTGCACCCGAGTCGCTGATGGTGCAGATGCTGCTGCAGACACCCGGCATCCAGCTGATGAACTTTGCCCAGAGTGAAGCGTATTCACGGCGCTTTGCTTTTTTGAGCCCTGCCCTGCTGCCGCGCGGCGTGGTTGACCTGGCTGGCGACATACCGCCAGACGATGTGCGGCTGGTGGCACCGACGACAGCATTGATCACGCGCAACACCACGCACCCGGCGCTGCTGCAGTTGTTTGCGCAAGCAGGCAACGCCATCCATGGAGGAGCTGGCTGGTTCAAGCGCGCGCGTGAATATCCGAATGTGGAAAACAACGAGTTGCCAATCGCCAAGGAGGCGGAGCGGGCGATCAAGGGTGACGGACCGCTGCTGCAGCGCTATCTGCCTTTTTGGGTGGCCAACCTGATCGAGCGCATGTGGCTGGCCTTGGGCATCATCCTGGCCATCATGCTGCCGCTGTCGCGCGTGGTTCCACCGCTCTACGCTTTCCGGGTGCGCTCAAGAATCTTCCGCTGGTATGGCCAGTTGCGGGACATCGAAAACCGCATGACGACAGAATCACATCGCACCCTGCTTGAGGAGCTTGACCAGCTCGACAGCCGGGCAGAAAAGGTAAGCGTTCCGCTGTCTTACACAGACGAGCTGTATGCATTGCGCAGCAACATCAACCTGGTGCGCAGCAAACTGACGTCAGGGTAAGCGCCAGCACCGCCGCAGCAAGCGGCATCACCGGGCATCTACCAGCCGGCCGGACTGTCCACGCTGTTGCGTATGGCGGTGGCGGCAACGCTGTTCAGCGCGCCGTCCAGCACATTGTTCTGGCTGACGACCTTGACCAGATTCAGCTCGAGCAGATGGCCCAGAACACGCGATGTCATCGAGTGGCTGCGCCCGCTTTCGCCAGCAAACATGAACAAGGTCTGCTGCGGGCTGATCCAGGTCAGCTGGGCGCGCAGCCAGCGCATGTCGGAAAGTAATTCGACCCAGTCGCCGATTTTCAGCGAAACCGCGGCGCTGGTTGTGGCTGGCGTTTCGACCTGACCAGCCGGGCGCGCGCCGACGGTAACCTGGACATCCCGGTTGTGCGGCAAGGTTTCCTCAAAGTCCGTGTGACCGTCCGAAGCAGCAGTAACAGCGGTGACGTTGGTAACGTCAAAATTGATGAACCCTGACTGCAGGGCTTCCGAAGGCGCAAGCCAGTGGTAGTTTTCGCGGGAATCGCCTGCCGCGAAGGCTTTTTCAAGGGCTGCACGGCGGGTGGTTGCTTCGGCGCCGGCCGCCTGTGGCACAGCTTGCGTCGCGTGATCAGCAGGACTCGCACTGTCGGCCTGGGGTACCGACAATGCAGACCGGTGCATGCGAGCGAGCTGCTCAAATAATTCGCTCGCGTCCAGCACCGGGTAGTCGATGGTCATCAGCCCCTGGCGCAAGGTTTCCATCAGTTGCGGAACCGCCTTGATGAGCCACGCGCGGTGCCTGGCCGCGTCGGATGCATCGACGGCATTGAAGCTGGCCAGCACATCGTCCAGCGACATGCTGAAAACAGCCGCCTCGGCATGTGCGCCGCGGGTCTCATCGTCCAGCCATTCCCTGGCCATCACCTGCGACCACGGACCTGTCAGAAACCCGGCCACGACAGCATTGCCGGTCGTGAAATCAGGCCGCGTCCGTATCTCGGCAGCGATCTTGCCCGCCAGTATGTTCCGCTCTTCTGCCCGCACCAGCGCACCGACTGCCCGCGCGTGCGCGTCATCGGCCGCATGGGAGCGCATCATCTGACGCTGCTCGAAATCCTGCAGCAGCTCCATGAAGTGCTGCGCGTCGCTGGCGTGCTCTTCCGTCAGCAACTGGGCGATGTTGTGCAGATCCACCATGAAGCCTGCGAAGCCGTGCGCCTCCTCGCTGGAATAAGCCAGGCTTTTGGTGGTGATCACATCCAGCAGGCGCCTTGCCGGATGGTTCCTGTCGCTGAAGAACCGCGGGTCGGTGACGGCCAGACGCAAAAACGCGGGCTCGGCGTTGGCAATGATCTCTTTGACGGGTGCCAGCAAACGGTCGTCATGGGTCAGCTGCTCGATCATCAACCCCACGACCTCGATTGCCACCGACTGTCCAAGACTCTTGGCATCGGTTTTAAGGTGGGCTCGAATCAACGCCACCGGGGCTGATGGTGGCGACCAGGCGGTTTTTTTCTGCCGAAGCACGAGCCCTTGATGATTAAGCTCCTTGAGCATGTCCATAGCAGCCGGCACGGTATGCGAGAAACCGTGCTGCGGCAGATCATCGTCAATATCGGGACCGGCGGTTGCTTGCACTTGCGGCAAAAAGGAGTCGTCGTATTCCCCGGCCATCAAGCGGTGCAGGCGGTCCAGCGTAAGCAATTGGTCGGCGCGCGTGCCGGTGTCGTCAGCTGTGCCCGTGAAATGGCGGCCCGATCCCAGGCCGCTCCACTCGCCGGGTTTCGCGCGGCTGACACTGGCCAGTGCTTCGGGCCGCTTGTTCTCGCTGATATCGATACCCGGCGAATCGAAGCTGCCGCGACCTGAAGAGCCTCCGGAGGTGACAACGCCATAACTGGCCGGCGCGACGCCTCGCGCTACCAGCAGGTCTGTGAGCGCCAGATAAAGTGTTTGCAATTGACCGGCCATGAGCAAGGCACCATGCACGAGCAGCTGTGACTGCAATGCCCTGTCAATGTGCGATTTTCGAAAGGCCTTGAGAAGTGAGCCCGCAATCACCTCGGGGCGAAGCGGATTTTTGTCAGCCTGGACCTTTTGAAAACCCCGTGCCCTGCTCAATCGGGCAGAGAAACCAGCCAACTCGAATTCGCTGCTCTGCAACAGCGTCTGCTGAAGCCGGGCGCCGTCCAGCGTCTCCTGCACCTGATGGTCGCCCATGAGTTCCAGGTCATCAAAGCTGACCGATGACAGTGACCGGCTTCCCATTGATTTCTGGTGGCTGCCGGTCTTTCCGTCGTCGGCTATTGCCTGCGTCAGATCGGCTACGAACAGCCGGGCCACTTGCTGCTGATGCGCCTTCAGGGCAACCACCGCGTTTCGCAGCGAGGTCTTCTCTGACGATACCGGGGTGGCCATCGCTTTATCTTGCAGCAACCGGGAGAGGTCCGAGTTCCAGCGTTCGATGATCAGCGGGCTTTGCCGGATGGCTTCATCCAGACAGGCCCGGTACGCAGCAGACAGTTCGGCCAATGAGAGGGTCATGATGGCGTAAGTGTCCCTCATGTCACGGCGATGGTAAAGACGGAATCATAGGCACAAACGGGTAGCTGTTGTCTTGCGCCTATGACATGCGTCGAGCGTGCGACAACACGTGCCGATGACGTACACGACATCTTGACGCGCGCCAGAATGACGGTTATGTCGCTGGCTTGAATCCCAACGCAGTCCAGCCGTCCACACCCAGTTTTTCGAGTGTGGCAATGTTCTGTTCGAAGATGGCTTCAGCCTCGGGAAACGCCTCAACCGCCCGCTCCACACTGTCCTCACGCAGCAAATGCAGGATGGCAAACGGTGCCCGGTTGGTGTAGTTGCTGATGTCATCGACTTCGGTTGCTTCGAACTGAAACCGGGGATGAAAATTTGCCAGCTGGATCACGCCTTCAAGTTTGTGTTCGTCGATCACGCCTTCGGCGATTTCAAGGAAATCATTGAAGTCCAGGAAGTCGTCAAACAGCGTGGGATGAATCAGCAACGTCGTGTCTGTTTCTTCTGCAGGCGTGGCCACCAGCAGGTCCAGCTCGCGGTCGAGTTCTTCCAGCAGGTCATCGGCATGGCGTGCATGACTGACCACCAGCCGCACCTGGTTCCTCACATACACCGCCTTGGCAAACGGGCAGAGGTTCAGCCCGATCACAGCTTTTTCCAGCCAGTGGCGGGTTTGCTCAAGAACTTGTTCGTCGGTCATAACGGGTACTTATAAACCAGGAGTTACTGCTCTTTTCAGACAGGGGCCGTGGGACCGGCTGTGCCGGACCACAGGCGCAGCGGCCCCGTTGGGGGGCGGGGGAGCCACACGCAGTGAGCAACCTTAGTGGCATTACTTGAGGGCCTTGAAACGCATGCGCTTCGGCTTGGCACCCTCTTCGCCCAGACGCTTCTTCTTATCCGCTTCATATTCCTGGTAGTTGCCGTCAAAGAAGGTCCACTGGCTGTCGCCCTCGGCCGCCAGAATGTGGGTCGCGATACGGTCGAGAAACCAGCGGTCGTGGCTGATGACCATGACCGAGCCGGCGAACTCCAGCAAGGCGTCTTCCAGCGCGCGCAGGGTTTCCACGTCCAGATCGTTGGACGGCTCGTCAAGCATCAGCACATTGCCGCCAGCAATCAGCGTCTTGGCCAGGTGCAGCCGGCCGCGCTCACCGCCCGACAGGGTGCCGACGCGTTTTTGCTGGTCGCCGCCGTTGAAGTTGAAGCGGCCGGCGTACGCGCGGCTTGGCATCTGGAACTTGCCGACGTTCAGGATGTCCAGGCCGCCCGAGATGTCTTCCCATACGGTCTTTTCATTGGCCAGGTCATCACGGCTCTGGTCTACAAACGCCATGCGCACGGTGGATCCCTTGACGACTTCACCGCTGTCCGGTTGCTCCTTGCCGGCGATCAGCTTGAACAGTGTCGATTTACCAGCGCCGTTGGGGCCAATGATGCCGACGATGGCACCCGCCGGCACGGTGAAGCTCAAGTTGTCGATCAGCAGGCGGTCACCAAAAGACTTGCTGACATTCTTGAACTCGATCACCTGCGCGCCCAGTCGCTCGGCAACCGGAATGAAGATCTCGTTGGTCTCCACCCGTTTTTGATACTCAAAATCGCTCAGTTCCTCAAATCGCGCGAGCCGGGATTTACTCTTGGCCTGGCGCGCTTTGGGGTTCTGGCGCGACCATTCCAGCTCTTTCTTCAGTGCCTTGGCGCGTGCCTCTTCGCCCTTTTGCTCTTGTGCGAGGCGCTCGCCTTTCTGGTCGAGCCAGGTACTGTAGTTGCCTTTCCACGGAATGCCGTGGCCGCGGTCAAGCTCCAGAATCCACTCGGCTGCGTTGTCCAGAAAGTAGCGGTCATGGGTAATGGCTACTACCGTGCCCGGATAGCGCTGCAAAAACTGTTCCAGCCAGTCGACCGATTCAGCGTCCAGGTGGTTGGTGGGCTCGTCAAGCAGCAGCATGTCGGGCTTGGACAGCAGCAGGCGGCACAAAGCCACGCGGCGTTTTTCTCCGCCTGACAGCACGCCGATGCGGGCGTCCCATGGCGGCAGGCGCAGTGCATCGGCAGCGATTTCCAGCTGATGCTCGGAGTCGGTACCAGCTGTGGCGATGATGGCCTCGAGACGGGCCTGCTCGGCTGCGAGCGCGTCGAAATCAGCATCTTCTTCAGCGTAAGCCGCATACACCGCCTCCAGTTGCGCCTTGGCCGCAAATACGGCGCCCATGCCGTCTTCGACACTTTCACGTACTGTGTGCTCGTCATTGAGCTTGGGCTCCTGCGGCAGGTAGCCAATGTTCAGGCCGGGCATCGGAGTCGCTTCGCCCTCGATCTCCTTGTCCAGGCCGGCCATGATCTTGAGCAGTGTCGATTTGCCGGAGCCATTGACGCCCAGCATGCCGATCTTGGCCCCGGGGAAAAAGCTGAGCGAAACGTCCTTGAGAATGTGACGTTTGGGCGGCACGATTTTGCCGACCTTGTTCATCGTAAACACGTATTGAGCCATCGGGTGTCGTCTTTAAAAAAAGGGAAAGTCATCAAAAGAGGGCCGCACGAGTGAAGAGTTTCACGGTTGCACGGCGCGCCGGCCACGCGGCGAAATTTTCGCAAACAGCCTTCCATTATCGTTCCGTGAGACAATTGCCCGGTCGTTGGCTCCAGTTACCCGCGACATCTGGGCACATCCCGGGCTGCTTCACAAGCAGCAGCGTGATACTTCTGGCCCGAATTTTTGACCCCATCTGCCTATCACTGGCGGTGCTTCTCCAACAGAAGCCCAACAGGCCGATCAAAAATGCACCCCCGCGGTGCGCATCCAATGACCTTTGACGAATTGAACCTGGCTCCGGCCATTCTTAAAGCCGTGCTCGAGCAAGGCTACGACACGCCCACCCCTATCCAGGCCCAGGCAATACCCTCCGTACTCGCTGGCAAGGACCTGCTTGGCGGCGCACAGACCGGAACCGGAAAAACCGCCGCATTCACGCTGCCTATGCTGCAGCGCCTGTCGACCGAGCCACGCCTGACCAACCGCCGTGGCGTCAACGCGGTGCGCGCACTCATCATGACCCCGACACGCGAACTCGCCGCCCAGGTTGAGGAAAGCGTGCGCGTCTATGGCAAGTACCTGGACCTGACATCGATGGTGATGTTCGGCGGTGTCGGCATGGGCGCCCAGATTGAAAAACTGCGCCGCGGCGTTGACATCCTGGTGGCAACGCCGGGCCGTCTGCTTGACCATGCAGGCCAGGGCACGCTGGATTTGAGCCAGGTGCAAATCCTGGTGCTTGACGAGGCTGACCGCATGCTGGACATGGGCTTCATCCACGACATCAAGAAAGTTCTGGCGCTGGTGCCCAAGCAAAAGCAGTCGCTGCTGTTCAGCGCTACTTTCAGCGACGAGATTCGCGACTTGGCCAACGGCCTGCTGCGTGACCCATTGCATATCCAGGTCACCCCACGCAACACCACGGTGCAGCGCATCACGCAGACTATTCACCCGGTTGGCCGCGGCAAGAAAAAAGCGCTGCTCACCCACATCATCAATGAGCACAACTGGAGCCAGGTGCTGGTGTTCACCCGTACCAAGTTTGGCGCCAACAATGTCGCCGAGCACCTGAGCAAAAACGGCATTCCGGCGATGGCTCTGCATGGCAACAAGAGCCAGACGGCGCGCACGCAGGCGCTCGCCGACTTCAAAAGCGGCACGATTCGCGCGCTGGTGGCGACTGATATCGCCGCCCGCGGCATTGACATCGACGAGTTGCCGCACGTGGTCAATTACGAAATTCCGAACGTCAGCGAAGACTATGTTCACCGCATCGGCCGCACCGGCCGCGCCGGGAACAGCGGCGAGGCGGTGAGCCTGGTGTGCCTGGATGAAGAAGGATTCATGCAGGACATCGAGCGTTTCACCAAGCAAAACATCGAGGTGGTGAACGTGGCCGGCTTTGAGGCCGAGGCTGGCGAGAAAGCAGAACCGCTGGCCATGGGACGCCAGACCATCTGGGGTGGCCTGGGCAAGCCGCCAAGCCGCGACGTGATGCAGGCCGCCGCAAAGGCTGCCCGCACCGAGATGATGCAGCGCATACGTGACACCAAAGGATCGCAGCCATCGCGCGGCGCAGCTGGTGGCGGCAACAACGGCGGCGGCCGTGGCCGCGGACCTGCAAACGGCGCAAACGCCGGTGGTGGTAACGGCGGCGGTGGCAGCGGCAGAGGCCCACGCACCCCTAACCCCGGGCAACCACGCCAGAACTCGGGCTACGGCCAGCCGGCTGGCCAGCCACGCCAGGCCCAGGCCCAGGCACCGCGTTACCGCGATGACCAGCCGCCGCGGGCGCCGCGCAGCGAGCCACGAGGAGAACCGCGCAATGACTTCGACAACCACCAGCCCGCCAGCCACGCCTCTTCAGGCTTCCCGTCGTCAGGGCAGCCCACAGGCGGCAACCGCGGTGGCTTCCGCGGCGGCAACCGCTCGGGCGGCGGCGGGTCGGGTGGCGCTGGTGGCAGGAGCAACGGGCCTCGTCGGCCGGGCGGTCCTGGCCCGTTTACTGGCCGCTGACACCTGTTCGGCGGTTCATGCGGTGGGCCGCCGCGCCCCAACGATTGAGCATCCCAAGCTCATGTTTCACCACAACGCGTTGACGGCCAGCTTTGCCGCGCCGGCCGTTGATGATGTGTACGTCACGCTGGGTACCACCATCAAGCAGGCGGGCAGCGCGGCAGCTTTTCGTGCGGTCGATGTCGATGCGGTTGTGACCGTTGCACGGGCGTGCCGGCTGGCAGGCGCCACACGCCTTGGCGTTGTCAGCGCCATGGGCGCCGATGCGCGATCCAATATCCTTTACAGTCGCGCCAAAGGCGAGATGGAAGACGCCGTACAAGCCCTTGGGTTCGAGGTGCTGGTGATTGCACGCCCCTCGTTACTCCTCGGTGACCGAGGTGCGTTGAACCAGACGCCGCGCCCTGCCGAAAAAATTGCCCAGATGGCTGGAGGGCTGTTCGGCGGTCTGCTACCGGCCAACTATCGCCCGGTTCATGCCGCACAGGTCGCCAATGCACTGGTGCACACGGTGTGCTCATGCCCTGCAGGCCGATCGGTTCTGCTGTCGGGCGATTTGCTGAAATACTGATTTTTTAAGCCTTTTAGGGCTGTAGACCAGCAATTACAAGGGGCTGTAGCTCTTAAATTCATAGCCGAGCAACCTTGTGGTCTGTTTACGATGTAGCCTTGCGATGCTGGTCCCAGGCAGACGGGGTAGGCGTGGTGCCGGCTCCTGGCAGCTGAGGAAGCCGGAAGTAGCCATCAATCACCTCGGCCGGGTCGGTAAAGCAATCCTTGATCCACGGAATGAACTCCAGTACCTCGCAGGCCGGATGCGCGTACGACAAATGCACGTGCACCTGGCTCATGTCGCCTGCATGCGGCGCCACCGGAAGCCTGAAGGAATGGGCGGTGTCACACACCCGCAGCACCTCGCTCAAGCCGGCCATGCGCGTGGTGTCGGGCTGCACCCAATGAATCGCCTGCTGTGCAAAAAAGTGGGCAAAGGCATCGGTGGTATAGAGCTGCTCGCCCAGGGCAACAGGGATGCTGGTGGTGCGGGCCAGTTGCGCATGGCCCCGCACATCGTCGTGCCACAAAGGCTCTTCAAACCAGAAGACGTCCAGTGCCTCGGCGGCGCGGCAAAAACGCTGGCAACTCGCCAGGTCCCATTTGCCGTTGCCGTCGACGGCCAGGGTGACATCCGGGCCAATGGCTTCACGCACCGCCGCCAGACGGCGCAGGTCACGCTCCACGCTTGAACCGACCTTGATCTTGATGCCGGTAAAGCCGTCGGCTGCAGCGCGCTGCGCGCCGCTCACCAGCTGGTCGTCCGGGATGCTGAGCCAGCCGATATCCGTGTTGTAGGCGCGAACCTTTTCGCGCACCCGCCCGCCCAGCAGCTTCCATAGCGGTTGCTGTGCAGCCTTGGCCTTGATGTCCCACAAAGCCACGTCAACGGCGGCATGCGCCAGCGTGGTGATGCCGGCGCGGCCCACCCATTGCAAGGCCGGGTTGCGTGCCAGCTTCTGCCAGAGCCGCCCTATGTCGCCAGCGTCCTCGCCCAGCAGCAAAGGCCCGTGGCAGGTTTCTATGCAACGGGCAATCAACTGGTCGCTGGGCAGGTGGGCGTGCGTTCCAGTAAAACCAAAGCCTGCAAGACCGCTTGAAGTCTCGATACGGACGCCAACGACGCCCCAGTGCGAAATACTGTGTGTGCTGTCGGCAATCTGCGAACCGGTAACCGGCACATGCAGGATGAATGCCTCAACCGATTTGATCTTCGTGTCCGGGTCATGTGTCATGTTGGGTGGCTCCAATGGTTTGACGTCGTCATGTCATGTCCTGGCGACAAGGCAACGCGCATTACCCGGCCACGGTGTGCCGCACGATGGCATCGGCGCGCTTGTGCAGGTCGGGCAGCAGCTCCAGGCCCAGCCCCGGCTTGTCATTCAGGCTGATCATGCCCTTGCTCACGACTGGAAGCTCGGTCACCAGTTCCCGGTACCAGCCTGTGTAAAACGCGCGAACGCTTTCCTGAACCAGCGCATTCGGCGCATGCAGCGACAAGTGCGTTGATGCAGCCCACACCACCGGCCCGGTGCAGTCGTGTGGCGCTACCGGCAATTGCCAGGCGTCGGCCATGGCTGCAATCTTGCGGGCCTCGGTCAGACCGCCGCACCAGCTCAGGTCCAGCATGGCTACGCCGGCAACACCCGTTTGCAGGTAATCCTTGAAGCCCCATTTGTAGCTGAGGGTTTCGCTGGCGCAGATCAGCGCATCGCAATCTTTGGCGTACTGCCTGAGCAGGTCGAGCGAATCCATGCGAATGGCGTCTTCATGCCAGAAGGTGTTGAAGGGCTTGAGCGCACGCGCGATCTTTTGGGCCATTGGCAGGCGCCACAAACTGTGAAACTCCACCATGATGTCCATTTTGTCGCCCACTGCATCACGGATCCTGCGAAACGGTTCAAGGGCCAGGTCAAGATCTTCAGGGCTGATGTACTGGCCATGGCTTTTTTCGGCGGCCGTATCAAACGGCCATATCTTCATGCCGGTGATACCTTCGGACAACAGGGACTCGGCCAGTTCGTCAGCATGGTGCAAAAAGCCTTGCAGGTCTTCATATGGCCCGGCTTTCTTGGTGCTCAATCCCCAGTTCGAGCTGGTCTGGTTGGCAGCGCTCCGGATGTACTCGTAGCCGGCACAGGTGTTGTAAATGCGTATGGCGTCGCGGCTTTTGCCGCCCAGGGCGGTATGCACTGGCATGTTGGCGGCTTTGCCAAAAATATCCCACAGCGCAATGTCGGCTGCCGAGTTGCCACGCGTTTCGACACCGGAGCCGCGCCAACCCAGGTAGCCGGTGATGTCACGGTTGCGCGCTTCAATGTGCAGCGGGTTTTGTCCGAGCAGCTTGGGAGCCACCCATTCATGCAAGTACGCCTCTACCGCGGCCGCGCCCATGAACGTTTCACCCAGGCCGCTCAGCCCTTCGTCGGTATGAAGGCGTACCCATATGATGTTGGGAAACTCGCCTAGGCGAATCGTTTCGACGTCGGTGATTTTCAAGATCAGTTTCCGATGTTTGTCGGCTTTCCGGCCTCGGCATCATGTTGAGTTGTGAGGTTGCCGCACGCGTTAAAGATGGGCCGCCGGGATTGCTCCGGCGGTCTTTTCGATCGAAACAGCCGCAGTAACTCAGCCGCCGCGCACTTTCTTCAACGCTTCCAGCACGATGTTCACCGGCTCGGCACCAATCGTCGGCACATTCTTGTCGTATACCGGCTTGACCTTTTCAAACATGCGGCGCTGCTCGGCTGGCGTGATCTCGTTGACCTGCATGCCTTTTGTTTTCAGGCTGGCCAATGACTTTTCCGACTGCGAACGAATCGCCGTGCGCTGCACCTTCTGGCCTTCGATAGCGGCTTCCCTCAAGGCGGCCTGCTCCTGTGGATTGAGCTGATCCCAGAGCTTTTTGCTGTACAGGACCAGAAACGGCGTATAGGCGTGCCGCGTCACGCTCAAGTACTTTTGGACCTCGTTGAACTTGGACGTTTCGATGGTGACAAAAGGATTTTCCTGACCGTCAATCGTCTTGGTTTCAAGCGCCGTGAAAACCTCTCCAAAGTTCATGGGGACGGCGTTGGTGCCCAGGGTCTTGAAGGTGTCCAGAAATATATTGTTCTGCATGACACGAACCTTAACGCCTTCAAAGTCCTCCGCTTTTGCCACTGGACGCTTGTTGTTGGTCAAGTTGCGGAAACCGTTTTCCCAATAAGCCAGATTGACCAGGCCAGCTTCTTCGAGCTTTTTGTTGAAGTAGGCGCCGGCCGGTCCGTCCAATACCGCATCTGCCTCTTTTTCGTTGGCAAACAGAAATGGAAGGTCGAAAACGCCGAGTTCCTTGATGATGCCGACCAACGGAGACGACGAGGTGCAGACCATCTCTTGCGTGCCGGCGCGTAGCGCCTGGGTGGCCTGCAAATCACCGCCGGCCGCGTTGTTCCAGAAAGCATTGATCTTGATCTTGCCTCCGGTCTTGGCATTGAGCACTTCCTGCATCTTCTTGACGCCGAGCCCCACTGGGTGGTCTTCGGCCACGCCGTTGGTGAACTTGATGGTTCGCTCGGCGTACTGGGCATACGCCGCATTGCTCATCATCAGGGTGGCGCCTGCGGCCGTCGCCAGAACGGCTGAAGCCACGGTTGACATAAGGGTTCTACGTTTGAGCATGAGGGTCTCCTTGGGGTCGTAATAGCCGGGTTGGCTTGTTGTCACGTTGATAAATGAGCCTGTCAACGCATCCACCACTGCAATGGCACGGTGACAATCTGCGGAAACAGCACCAGCAGAAAAAGTACGGCAAGCTGCGCGAGCAAAAAGGGCATCACGCCCTTGAAGGCATCGTCCATCGAGATCTTGGCCACACCGCACACGACGTTCAGCACGGTTCCCACGGGCGGGGTAATAAGGCCTATGGCATTGTTCATGATGAACATCACGCCAAAGTAAACCGGATCGATTCCGGCTTTCAACACCACCGGCATCAGCACCGGTGTGAGGATGAGCACGGTCGGGGTGAAATCGAGCGCGGTGCCCACGATGACGATCAGCACCATCATCACAAACATGAGCAGCATCTTGTTGTCCATGAAGGGTGACAGCATGTCGGCGACCTCGGATGGGATGTTGGCCACGGTGATGAGCCAGGCACTGACCATAGCTGCCGCGACCAGGAACATCACCACTGCTGTTGTCTTGCCGGCCTTCAGCACCAGCCCGTACAGCTGCGATATCTTCAGTTCGCGGTACACGAACAGGCCCACCGCCAGGCTGTAGACTGCCGCCACCACTGCAGCTTCAGTGGGTGTGAAAACACCAAACTTCATACCGCCGATGATGATGACCGGCAGCGCCAGCGCCAGGCTGCCCTGCGCCGTGATCTTCAGGCGCGTCGGCATGTCGACCTTGTCGGCAGGCAGCACTTTTTCCTTTTTGGCGACCCACCACCAGGTCAGGCCGACGGCAACACCCATCAGCACGCCCGGAACGATGCCGGCCAGAAACAGCTTGGTGATGGAGACATTGCCTGCTACGCCAAAGATGATCATGCCGATGGATGGCGGTATCACAGGCGCGATGATGCCGCCCGACGAAACCAGCCCGGCGGCACGGTTCACGTCGTAGCCCGCAGCCCGCATCATGGGGATCAACAAGGCTGCCAGCGCAGCGGTATCTGCCACCGCGGAGCCCGAGAGCGAAGCCATGATCACCGCCGCCACGACCGTGACATAACCGAGCCCGCCGCGGTAGTGCCCCACCCAGGCCATTGCCATGTTGACGATTCTCCGGCTCAGACCCCCGGCGTTCATGAATTCCCCCGCGAGCATGAAGAACGGCACAGCCAGCAGGGGAAAGTTGTCAGCCCCATCAACGAAGCGCTGCGCCAGGATCTGGCTGTCAAAGGTGACAAGTCCGCTGGTGGCCGCCAGAAAAGCCATCAGGGTCAGGCCGCACACCAGCAGCGCATAGGCGATAGGCATGCCGATGGCCATGGCGGCCAGCAGGCTGACGATGAACACGGTAACGGTCATGGCTTGGCCTGTCCGAATTCTTTTTCGACGTCGGCGAGGCCTTCGGTCTCGATCACCTGAACCAGTTCATCGTCGCGCAGCCTGCCGGTCAGCAGCCTGTAGAGCACGTCCAGATTCATGAGCCCCATGACAACACCGACGACATAACCCACGCCATAAACCCAGATCATCGACAGGCCAACCACCGGTGAGACATTGCTGAGCTGCAAGGCATGCATTTTCCAGGTGCCCACGAAGAAAAGCACGTTGCAGCCCAGCATCAGAAGTTCACTGACAAAAAGGCAGAGCTTTTTGCCACCAACGCCCAGGCGCTTGACCAGCGTGTCAACGCCCAGGTGACCTTTCTCGCGCATAGCCACCATGGCGCCGATATAGGTGAGCCAGATGAAGCTGTAACGCGCCATTTCGTCCGACACATCAATGCCGGAATTGAAGCCGTAACGCAGCACCACATTGCCGAACACCATGATGACCATGGCCACCATGCTGGCAACGATCAGCACTTCAAGCAGCCTGAAGAAGCCATTGATGGAAGACGACATTCCCCTTGCAAGATCAACCAATCTGTTCTCCTTCTCGTGCCAGACCCATTTTGAGCAGGGAAGCCGGCTCATTCAAGCGCGGCAGGCGACGGCGTGAACCGAGTACCTCTTCAATATCCGTGCGCGCGCCATCGATCAGCACCCGGATAGCTTTTTCGGCCCGGTCAGGGTCGTGAGCAATCACCGCGTCGAGCACCTCGCGATGCAAAGGCAATGAATGCAGCGGGCCATCCTGCCGCCGGGTGGATATTTCAAAGCTGGTGCGCAGCAGCGCTGCCAGCGCCTTGCTCATCTGCACCAGCATGCGGTTTCGGCTGGCGCGCAGCAGGCCCTGGTGAAAGCGCAGGTCATGGGTGACATAGTCGCCGCCCTCATGCACGGCCCGCTTCATGCCGGCATACGCCAGCTCTACCGCTGCAATGTCGTCCGGCGTGGCGCGCTCGGCGGCCAGCCGCATGGCGGCGGGCTCGACAACCCGGCGCAGATCCTGCAGATCGCGCAGAAATTCCGGCGTCAGCCCTGCCTTGGATTGCCAGATGATCACATCCGGATCAAACCAGTTCCACTGATCTTCGGGTAACACCCGCGTACCAACCTTGGGGCCGGTCGTCATCAGGCCCTTGGCAATTAGCGATTTCACGGCCTCACGCACCACGGTGCGGCTGACGCCGAGCTCCTGGCACAGCACGGGTTCCGGCGGAATGGACGCGCCCGTGGCATAACGCCCCGCGACGATGGCTTCGCCGAGATGGTCAACCGTGTTGCCGTGGACATTCTTGATCATGGTTTTTACTAACGCAATCGCGCAATGGTATGACCATAATATGAATACCAAATTGAGGACTTTCCCTGATGACCGATCCTGTGAACCCCCCAAAACCGAAAAAACCCGCCGCAGAGCTGCGCAGCCAGCAGTGGTTCGGCCGCCAGGACCGCGATGGCTTTGCCTACCGTAGCTGGGTCAAGGGCAAGGGCGTGCCCGACGACCAGTTCGACGGCAGGCCCGTTATCGGCATCTGCAATACCTTTAGCGAACTCACGCCCTGCAACAGCCATTTCCGCACGTTGGCAGAGCAGGTCAAGATCGGCGTGTATGAGGCAGGTGGCTTTCCGCTCGAATTCCCGGTCATGTCGCTCGGAGAGACCCTGCTGCGGCCAACCGCCATGCTGTACCGCAACCTGGCCAGCATGGATGTGGAGGAAAGCATTCGCGGCAACCCGATTGACGGCGTCGTACTGCTGATGGGCTGCGACAAGACGACGCCATCGCTGGTAATGGGTGCATCGAGCGTTGACCTGCCGACGGTTGGCGTCAGCGGGGGCCCTATGCTGAGTGGCAAGTGGCGCGGCCAGGACCTGGGCTCTGGCACTGGCGTGTGGAGCATGAGCGAGCAGGTTCGCGCTGGCACCTTGCGGCTGCAGGACTTTTTTGAAGCTGAAAGCTGCATGCACCGCAGCCACGGCCACTGCATGACCATGGGCACCGCCAGCACCATGGCCAGCATGGTCGAGGCGTTGGGCATCGGCCTGCCGGGCAATGCGGCTTATCCGGCCGTCGATGGCCGGCGCAATGTGCTGGCGCGTATGGCAGGGCGTCGGGCCGTCGAGATGGTGCATGAGGACCTGACGCTCTCTAAAATCCTGACACGTGAGGCGTTTGAAAACGCCATCAAGACGCTGGCTGCCATCGGCGGCTCCACCAATGCGGTGATCCACCTGATCGCGATTGCAGGCCGCATCGGCGTCAAGCTGACGGTGGATGACTTTGACCGGCTGGCCAGCGAATTGCCATGCCTGGTCAACCTGCAGCCTTCAGGCAAGTATTTGATGGAAGACTTCTGCTACGCCGGCGGTCTGCCGGTCGTCATGAAGGAAATCGCCCAGCATCTGCACACCGGCGCCATCACGGTCAACGGTAAAACGGTCGGCGAAAACATTGCAGGTGCCGAGAACTACAACACCGAGGTCATCAAGTCGCTTGCGCTGCCTTTCAAGGAAAAGGCAGGCATCGCGGTGCTGCGGGGCAACCTGTCACCGCGTGGCGCAGTGATCAAGCCCAGCGCCGCGACACCTGAGTTGATGGTGCACACCGGCCGTGCGGTGGTGTTTGAGAACATAGAGGACTTCCATGCGCGCATTGACGACGAAAACCTCGACGTTGATGAAAACTGCGTCATGGTCCTGAAAAACTGCGGCCCCAAGGGCTACCCCGGCATGGCGGAAGTCGGCAACATGCCGCTGCCACCCAAGGTCTTGCGCAAAGGCATCACCGACATGGTTCGTATCAGCGATGCGCGCATGAGCGGCACCGCGTACGGCACCGTCATCCTGCATACCGCGCCAGAAGCTGCGGCCGGCGGTCCGCTCGCGTTGGTGCAGAACGGTGACCTGATCGAGCTCGACGTTCCCAACCGCCGGCTCCATTTGCATGTGAGCGACGAGGAACTGGCCCGGCGCATGGCCGGCTGGGCGCCGCCTGCGCCGCCGCTGTCATCGGGTTACTGGAAGCTCTACACCGACCATGTACTGCAGGCCGATGAAGGCGTTGACCTGGATTTCCTGGTCGGCAAGCGGGGCGCTTTCGTCCCTCGCGACAACCATTGAGTAGCCTTACCAGCACGCCGCCGGTGTCGAGGGCTGCCACATGAACCGCTTGCTGGCGCTCGACTGGGGCAGTTCTGCGTTGAGGGGTGCCATGCTGGACGACGGCGGCAATGTGCTGGAAGAACGCTCTTTTCCACGCGGCATCCTGACGGTGGCGGCTGGGGAGTTTCCTGCAGTGTTCAGAACCTGCTTTGGTGACTGGATGGCGCACGCCGATCTGTGCCTGATTGCGGGCATGGCGGGTAGCCAGCAGGGCTGGGTTGAAGCGCCTTATTGCGCCTGCCCGGCTGGTTTTCACGACATCGCCAGCCAGCTGATGTGGGTTGACTGGAATGGGCCGGGCAGGGTCGGCATCGTGCCCGGACTCAGCATTGAACACGCGGGCGTGCCGGACGTGATGCGTGGTGAGGAAACACAGATTCTCGGTGCGCTGGAACTACTGTCGCTTGCCGATGCTCGGCTGGTGCTGCCTGGAACGCACAGCAAATGGGCCAGCGTTGAAGGCGGCCGCGTGGTCGACTTTTCAACCTTCATGACCGGGGAGTTCTACGCCCTTTTACGCAGGCATTCCATACTGGCGCGGACCCTGCCCGAAGCAGAGCCGCCGATGGAGCACGCGGCCTTCGGCCAGGGCGTGCGCCACGCGCTTGGCGGTCCAGGGCTTCTGAACACAGCCTTCAGCACCCGCACCCTGGCACTGTTCAAACGTCTGGAAAGCGTCGCCCTGCCGAGTTATCTGTCTGGCCTGGTGATTGGGGAAGAGCTGAAATCACAAGCCCTGCAACCCCGCCAGACCGTGCTGGTGCTCGGTGCGGATGCACTGGCGGCGCGGTATGCGCAGGCGCTGGATATCGTTGGTGCCACTGTGCAGCAGGTCAGCGCTGGCGTTACCTGGCGCGGGATACGCGCCATCGCCAACACCCTGCGCTGAACCCTTCCAAACGGACACATCCATGAGCCCCACCCTGAATCCACACCAAAAATTTGCCCATGCACTGCTGACGACTCCGCTGGTGGCGATCTTGCGCGGCATCCGTCCGGCCGAGGCCCTGCCGGTAGGCGAGGCGCTGACAGCAACCGGCTGGTCGCTGATCGAGGTGCCGCTCAACTCGCCGCAGCCGCTGGAAAGCATTGCAGCGATGGCCTGCGCTTTCCCCAAGGCGTTGATCGGGGCCGGAACGGTACTTACCGCCGAAGATGTGCGCCAGGTTCACGCAGCCGGTGGCCAACTGATTGTGTCGCCCAACTTCAACCCCGTGGTGGTGCGTGAAGCTGCTCGCCTGCACCTGGTCTGCCTGCCCGGGGTGATGACCGCCAGCGAGGCATTCGCCGCGCTGGA
This sequence comes from Polaromonas sp., assembly GCA_028291985.1. Taxonomy (GTDB): domain Bacteria; phylum Pseudomonadota; class Gammaproteobacteria; order Burkholderiales; family Burkholderiaceae_C; genus Polaromonas. The sequence goes on along the minus strand of JAQGNE010000028.1, from coordinate 62,194 downwards.
CGCTGGCGCCACCGGGCTCAAGCTCTTTCCGGCCGAGATGGCAACGCCTGCCGTGGTCAAGGCCTTGCGCGCGGTTTTGCCCGCATCCACCATCATCATGCCGGTGGGTGGCATCACGCCGAGCAACATGCGCGCTTACTTTGACGCCGGCGCCAACGGCTTCGGCATCGGTTCGGCCCTGTACAAGCCCGGAACCACTGCTGGCGAGGCGGGCGAAAATGCTATGATTTTCATAGCTTCATGCGGAGGCAGGATAAGAACATGAGCATTAAAACATCATTAAAGAGCAGCGCCGTATCGTTTGGCCTGCAGGGCCGCGTCTGCATCGTGACCGGCGGCGCACAAGGCATCGGTGAGGCCTGTGCGCGGCGTTTTGCCCGCGAGGGCGCAAGCGTTGTCATGGCCGATATCGACGACAGCCGTGGCCAGGCACTGGCAGCCGAGCTTGGCGCCAGCTATGTGCATTGCGATGTGGGCAACAAGGCACAGGTTGATGCGCTGGTAGCCAGCGTGGTGGCTGAGCACGGCCGTATTGACGTACTGGTCAACAACGCGGGCATCTTCAAGGCAAGCGACTTTCTGGACATCACACCAGCAGACTTTGAAGCCGTGCTGCGCGTCAACCTGATCGGCGCCTTTCTGGTCGGCCAGGCCGTGGCACGCGTCATGGCAGGCGCCGAGGCGCGCGCGGGCGAAGGCGGCTTCGCCTCACGCGGCAGCATCATCAACATGAGTTCGGTCAACGCCACCCTGGCGATTCCTTCGATTGCCAGCTACAACGTGAGCAAGGGCGGCATCAACCAGCTGACCCGGGTGATGGCGCTGTCGCTGGCGGACAGGGGCATCCGCGTGAATGCGGTCGCCCCAGGCACGATAGCCACCGAACTGGCGGCCAAGGCCGTCCTGACCAGCCACGATGCCACAAACAGGATCCTGAGCCGCACACCCATGAAGCGGCTTGGCGAGCCTTCGGAAATAGCCGACACGGTGGCCTATCTCGCCAGCGACGCGGCCAGCTATATCACTGGCGAGATCGTCGTGGTGGACGGCGGGCGGATGGCGCTGAACTACACGGTAGCGGTGTAACCCCAATCGCCTGCGTCAGCGATGCAGCGTCGCCACGATTGCCGATGACTCGACGGGTAAGTATCTAGAAAATTGGCGGTGTTGGCCGGGTCAAACGGCTTGCCTTCGGAGCTCATAACCCTGATGGAGACCCGCATGACAACACCCGACAGCGCCCTTACCCGCCGCCATGTCCTTGCCGGAAGCACCAACGCCCTGGCCATCCTGGGCATGGCAAGCTGGTCCACGGGAGCCGTGGCTCAAACACCGGCGGCCGCCAGGCCCCTGCCCGCCTACGCGGCTTTCAAAGAACCGGCCAGCGTCATCGTTCACAGCGCCACCACCATCGAGACCAAGCGCAGCGCATTTGGCACCAGTGTCATCACCCCTTCCGAGCAGCTCTACATTCGCAACAACCTGCCGGCGCCCGACGCTTCCATCGTGGCCGACCGTGACAGCTGGGAAATCATGATCGACGCCTGAAAAACCCGCGCAAGCTGACGGTGCGCGACCTGAAATCCATGGGCATCGAAACCGTGGCGATGGTGCTGCAGTGCTCGGGCAATGGCCGTAGTTTCTTTCCGAGCAAGCCAAGCGGAACGCCCTGGACAGTGGGCGCCGCCGGCTGCGTGGTGTGGAGCGGCGTGCCGGTTCGCGCGGTGGTTGAAGCGCTTGGCGGGCTGGCAACCGGCCGGGCCTACATGACAGGCACCGGCGGCCAGACCCTGCCCGCCGGGATCGACCCCAAAACCATCATGGTCGAACGTTCGTTGCCAGTTGCAGCCATGGCAGACGCGCTGCTGGCCTGGGAGCTGAACGGCGCGCCGGTATCGCTGGCGCATGGCGGCCCGCTCCGGCTGATCGTGCCAGGCTACACCGGCGTCAACAACATCAAGTAGGTCAAGCAGCTGGCTTTTACTGCACAGGAAAGCGATGCCAGGATCATGTCGCACAGCTACCGCATGACGCCCGCCGGCGGCAAGAGCGACCCCAGCCAGCCGTCGGTTCAGGAGATGACCGTCAAGTCATGGATCAACTCGCCGAGCGCCGAGGACGGCCCGGCCAGCGGCAAGCTCAAGCCCGGCATGGTGCGCCCGATTGTGCTGCAGGCACGGCTGGCCGAAGGCAGCTACACCCTGAGCAGCCGCGCCACCGATACCGCTGGCAACGTGCAGCCCGAGGCACGCTGTGAAAACCATAGCGGTTACACCAACACCAGCTGGCCTGACCATGCCGTGAAGATCACGGTCGCATGAATCCGCCGCGCATGAGCCGGCCTTGCATCCCCCCGGCGCCGTGCCTGCCTCGCGCGGGCTTTCAGCGCTTGATGCAGCTGCTGCTTGCAGGCGCGGTCGGCATGCCAGCCATGGCCGCTGATGAGGCGGCGCAAATGGCGCTGGGCAAAAAACTGTTCGTGAATGCGGTGCGGGCATGCGCCGTGTGCCACACCCTCAAGCCGGCACCGAAGGCGCGGTAGGCCCGGTGCTGGATGAGCTCAAACCCGACATGGCACGCGTCGGCAAGGCCCTGCGCAATGGCCTGGGCAATATGCCGTCCTACACGGCCATCCTGTCAGAGGAAGAGATCGCGGCACTGGCGCGTTATGTGGCAAAGGCCAGTGGTGGCGAGAAGTAGAGGCATCGCCCGCGGCGGGCTCTGTTCCTGCCGCGACCCTGGCTGTACCAGACCAAACAGGTTGAAGCCATCAACCGCCTGCGGTGCACGGCACGCGCGTTTGCACCGACTGCCAATGCGCGTTCAGCCAGGCTTCCTTCCGTTCTACAACCCGATAGCCGGGCGATAAAAACGGTTTCCGGAATAACCGGACGTCCGTCCAATACAGGCACAGGCGTGACGGCAAACCGGGCTGAGCTGTCAGGCTGTTGGCACCGGCCAGCACGGCCGGCGTCATTGCCGGACAATCGCCTGCTTTGTCTACGAGAAAGTGCGACCTTATGCGACTGCTTCATACCATGCTGCGCGTTGGCAACCTCCAGCGCTCGATTGATTTTTATACCCAGGTGCTCGGCATGAAGCTGCTGCGCCAGTCTGAAAACCCCGACTACAAGTACAGCCTGGCCTTTGTGGGCTATGAGGGCAACCCGGCGCAAGCAGAAATCGAGCTGACCTACAACTGGGGCGTGGAGAGCTACGACATGGGCAACGCCTACGGCCACATTGCGCTGGGCGTGCCAGACGCGTACGCCGCCTGTGAAAAGATCAAGGGAGCAGGCGGCAACGTAACGCGCGAAGCTGGCCCGGTCAAAGGCGGCAGTACCGTGATCGCGTTTGTCACCGACCCGGATGGCTACAAGATTGAGTTGATCCAGCGTGCCGAACAGGGGGCCGGAGCCGGTTTGCGCTAAAGCACCGCACTGCCAGGGCGTGATGAGGCAGAAGCCGGTTACTATAATTTTAATAGCTAGAGGCCCTTATAATACCTGGGCTCCAGCCATTATTTACTTAAATTTCTGAAAATAGCGCGGTTCGGGCTGGCAGCCGGAGGCTGCTGCTCTCCACGCCGCACAAATGCGCATGCTGGCTGAAGCACTTAGCGCACTGCTCGCCGCACCAGTTTGCAGGCATCCAGGGCCAGCGCCGTGATCCGGCTCCAGTCGCCCTGCTCCACCGCATCAGCAGGGGTCAGCCATGAGCCGCCCACACAGACCACATTGGGCAGGGCCAGAAAATCGGCTGCGTTGGCAGCCGACACGCCGCCCGTCGGGCAGAAGCGCACATCACCAAAGGGGCCGCTCCAGGCCTTCAACATCGCCGGGCCACCGGCCTGCATCGCCGGAAAAAACTTGAGCTCGGAGAGGCCCGCCTCCTGCGCCATCATGATTTCGCTGCCAGTGGCCACGCCTGGCAACAGGGGCAGACCGAGGTCGCTGCAGGCCTGGCCCAGCGCCTGGGTATAACCGGGACTCACGGCAAACCGCGCACCAGCCATGCTGCAGGCCTGCGCATCTGCTGCGCTGCGCAAGGTTCCTGCGCCAACCACCGCGTCCGGCACCTGCCGGGCGATCGCCTCGATGCAGGCCAGCGCCTGCGGGGTGCGCAGCGTTACTTCCAGCATGCGGATGCCGCCTGCTACCAGGGCTTTGGCCAGCAGCACCGCCTGCGTGGTGTCGCTGAGCACGATGACGGGAATGACAGGGGCGTCCTGCATGACCTGCCGGGCGGTGAGCTGTTTATCGACCGCGGCCCGGGCGTCCATCCACGCTTGCCTACCACCAGCGTCGCTACGGTCCGCGTCAGTTGCAGGTGGGGTTACAGCCATGACAAAGCTCCTTCTTCGGCCGTCAGCGAACTGCGGCGCATACCCGTGAAAAGTTCACGGCCCATTCCCAGGCTGTTGGCCTGGCGCAGTGCCGGTGGCATTTTTGCCAGTGGCCGTGCCTGCCAGTCGACGTCTGGCAGCATCACCTGCAGCTCACCGCTGTCAGCGTCCAGCCGGATGATGTCGCCGTCCAGTACCCGCGCAAGCGGCCCGCCGGCGGCAGCTTCAGGTGACACATGGATGGCGGCTGGCACCTTGCCAGAGGCCCCGCTCATGCGCCCATCGGTCACCAGCGCAACCTTGAACCCCTTGCCCTGCAACACGGCCAGCGGCGGCGTGAGCTTGTGCAGCTCCGGCATGCCGTTGGCCTGGGGCCCCTGCCAGCGCACCACGCAAATCACATCGCGGTCCAGCTCGCCCGACTTAAAGGCTGCATGCAGGGCCTCTTGCGAATCAAACACCCGGGCTGGCGCCTCGATCACATGCCGGTCTTTTGGCACGGCCGACACCTTGATCACACTGCGGCCGAGATTGCCGCGCAACAGCTTGAGCCCGCCAGTGGCGCTGAAGGGCGCGCTGGCAGGTCGAACAATGCCGTCGTCCTTCGACGCCCCCATCTCATGCCAGGCAAGCGGCGCCGCCGGCGTGCTGCCAAGTGCAGGCTCGCAGGTGTAGTCGCGAATGCCCCCGGGGCGCACGGTGAGCACATCGGCATGCATGAAGCCGGCATCGAGCAGTTCGCGGATCACATAGCCCGGCCCGCCTGCCGCCTGAAACTGGTTGACGTCAGCGCTGCCGCTCGGATACACATGGGCCAGGGTCGGCACGACATCGGACAGCGCAGAAAAATCATCCCAGTCGATGGTGATGCCGGCCGATTGCGCTACCGCTACCCAATGAATCAGGTGGTTCGTAGAGCCGCCGGTGGCCAGCAGCGCCACCATGGCATTGACGATGGCTTTCTCATTGACGACCAGACCGATGGGTGGGCAGGCAAATGGCGTGGTCGAATCACTGGCATCTGATGCCGGCATGACGGTGTCTGCAGGCTCCACGCCCAAGGGCGTTGGCCTGCCCAGCACGGTACGCGCTGCTTCGCGGGTGAGCTCCTGCCGCAAGGCATTGCCGGGGTTCACAAAGGCATTGCCGGGTACATGCAGGCCCATGGCTTCCAGCAGCATCTGGTTGCTGTTGGCGGTGCCGTAAAAGGTGCAGGTGCCAGGGCTGTGGTAGCTTTTGATTTCAGATTCCAGCAGGCCCGCCCGACCGACCAGGCCTTGCGCAGCCTGCTCCCGAACATGGGATTTTTCGCTGTTGGAAATGCCGGATGTCATTGGCCCGGCCGGCACAAAGACAGTCGGCAGATGGCCGAAGTGCAGCGCCCCGATGAGCAGGCCCGGCACGATCTTGTCGCACACTCCCAGCATCAGCGCCGAATCAAACATGTCGTGCGAGAGCGCAACTGCAGTGGCCATGGCGATCACATCGCGGCTGAAAAGACTGAGCTCCATCGCCTCGGTGCCCTGCGTCACGCCATCGCACATGGCCGGCACGCCGCCAGCTACCTGGGCCGTTGCGCCCAGCTTGCGCGCCTCTTCCTTGATCAGCTGCGGGTAACCCTGCAGCGGCGCATGGGCTGACAGCATGTCGTTGTAGGCCGTCACGATGCCGATATTGGGCGCTTTTTGCGTGACGACCTTGAACCGGTCATCCAGCGGAATGCCGGCCACTGCATGCGCCAAGTTAGCGCAACCCATGCGGTCGGTGCCCCGGTCTCGGCGCGAAGCCGCCTGCAGGCGGGCCAGATACTCGCTGCGGCGCTGATGGCTGCGCTCGGTGACTCGCGCGGTCACGTCGGCAACGACGGGGTGAACGGAAATATTGCTTGAAGCCATGTGTTGACGGTCTTTCAATGGTTGATAACTCCACGAACGTGCAGTGGTGATTGATCATTTTGAACACGGGCAGGGCGAGCTGCTCTGGCTGCAGGCCTGGCGTTTGACGGATGCCAGACGCTTCTGGGCCAGGTGAGGTGTGTTGAAAGGTAGAAGTCCTCGATCGCGCAAAAGGTAACTTTATTACCATAACCCATGGTAACCCGGTTACGAGCTTTTGAACGCCCACTAGGTTTCCAATGGGTTACCAAAAAATTGAACAGCGGACCGGCTGCTATCAACCCTCCCGGTAAGCATCAGTTACTCTCCGTTCATCCCGGGGTATCGAAGGGTCAGCACTGGAGAAGAACCCTTCGACACTACCGCGCGCAAAGGTCAATCTTCATCGGGCGAAAGCCATAACCAGTGCGCCCGAGCGGCGCAGCTGCCTGCTACTGAAGCGTAACTTCGACCCGCCTCGCATCAGCCATGCTGCCGCTGCCCTGCATCTCTACCGGGTTGTTCAACACGATTCTGAAGCCCGGCACCCCCTCAGCTTTGAGAATGTCACTGACTGCCAGCGCGCGCTGTAAGGCAAGTTCCCGGTTTTGCGCCTGATCGCCGGTCCTATCATGAAAGCCCGAAATAGCCAGCTTGCCGCCCAGTTGCGCCGCCGTGATCAGACTTTTCAATGCCTCTGCCGAACCCGGCGCCAGCTGGGCGCTGCCCGACGCAAAATAAAATCGCACCACGCCACTGTCGACCTGCACACTGGCGGCATCCGATGCATGCGGTGACGCCAGCTGCTCGCCAGGCGTATCAACCGCGGCCGGAAGCGCGACCTGCGCGCTGCTGCCGGGCACGGCCTGGCCCGGCAAAACCGCTGGCGCTGTTTTGGGTCGGTTGCTGCTGGATATGCCGACGCCCACCGTGATGCCGACCACCAGCGCCACCAGCGTGCCCACGATGGCGGTGACGATGCCGGGTTGGCTGTCGCTGTCTTCAATACCCATGATTGCCCTGCCTGGAAAATCGCCGCATTGTAAAGTCGGGGTGTGAAGAACCCGGCTTTCAAAACCGCTGCGAGCAACCAGCCAACCCGCGATCCCGCCCGCATGCTCGATACGGTCACCCGCGAATGGGGTGGTCACTCGGACCTGTGGATTTTTGGCTATGCGTCCCTGATCTGGCGGCCCGAGTTCGAGTTCGCCGAGGAGCGGCTGGCGATCGTCCATGGCTATCATCGCGCACTCAAGATGTGGAGCCGCGTCAACCGCGGCACGCCTGAAAACCCGGGCCTGGTATTCGGCCTGTTGTCGGGCGGAAGCTGCAAGGGCATGGTGTTTCGAATCGCGAAGGCGCAGGTGGCCGCCAGCCTGCCTGCCCTGTGGGACCGGGAGATGCCAAACGGCGTGTATGACCCCAGATGGCTGCGCTGCCAGACGCCGCTGGGCGAGGTCAGGGCCCTGGCCTTCACCCTGTCAAAGCGCAGCCCCAACCATACCGGTGTGCTGCACGAAGACGTCTACCGGCAGATCTTCAGCAGCTCATGCGGGCGCTTCGGCACCACGCTCGACTATGCGCAGCTGACGCACAGCAAGCTGCAGGAACTGGGTATCGACGATCACGCCCTGGGCAAACTGCTGCGTCTTGCCCGTTCATGAGCAGAGCATCTGGGCGGGCAAACCCGTAAGCCCATCCACTTGCCGGCCGCGGCGGATAAGCCTAGAGTGGACATAGCCCGCCAACCCGGCCGGGCCACGAAAGGCCTTCTTCATGCAACCTCATTTGATACTGCTGAGCAGCGCGCTCTTTTTGACGGCCTGCGCCATGAGTAACAACACCAGCCCTGCTGCTACGGCGCAATTGCAAAGCACAAAGGGCAGCCAGGCCGCCGGCGTGGTGACCTTCACCCCGCAGCGCAATGGCGTGAGGGTGTCAGGCACGGTGCGTGGACTGAAACCCAACGCCGAGCATGGCTTTCATGTGCATGAAAAAGGTGACTGCTCCAGCGGCGATGGCATGAGCGCGGGAGGCCATTTCAACCCGGCAGGACGCCCGCATGGCAGGCACGGTGCAGGCGAACACCACGCAGGTGATTTGCAAGGTTTGAAAGCCGACGCAGCCGGCGTGGCTACCTTCGACTTTGAATCCCGGGCAATCGCCGTCGGGCCCGGCGCCACCGACATCATTGGCCGGGGACTGATCGTGCATCTGGACCCGGATGATTACAAAACCCAGCCGACCGGAAATTCCGGCGCGCGCGTTGCCTGCGCCGTTATTGCCCGCAGCTGACCAGGCGGTGTGCGGCGCGGGGCTGCAGCACGCCCTGCCTGATGCGCCCTCCAGGCAGGTCCGTGCCCTGCCGACATAAGGTCGCGATGCTGGGCAAGCGCCATAACCCCCCTGTAAGCAGGAACGCCCGCGCTACCTATACTCAGCCGATGACTGACCCCAACGCCACCGCAAACGCGTCGATAACCGATCTCCGTAAAAGTTATGAGCGGGCCGAGCTCGACGAAACCGCATCGAACGCGAATCCCTTCCTGCAGTTTGACCAGTGGTTCAAGGAGGCCATTGCCGCCAAGGTGCCCGAGCCCAATGCCATGACACTGGCAACTGTCGGCGGCGACTTGAGGCCCTCCACACGGGTCGTGCTGATCAAGGGCTTTGATGAGCGCGGGATCGTCTGGTACACCAACTACCAGAGCCGCAAGGGGCTGGAACTGGCTGGCAATCCCTATGCAGCCCTGCAGTTTCATTGGGTGGAGCTGGAGCGCACGGTGCGAATCGAGGGCGTGGTGGACAGGATATCGGACGAGGAAAGCGATGCTTACTTTCACAGCCGCCCGCTGGATTCGCGAATCGGCGCCTGGGCCAGCCCGCAAAGCGAGGTAATCTCGGGACGGGGCGTTCTGGTTGCGAACGCGGCAAAGTATGGTGCCAAATTTTTATTGCAGCCGCCGCGACCGCCACACTGGGGCGGCTATCGCCTCAAACCGGACAACTGGCAGTTTTGGCAGGGGCGCCGAAGCCGCCTGCATGACCGCCTGCGCTACACCCTGCAGGACGACATGAACTGGTTGCGCGAAAGACTGGCTCCCTGATGCCACCGCAACAGGTCAGGGAATTTCATCCGAACTGCAGCGGTAGCTGGCGCGCGTTCATGGCGAAGTTCACAACGCACCAACTCGCCAGATCGCCTGATGCGCTACCGCCTCAAGCTGTTCGATGCTGACCCGCTCCGGGGCAATTTCAGCCAGCGGCACCAGCACAAAAGCCCGCTGCCACATGCGCGGATGTGGCACTGTTAAGCTTGTGGAGTCGATGGTCGCGCTGCCATACAGCAGCAGATCAAGGTCCAGCGTACGCGGCGCGTTGGGAAAGGGTCGCTGGCGGCCCGCGTCGGTTTCGATCCGCTGCAAATGCTTCAGCAACTCAGGCGCAGTCAGGCTGGTGGTTAGTGACACCACGGCATTGAAGTAGTCGGGATGAAAAGCAACGCTATCAGCCGGCAGGCAGGCCCGCTCGCTGGCCGGCATTTCGATGCCAAGAGGTGCCGTTTTGTAGACGCTCGACCGGTCGAGCAGACTCGTGCCAGGCAGGCCGGCAAGTGCTTTTTCGGCATCGCCCAAGGCCAGCGCCGCATCGCCCAGATTTGCGCCCAGCGCGATATAGACCAACACCTTGGACAAAGCCGGCTTGCGACGCGACCGCTGGGTTGCTGCCTGACCGCGTTACTGCGAGGCAGGGCCTGAAGGCTGGCCAAAGGTCGAATCGTCGCCGGTACGCATAGCGGCGTTGTTGTCCGTAGCGTCCTGGTCAGCGCCAGTGTTCAGACCGCCATCACCCCGGCCTGCCGGCTTGCGGCGACGGCGGCGCTTTTTGGCCGGCGCAAACTCGCCCGCCTCCAGCGTGAATCCGGCCGGCGCCTCCGCATCGGTAGGTTCACCAGCTTCGCCCAGGGTATCGGCCGCGCGTGCCAAAGCTATCGGGCCTGGCGAAGTGCTTGCCGCGCGTTTGACCCTTACCCGAGGGGCCTGCGGCTTTTGCATTTGCGCCATGCGTATGTCTTCGACCATGACATGGCGCTCATCGTCATAGGCGGTGCTGAATTTTTCCCACCACTCGGCAAGTTCGGCATCAACCTCACCGGTTTGTGCGCGCAGCCGCAAAAAGTCAAAACCGGCCCTGAAGCGGGGCTGGTCAAGCAGGGAGTACGGCGAGGAGCCCACGCGTTTTTCAAACCGTGGCTGCATCATCCAGATGTCACGCATGTCGCCACCAAGTTTGCCCCGGCCCGACACATCGCCGATCCTCGCATTGAAAGCGTCATCAATCGCATCCAACAAAGCCGGCGTGTTGTGCTCGCCTCGCTTGAGGCGTTTTGCCCAGCCGTCACGAACGTCCGACCACAGCACGCACGCGAGCAGAAAGCTGGGCGCAACCGGCTTGCCTTCGCCCACGCGGCGGTCGGTGTCCTGCAGCGCCAGGTTGAGAAAAGGCTCGTTGGCAGCCTCGACCACGACATCGAGCAAGGGATAGATGCCAGCACCCATGCCGAGCTTTTTCAACTGTTCGATGCTGGCCAGCGAATGCCCCGTCTGCAGCAGCTTGAGCATTTCATCGAACAGCCTGGATTGCGGCACATCAGCCAGCAAGCCTCTCATCTCGCTCAGTGGCGCCGCGGTCTTCGCTTCAAAGGTGAACCCGAGCGCATGGAGCTTAGCGGAAAAACGTACCGCGCGGATGATGCGCACAGGATCCTCGCGGTAGCGGGACGCCGGGTCGCCAATCATGCGGATGATTTTTTTACGCGCGTCCTTGATGCCCTGGTGGTAGTCGACAACCACCTGGGACTCTGGGTCGTAGTACATCGCATTGATGGTGAAGTCGCGCCGGGCAGCGTCCTGCTCCATCGGGCCCCAGACGTTGTCGCGCAGGACGCGGCCCGACGCGTCAACGGCGTGTTTCATGCCGGCCAGTTCAGTCTTGCTGGTGCGCTCATTGCCGCCCACCTGCTCGGCCAGGCTGCTGTCCAGGTGCGCCCTGAAAGTCGACACTTCAATGACTTCATTCTCACGACCCCTGCCGTAAATCACATGAACGATGCGAAAGCGCCTGCCAATGATGAACGCCCGGCGGAACAGCGCCTTGACCTGCTCAGGCGTTGCGTCGGTTGCAACGTCGAAATCTTTTGGGCGCAGGCCCACCAGCAGGTCGCGCACTGCACCCCCGACGATGAAAGCCTCAAAGCCGCCGCGCTTGAGTGTGTGCACCACATCCATCGCGCGCTCGTCTACCAGTTTGGGGTCAATGCCGTGGTCTTTGACTGCGATGTCTTCGCGCTTGCCGAAGGGCGATTTGCTGACGCGTTTGGCGCCTTTTTGATCGGCGGGCGATTTGCCGAACAACTTGTCTATAAATGTTTTGATCATGGTTATCTGAATGCTATGCGGGCCGGCCGCTGGCGTGCCGGAAGCGCCGGTGCACACCGCTAAAACAGCTCAAGTATGCGCCACCCACGCGTCAAGGCAAGTGCGCGCAACCGGTCGTCCGGGTTGGTGGCAACCGGTTGATTTACCCTTTCAAGCAGTGGCAGATCGTTCATGGAGTCCGAGTAAAACGTCGTCTCGACATCTTTCCAGTCCAGCTGGCGTGCATCCAGCCACGCCTGTACGCGCGCCACCTTGCCGCCTCTGAAAGACGGCGTGCCCCTGATCTCTCCGGTGAACCATTCGCTGGCATTGCGCTCAAGTTCGACGGCTATCAGTTCATCAACGCCGAAAGCGTCAGCAATCGGACGGGTCACGAATTCATTGGTGGCAGTGACGATCACGACCTCATCGCCGGCATCCTGGTGGTGACGGACCAGCGCAAGAGCGCTGGGTTTCAAGCATTTTCCGATCACATCCCGCATGAAGTCCTGGCGTGCAGCTATCGATCTTATAGCGCCCTGCTCTCTTATCGCCTGCGTGGCGAAACGTACATAGGCATGAATATCCAGCGTGCCGGTTTTGTACTGCTCAAAAAAAACGGCGTTCGTCCTCGCAAACTGCGCGCTGTCGCACCAGCCCAGCGCCATCGTGTACTCGCCCCAGGCATAGTCGGAGTCCATCGGAATCAGGGTGTGATCCAGGTCAAAAAGCGCAATTTTTCGCGGGGGCGGCTGGGTCATGGTGTCCATTTATTCGTTTTCAAGCATAGCCCTGATCAGCGGAACCGTGATGGCGCGCTGCGTGCGCAAGGCATAGCCATCCAGCTGGTCCAGCAACTGCATCAGGCTGCTGAGATCTCTTGAAAAGCGGGTGAGCATGAAGTCAATCGCTTCGTCTCCCAGAAACACACCGCGCTCGTCAGCCTCACGGCGGAGCACAGCGCGCCGCTCCGGCTCGCTCAGGGCGCGCATCTCAAACACATGCCCCCATCCCAGTCGTGTCCGCAAATCCTCTCGCAAGGCCAGATCAGCCGGCGGCAATGTACCCGCGGCCAGCACACGGCGCGGCTGGCCATCGCCCCCGCTGATGGCATTGACGAACCAATTGAAGGCCGCCTGTTGTTGTACGGCGGTATACAGATGGCATTCATCCAGAATCACGGCGGTCCAGTTGTCGTCAAACGCCGCCGGCTCTGTCAGCGTAGAGTCCATCCAGCCGAAGCTGCCACCATGTGAGCGCAAGGTTTCGGCAACCGCCTTGAGCAGATGGGTCTTGCCACTGCCGGGCTCACCCCACAGGTACACCGGCACCGGAGAACGCACAGGGCTGTCCGCCCAGACCTCCAGATGCCTTAGTGCAGCCTCATTGGGACCGGCAAAGAAATTGGCGAAAGATGGCACCGATGCAAGGCCGATATCGAGTGCAATCTGTTTCATGCCTGGTACACCCTCACAGGCCTGCCCATCGCGCAAACGACAGGCGATGAGCACTGCTGGCAAATGTCGGTGGAAGATGGGTCAGCAAAAAATTGAGCACGCTGTATCGCAGCCAGGTTGCATAAAGCCATGAATAGAACTGGCCCGGTTTGCCTTTGAAGGCCGGGCAAGCCACGCCGGCCAAGGTCTGCAGAGCCTTTAGAATCAGTCCTTCATTCTATCGGGCTTGCTGCCAGCGCCACCCAGCGTGAAGGCCCGGCTGCCCCATCACTTACTGGCCTCTTTCAACTCCCTCATGACGCATTCACCCCTCTCCTACAAAGACGCCGGCGTTGACATTGACGCAGGTGACGCGCTGGTCGAACGCATCAAGCCACTGGCCAAAAAAACCATGCGTGAAGGTGTTCTGGCCGGCATAGGCGGCTTTGGCGCGCTGTTTGAGGTACCCAAGCGCTACAAGGAGCCGGTTCTGGTGAGCGGCACCGATGGTGTGGGCACCAAGCTTCGGCTGGCATTTGAGTGGGGCATGCATGACACGGTGGGCATCGACCTGGTGGCGATGAGCGTGAACGACGTGCTGGTGCAAGGCGCCGAACCGCTCTTTTTTCTGGACTATTTCGCCTGCGGCAAGCTGGACGTGGACACCGCCGCTGCTGTCGTCGGCGGCATTGCCAAAGGGTGCGAGCTGAGCGGCTGCGCACTCATCGGCGGAGAAACCGCAGAAATGCCGGGCATGTACCCGGAGGGCGAATACGACCTGGCAGGCTTTGCGGTGGGTGCGGTTGAAAAGTCCAAAATTCTGACCGGCCGCGAGGTTGCCCCTGGCGATGTTGTGCTGGGCCTTGCCAGCAGCGGGGTGCATTCCAATGGTTTTAGCCTGGTGCGCAAATGCATCGAGCGTGCAGCCGGCAGCCTGCCCGCCACGCTGGACGGCAAGCCCTTCAGGCAGGCGCTGATGGAGCCCACCCGGCTTTACGTCAAAAACGTTCTGGCGGCGCTGGCGGCGCATCCCATCAAGGCATTGGCCCACATCACCGGTGGCGGTCTGCTAGAGAACATTCCGCGCGTGTTGCCCGAGGGCATGGCCGCGCACCTGAAGGCCGGCAGCTGGCCGCAGACGGAGCTGTTTGCATGGCTGCAAAAGACCGCCGCGATATCCGACCACGAAATGAACCGCACCTTTAACAACGGTATCGGCATGGTGGTGGTGGTGGGTGCAGCGAACGCGCAGGCAACTGCGGAAACGTTGCGCGCGGCGGGCGAGCAGGTGCACCAGATTGGCCTGATTGCGGACATGGGCTCTGGAGCGCGCGTGACGGTTTCCTGAGGGCCAAAGCGTCCAGCCCGATTTGCCATCGGGTTTGATCACCTATCTGCTACTAATTAAATAGCTAGCAGCCGGCGTAAATACTGGGCCAGAGGCCGATTTCACCCTATTTTCGGCAAATCCGGATACGGTGAGGCGCCATGCAGGTCTTGGCCCTGCTACTTCTCCAGCTCCAGTTCCAGTGCCAGCTCAGATGTTCTGATGCCGCAGTTCGGCCAGCCGTTCATTGACGGCACCGGCATCCATGGCGTCCTCGACATGTTCCAGATAGGTTTCCAGGTCGGGCACGGCGCGGTCTGCTTGGCCTTGGGCGGCCCATGCCAGGCCACGGTCCCGGTATTCAGGCCAGGCGTCGGGCTGCAGCACGATCAGGCGGTCTTCCACTGCAATCAGGCGCAGCCAGTCTTCCTGGGTTTTATGAATATCCTTCAGGTTGCGCAGCATGCGGTTGATGATGTCGCGCGGCGGCGCTGACTGCAGGTAAAGCCCCATCGGCATTTCAAATTCGGCGTCCAGGTTGTCTCGCTGCCGGAACGGCTCCAGGCGCTCCGACAGGTCTTCGCGGCTGAGCGACTGTCCGCTGAAGGGATCGATCACCACCTGCCCTTTTGGCAGGTTGACCTTGACCATGAAATGCCCGGGAAAAGCCACACCGCGTGCATTCAGCCCAATTCCGCTGGCCAGCTCAAGCCACAGCACCGCCAGCGTGATGGGAATGCCGCGCCGGGTTTTCAGCACCGCATTCACATAACTGTTGTCAGGGTCGTAGTAGTCGTTGATGTTGCCGCCAAAGTTCAAGTCGCGAAAGAAGAACTGGTTGAGTGCCCGCAGCTTGTGCAGTGCTGGGGAATCTCCGGGAACGCGGCGCTTGAGGCGGGCCAGCAACTGGTCGACATCGCCCAGCACCTGCTGCACGTCAAGATCGGGGTATTCATCCTGTGCCAGGCTGACGGCCGCTTCCAGCAAAGGGAAATGCTCGTCGCTCTCGACCAGGCTGGCGAAATATTGCAACGGAGACGGTACAGCCAGATTTAATTGCATGGCCCTACTTTCTCACAGATTGCCTGCTACAGCACGCACTGCCCGGTGCGCACAAACCCGCCCTGCCGCCCATGCAATCGCCGTTGCCCCTGCCTTAACGGCGAATCAGCTGGCGCAGCTTGAGGCCAGACGCCCAAAGTGCCGCAAAGTACAGCGCAGCCGATGCAAGCAGGACGGAAGCAAGAAGGCCAATCCGTTGCAAATATGCCGACTTCAGGCCGATCCAGTCAACATGCTCGGCCGACCACAACAGAAACGCCGCCAGCAACGCGCTCGCTCCCACCACCTGGGCGGAAAAGATCAACCAGCCTGCCGCAGGCCGGTAGCTGCCCCGGCGGATCAGGCCGATCAACAGCAACAGGGCGTTGATCAGCGCGCCAAACCCGATCGCCAGCGCAAGACCGGCATGCTGGAACGCTGGCACCAGCGCCATGTTCAGCAATTGGGTGATAACCAAGACCACCAGCGCGATACGTACCGGGGTCTTGATATTCTGGCTGGCGTAAAAGCCAGGCGCCAACACCTTGATTGCCACCAGTCCGAGCAGCCCGGCGCCGTAGCCCATCAGCGCCGTGGTGGTCTGCTGCACATCACGCGCTGAAAACGCGCCATAGTGGTATAGCGTGGCGACCAGCGGCTGGGCAAAGGTGAGCAAGGCGACGCCGCATGGCACGGCCAGCAGCACCACGATACGCAAGCCCCAGTCGAGCATGGCTGAATACTTTTCCGGATCGTTGGCCGCCTTGGCCGCTGCCAGCTGAGGCGTCAGCACGACACCGATCGCCACGCCCAGCAGCGCCGTCGGAAACTCCATCAGGCGGTCAGCGTAGGTGAGCCAGCTCACACTGCCGGGCGTCAGGTAGGACGCAATCTGAGTGTTGATGAGCAGCGAGATCTGCGCGACGCTGACACCCAGCAGCGCAGGCAGCATCAACTTAACTATGTTTTTTGTAGCTGGGTCCGCCCAAGCTTCACGGGCTAGCGCCAAATTCAATGATATTTTCGGCAGCAATCCGAGGCGCAGCAGCGCCGGAACCTGTACAGCCAGCTGGAGCGCACCGCCCACCATGACGCCCACCGCCATCGCGTAGATCGGCTCGATGCCGCGTGATGCGAACCACGGCGCGCCCTGCCAGGCGGCTGCAATCATCGCCACGTTCAGCAAGACCGGCGTGGCCGCCGGAACCGCAAACCTGCGCCAGGTGTTCAGCACGCCCGACGACAGCGCCACCAGCGACATGAAGCCGATGTAGGGAAACATCCAGCGGGTCATGAAAACTGCCGACGAATAGCCTTGAGGCTCCTGCTTGAGGCCGCTTGCCATCGCCCATACCAGCAGCGGTGCTGCGGCCACACCCACAAAGCAGGTCAGCAGCAGCGCCCAGGTCAGCAGTGTCGCAACCTTGTCGATCAGCAGCTTGGTTTCAGCCTCACCGTGCCGGGCCTTGCTGGCAGCCAGAACCGGCACAAAAGCCTGGCTGAAAGCGCCTTCGGCAAACATGCGGCGAAACAGGTTTGGAATGCGAAACGCCACATTGAACGCATCCGTCATGGCACTGGCGCCGAAGGTGGAAGCCATCAACAGCTCGCGCACCAGGCCGGTAATGCGGGAAACAAGCGTCAGCACGGATACGGTAGAGGCGGCTTTGAAAAGTGACACTCGGGGAGTTTATAGCGACCACGCTTGCGCACCCAGCGAGCGAATGTGGCGGCAAGATATAATCAGGGGCTTCGCTTGCAACATCCGCAGACCACCGCCTGGTCTTCCAGGTCTTAAAGGAATTCATTTATGGCAACCGCCAAACCCAAGAAAAAGAACCCGCGCCTGGCATCAGGCCGTAAACGCGTCCGCCAGGACGTCAAACTCAATGCCGCGAACACCTCGCTGCGTTCCCAGTACCGTACCGCTGTCAAAAACGTTGAAAAAGCCGTGGCGGCCGGTGACAGGGACAAAGCCAAAGACATGTTCGCCAAGGCGCAAAGCATTGTCGACAGCGTTGCCGACAAGGGCATCTTCCACAAGAACAAGGCAGCGCGTGACAAGTCCCGCCTGTCGAGCAAGGTGAAAGCCCTCGCGCTGGCAGCACCTGCTGCCGCAAAAACCGCCTGATCAACTGATCGGGCATCGCCCGGACTGACTGCCTGAACCAGCCAGTCTGCCGTTTTGCAGGGTGCGCTGCAAGTGAAGACAAAAAAGCCGTCGCAAGACGGCTTTTTTGTGCCTGACATATTCAGGTAGCTGAATGACGCAGCGCAAGCGTCGGCTCGTCAGGGGCGATCAGGCACCAGACAGGCTTCGGCAATTTGCAAATCGTTATCGCGAGCAAAGTTGATGGCGAAATCCCAGGCCATGGGTTCCAGTTCGCGCAGCTGCGCGTTGACGACCACGCACTTCACGCCATTGACGACGGTGGGTACGCACCAGGGTGAATAGGTCAGATGGCTCCCGGGCTGCGGTCCGCCAGGGCGGAACTGGCTCATCACGCCGCACAGCCGGTCTGCCCAATCGCTCGGCCTGAAGGTCTTGCCATCACGGGTGACACCCTGAATAAAAACTTCTTTGGCGGAGTTGGAAACCATCGGAAAACTGGAGGGTAAAAAGGCGTGCCAGGTGTTGGCAGCTTGCGTTGTTGCAGCGCACAAGAATTCTATCTTATATAAGACTAACGACTTTCCAGGCGGCTTTCCAGTGGCCCTGTGAGCGACGGTGGCGCAGGGGGCATGCATTGGTGTAATGCACGATCCTCATGTATGGCGTGATGCGGTGGCCCTAAAATCGTATCAACGTCGTCGCCTTGCAGGGACGACCTTTTTGTTTGGCGTCCCTAACCTGTTGCTGTACCAGCCCGGAGTTCCCATGACCGCTGCCCTGCCCCCGACTATCGAAGCCGCTTCCCCGCATGTGATGAACACCTACGGGCGTTTGCCCATTGCCCTGTCGCATGGCCAGGGATGCCGCGTGTGGGACGTGAACG
The DNA here is from genome assembly GCA_028291985.1 of Polaromonas sp. Lineage (GTDB taxonomy): Bacteria > Pseudomonadota > Gammaproteobacteria > Burkholderiales > Burkholderiaceae_C > Polaromonas. The sequence continues at coordinate 43,758 of JAQGNE010000028.1, read as the reverse complement.
GCAAAAGCTACCTCGACGCGCTGGGCGGCATTGCGGTCAATACCCTCGGCCACAACCACGCCAGACTGGTGCCGGCGTTGCAAGACCAGCTGGGCAAGATGATCCATTGCTCCAACTACTACCATGTGCCGCTGCAGGAAATCCTGGCGGCCAAACTGGTGGAGCTGTCAGGCCTGGAAAATGTTTTCTTCTGCTCAACAGGCCTGGAAGCCAATGAAGCCGCGCTCAAGCTGGCGCGCAAGTTCGGCCACGACAAGGGCATCGCACGGCCCGAGGTAGTGGTCTATGAAAAAGCCTTTCACGGCCGCAGCATTGCCACCCTGAGCGCTACGGGAAACCCGAAAGTACAGGCCGGTTTCGGCCCGCTGGTCGAAGGGTTCATCCGGGTGCCGCTCAACGACATCGACGCCATCAAAAAGGCAACCGCCAACAACCCGAATGTGGTCGCCGTGTTCTTTGAAGCGATTCAGGGCGAAGGTGGCGTTCATCCCATGAGCGACGACTACATGCGGCAAGTCAGGCAACTGTGCGATGAACGCGACTGGTTACTGATGATCGACGAGGTGCAGTGCGGCATGGGACGCACTGGCAAATGGTTTGCACACCAGTGGTCGGGCATCAAGCCCGATGTCATGCCGCTGGCCAAGGGGCTGGGCTCGGGTGTGCCGATCGGCGCTGTGGTCGCCGGGGCGAAAGCCGCCCATATTTTTCAGCCCGGCAACCACGGCACCACATTCGGTGGAAACCCGCTGGCGATGCGCGCTGGTGTGGAAACCATTCGCATCATGGAAGAAGACAACCTGATTGCCAACGCCGTCAGGACAGGCGAGCAACTCAAGGCCGGGTTCACACGCGAGCTGGCCGGCCTTGCCGGCGTGAAGGACATCCGCGGCCGCGGCCTGATGCTGGGTATTGAGCTCACCGTGCCGTGTGGAGAATTGCTCAAACATGCCGCCGATGCGGGCCTGCTGATCAGCGTCACCGCCGACACGGTGATCCGCATGGTTCCGGCGCTCATCATGACCCCTGCCGAAGCCGATGAAGTCGTTGCAATTCTGGCCCCGCTGATCAAGCAGCTCTTGAGAGAAAAAGCATGAGCCACACAGAGCAGACGATCAGGCACTACCTGCAGTTCAGTGACCTTAACGCCAGCGAATATGCCTATCTTTTCGAGCGCGCAAGCTTCATCAAAAAGAAATTCAAGGCCTATGAAAAGCACCAGCCCCTGACGGACCGCACGCTGGCCATGATCTTCGAGAAGGCTTCAACCCGCACCCGCGTGAGTTTTGAGGCCGGCATGTACCAGCTGGGCGGCAGTGTGGTCAACCTCACCACCGAAGGCAGCCAGCTGGGCAGGGCCGAGCCGATAGAAGACAGCGCCAAAGTCATCAGCCGCATGGTCGACCTGGTGATGATTCGCACCTATGAGCAGACCAAGATTGTTTCGTTTGCCGAGAACTCGCGGGTGCCCGTCATCAATGGCCTGACGAATGAGTTTCATCCGTGCCAGATCCTGGCGGACATCTTTACCTATATCGAGCATCGCGGCAGCATCCGGGGCAAGACGGTTGCCTGGGTGGGCGACGGCAACAACATGGCCAACACCTGGCTGCAGGCCAGCGAGATCCTGGGCTTCAAGGTACACCTGAGCACGCCTGGCGGCTATGAGGTCGACCAGTCGATTGCAGGCATCCGGTCAGCGGACAGCTACCAGGTCTTCAAAGACCCGATGCAGGCTTGCGCCGGAGCCGACCTGGTCACCACCGATGTGTGGACCAGCATGGGTTATGAGGCTGAGAACGAAGTACGCCAGAAAGCCTTTGCCGACTGGTGCGTGGACCGCGAGATGATGCGTGCGGCCAGGCCGGATGCGCTCTTCATGCACTGCCTGCCTGCGCACCGCGGCGAAGAGGTCGAGGCAGAAGTGATCGACGGGCCGCAATCGGTGGTGTGGGACGAAGCTGAAAACCGGATGCATGTGCAGAAGGCACTGATGGAATACCTGTTGCTGGGCCGCGTGGCCTGACAGGCACATCCGGACAAAGATCAATAAAAGCGGCGCGGCGGACTTCAAGCCGCCGTGAACACCGCTTGTGGGGGCCATCAGTGCTGGCGTTCAGCCACGCCCTACAAATGGCATCTTCGTCGCCATGATGGTCATGAACTGGACATTGGTCGACAGCGGAAGCGACGCCATGTGCAGCACAGCATCGGCCACCTGACGGGCTTCCATCATCGGCTCGATGGCGATCTCGCCGTTGGCCTGCGGCACACCGGTGGCCATGCGTGCAGCCAACTCGGTCATGGCATTGCCAATATCAATCTGACCGCAGGCGATGTTGTATTTGCGGCCGTCCAGCGAGATGGATTTCGTCAGGCCGGTGATGGCGTGCTTGGTGGCGGTGTAAGGCGCTGAGTTGGGGCGCGGCGCGTGGGCCGATATAGATCCGTTATTGATGATGCGTCCGCCTTGCGGCAGCTGATTCTTCATCAGGCGCATGGCACCTTGCGCGCACAGAAACGATCCGGTGAGGTTGATGTTCACGACGTTCTGCCATTGGTCAAAGGTCAGGTCCTCAAAATTTTCCCGCGGTGCGTTCACACCCGCGTTATTGACCAGCACATCCAGACGGCCAAAGGTCTGCTGGATGGCAGCGAACAGCGCGTCCACCGACTCTGGCCGGCTGACATCGCAGGCAACTACCAGCGCGCGATCAGAACCCGACAGCTTCACCACTTCATTCAAGGGCTCGATGCGGCGCCCTGCCAGCACCACGCTGTAACCTTCACGCAAGAAGGCCAGTGCCACTTCTTTGCCAATGCCGGTGCCGGCACCGGTAACCAATGCAATCTTGCCGCTGTTTTTGTCTGTGTCTGATGGGCTGCTCATGAGCTTGTCTCTTTCTGGGTTTGTCAAAAATAGCAGATGCTGTAGAGCTTCTCGTCGACAGTCTGCCTTCACATTGTCAACACTAATTTTGCAACGGACTCTCAGGGCTTTTCAAAACGGGATGGCTAGCAACTGTCAAGGTCTCGCCTCAGGTTGGCCCTACCGGTACCGTCATGAACTCTTTGTCCATTGTTGGAAATAACCGACACCACGCAAAATCGAGCGGTGCTACCTTTGCGGCATGACCCGCCAAACCCATGCAAGCACACCCCGCATCTGGGACATATCGCCGCCGGTGGACGAGCAATCGCCCGTGTTCCCCGGAGACACCGCGTATTGCCAGCGGCTGCATTTTTCACGCTCGCCGGAATGCCCGGTCAACGTCAACAGTATTACGCTGTCGCCCCACACCGGCGCCCATGCGGATGCACCGATGCACTATGCCAATGGCGGCGCCAGTTCCGGCGAGCTTGACCTGGCCACCTATATCGGCCCTTGTCGCGTCATCCATTGCATCGACTGTGGCCCGCTGGTCTTGCCCCTGCATATTGCGCATGCACTGCCGGACCTGCCGGGGCGCGTGCTGCTGCGCACCAGCAACACGGCAAGTCAATCGTGGGCGTCTTTTATAGCCATAGCCCCCGAAACAATCGGGCTTTTAGCTACAAAAGGCATAGCACTTGTCGGCATTGACACCCCCAGCGTTGACCCCGCTACCAGCCAGCACCTGCCGAGCCACCAGCAGTTGCTGGCGCATGACCTGCGGGTGCTGGAAAACCTGGTGCTTGATGACGTTCCCGAGGGCGACTATGAGCTGATCGCCCTGCCCCTCAAACTGATGCGCGCTGACGCATCGCCGGTACGCGCCATCCTGCGCGAGCTTGCATGAAATGACCGATCCCATGACCTTGAAACTGGATGACTGCCGCGCCCTCGATGCGCAAGACCCGCTGCGCGATTTGCGCCAACAATTCATGCTGCCGGAAGGGCTGATCTATCTGGACGGCAATTCCCTGGGCGTGCTTCCCAGGGCCGCCGTGGACCGGGTTGCGCATGCCGTCATTGCGGAGTGGGGCCAGGGCCTGATTCGTTCCTGGAACAGTGCCGGCTGGTTTGACCTGCCGCAACGCGTGGGCGACAAAATCGCGCAGCTGATCGGTGCCGAGCCCGGGGAGGTGGTGGTCACCGACAGCACATCGGTCAACCTGTACAAGGTATTGAGCGCAGCCCTGAACCTAGCCGCTGCCGATGGGCCCGGGCGCCGCGTGGTAGTCAGCGAGCGCAGCAATTTTCCAACCGACCTGTACATTGCAGAAGGCCTGTGCAAGGCACGCGGCCTGCAGCTGTTGCTGGTGGAGCCTGATGACCTGTCAGCGGCGATGACAGCCGATGCAGCGGTGCTGATGCTGACGCACGTCAATTACCGAACGGGTGCCATGCACGACATGGCGGCCATGACGGCCGCCGCGCATGCCGCAGGCATCCTGACGGTGTGGGACCTTGCGCACAGCGCTGGCGCAGTGCCGGTTGACCTGAACGGCGTTAAGGCTGACTTTGCCGTGGGTTGCGGCTACAAATACCTGAACGGCGGCCCAGGCGCGCCAGCGTTTGTCTGGGTCCATGCGCACCATGTCGAACGCTTCTGGCAGCCGCTGTCGGGCTGGTGGGGTCATGCATCGCCCTTTGCCTTCACGCCCGGCTACCAACCCGCCCCTGGCATTAACCGCTACCTGTGCGGCACGCAGCCGATGCTGAGCCTCACGGCGCTCGACTGCGGGCTCGATGCCATTCTGGCTGCCGCGCCTTTCGGTGGCATGGCGGCGCTGCGCCACAAATCGCTGGCGCTGACCGACGTGTTCATTGACCTGGTGAACCAGGGCTGTGCCGGTCATGGTCTGGCGATTGCCACGCCACTGGCGCATGGCGAGCGCGGCTCTCAGGTCAGCCTGAGCCGGGCCGAAGGTGCCTACGCCATCGTGCAGGCACTGGTCGCGCGCGGCGTCATTGGCGATTTCCGTGCTGGCGATGCGTCAGGTCCGCTGGCATCCCAACTGGACATCCTGCGTTTCGGTTTCACGCCGCTGTACACCGGCTTTGAGGATGTCTGGACCGCGGTCGAACACCTCAGGCAAGTGCTGGAAAGCGGCGAATGGCGACAGCCTGCTTTTGCCCAGAAGAACGCGGTGACGTGATGAAGCCCACCGTGAAGAAGCCCGCCGACATCGTGGCTGAAGAAAAAGCCCAACTCGACTTCAGCAAGTCCATGAGCTATGGCGACTACCTGCAACTCGATGCCATCCTCAGCGCGCAAAAACCGCTCTCGCCTGACCACAACGAGATGCTCTTCATCATCCAGCACCAGACCAGCGAACTCTGGATGAAGCTGATGCTGCATGAGCTGCGCGCCGCCATTGCCAACGTCGCCGAGGATGACCTGGGCAGCGCGTTCAAGAAGCTTGCCCGCGTCAGCCGCATCATGGAGCAGCTGGTGCACGGGTGGGATGTCCTGGCCACCATGACGCCGCCGGAATACAGCGCGATCCGTCCGTATCTCGCCAATTCCAGCGGGTTTCAAAGCGCACAGTACCGTTGCATCGAGTTTGCGCTGGGCAACAAGAATGCCGCCATGCTCAAACCCCATGCGCACCGGCCCGGCCTGCTGGCGCAGGTGCAGGCGGCTTATGAGGCGCCATCGCTTTACGACGAGGCCTTGCGGCTGCTTGCTCGCCGCGGTCTTCCGGTTCCCGACAGTCATACCAGCCGCGACTGGACGCAAGGCTACGTCGAGAGCGATGAAGTCGAGCAAGCCTGGCTGGTGGCCTACCGCCAGCCCCAAACGCATTGGGACCTGTACCAGCTGGGCGAAGAACTGACCGACCTGGAAGACGCTTTTCGCCTCTGGCGCTTTCGCCACGTCACCACGGTCGAGCGTGTCATCGGATTCAAACGCGGCACCGGTGGCACGGGGGGCGTGAGTTACTTGCGCAAGATGCTGGATGTGGTGCTGTTTCCGGAGATATGGAAGCTGCGCACCGATCTTTAGCCGCCGTTTGTGGCCAGGTCACGCCCGGTACGCCAAAGCCGGGTTTCGATAGCCGAAAAAATGTTCTGCGCCAGCAGCCGCGACACCAGCGTCTGCCCCAACGCGCGGTAGCTTTCCCACTGCGCTTCGTCAAAGAACTGGTCTGCCGTGGTTTCCTGCGGAAAATCCGGGTGGGTTTGCGCGTAGTGGCACAAATCGCCCGGCAACTGGTCTGGCAATGCAGGCTTGATAAACACCACCACCGCATCCGGCTTTTCGGCAAGGGTATCGCGCGGGCTCCCGGTGCCGGGGTTGTCGTGATAAACCTCCACCCACACTGCATAGGGCATAGCCGCGCGGCGGGCTCTGCTTTGCCGAAAATCCTCCGGGCTTCCGAAGCCGCAAACCTCACCGAGCTTTTCGATATCGGCGGCGCTACGGATGACCAGTTCGGCACCAAAATCGATACGCGCCCTGCGTATCAGGTTCGTCAGGTCGTCGAAAAGATAGCAGGGGTCGGCACCGTCATCGCTGGCGAAGATTATTTTTTCCTTGCGGCGTATCAGCTCATAAACCGCGGTGTTGTCAAAGTGCCCGCCGTCTGACAAATACCAGTAGCGGCCGGGTATGCCGGCAAACCGGCACAGGGCTTCCTCGTAGAGGTAGGTCCAGGTGCCTTCGCCGGGCCGCTTTCGAGCCACAGGAACTCTCTCGCCAAACGGTACATCGCCTTGCGCCAGTCTGGGCGTGCGCCACCAGTAGGCCGTTCGCACGTTGGCCAGAAAGGCCAGCAGCGCATAGCCAGGCTTGGTCTCCTTGCCGACCCCCACCGAAAATGCCGCGCCCGATATGGCGATCCATTGCCCCAGCGAGAGCGGCGAGCGCTTCATCAATTCCAGGTCAAACCACGGTTTGATGGTGGGACCCTGCGGCGAGTTGACGAAGATGCCCTGGCCGGCAAGACACATGGGCACGCCCTGGCGGTCTTTTGCCAGGGTCGGAGAAGTCGGGCTGACGCGCTGGTTGAGCGTGACATTAATGATGTGCTCGATACCCAGCAACCGGTTGGCGCTCAGGTAGTCGTCCACAGAGGCCGGCTCGTCACCGGCAACCACTTCGCTTACGAAAGCATCGCTTCGGTCACGCCCACCCGCTCCGGTTTTACGGCCCAGTGCGCGCAGGCGTGCGGGGTTGGCAGCGCCCAGATACGCGCGCTTCAGGCGAGCCGTGTACAGGTTATGGAACGATGACAGGTTGAGAAAGCCGGGCGTCCCGTGAATGCACAAAACGGTGATGGCAAGTCCCGCCGCAATCAAGAGGCCCGGCTGACGCGGTGGCAGCCACGGTCCTGTGAGCGGCTGCGCCTTGAGGTCAACCGCAGCAAAGACCAGCTCATACGCAATCACCTGATAGACCACGGCAAGGCCAGCCACGACTGCCAGCGCCAGCAGCAAAAGTACCGTTTGCGCCATGCCTGCAAACCGGGACGGCTTCCTGTCTACCGGCTCGGCCCTCATCAGCCAGCGCCAGGCGGCAGCCAGCACGGTGCCGTATACCGCAGCGGGCAGCGCCCAGGGCCGCCAGCTGTCGTTGCGGGCGTGAAATTGCACCAGCGACATGGCGAGCGTGTCCACCAGCGCAACAGCCGCAGCGACCAGCATGCATTTCATGGCGACGGCCAGCAGCCAGGTCAGGCGGCGGCGCTGAATGTCCGTGCGCAACTGGTCGATTTTAAGATGGGCTTTGTGCACATCAACTGCCTCCGGTACAGGCTTCGGCAGGGGTGCGTCGGCGTCGGCATGTGCATTCGCGCTGGTGGCGGTGCGGTAGCGGTTGACAGGCTCGTCGGGCGTGTCCTTCACACGGTCCATACGGCCCATACTGGCCGTTGCAGCCCCTTTTGAAGGCCGCGTCGCCCACGCCACCACAAGGGCCAGCAGGCAAATGGCAGCCAGTGTGAAGCCGGCTCCAGATTGCACGACCGAGCTATGGCGGGCGCTGTTTCCCCATGCTGAAAAAATCACGATCATGGCCACAGCAGCGACATAGCTGAGCCGCAGTTCTAAGCTTTCTCGCGCAGCTGCGCGCCTTTCTCCCTTCGAAAAACTTCTTCGCCCCACCAGCCAGTAGGCCACGCCAATCGCCAGCGAAATGCAAAATGCCATGCCGGCGCCCAGCCACCAGCCGCTGGGTATCAGTTGCCATCCACAAGCGGTGGCCAAGGCCTGGCATGGCGCCGGCAAAAGCTGCGACAGGTATCCCCGCAGCGGCATGCTGGAAGTGCCAAACCTGCCAGACGCGTGGTCGGCCACCACACCAAGACCCACATTCAAAAGGCACAGCAGGATGGCCATGACCGCCAGGTTGAAATGCAGTGCCAGCAAACCGCGCAGGTAATACGCCAGGCCATTGAACAGGTCGTTGCTGCCCGATGGCGTGAGGTAGCGGCTGTTCTCACGCAGCCACTGCAAGGGGTGAAACACTGCAGCAGCGTCAGGGCTGAGCTGCACATCGGCATGTGTGGGCGTGAGCAAAATCTGCTCGGTCCGTGCCCAGGCTGCGGCGGACGAGGCGGTGACTTCCGAAGTTGGGCTTGAGCCAGTGGCTTGCGCCCGTCCGCCGCTGGCCGACGCCCCTGGGGGCGTATTGGCGGCCATGACCTGGGCTGCCAGCCGGCAAAGAAAGCTGCCGATATAGCCCCCGCCAGACACGGTTGAAAGGCGGCCGATGCGCGCCAGCAGCTTTTTCTGTGCCAGTGCCTGCAAAAAGCCCAAGGCAAAAGTTGCGCTGCGGATGCCGCCGCCCGACAGCGCCAGTGCAAACTTCTCGGTCTTCCCAGGCTCCTGTGCTTGCATTGAATGCCTCCTGTATGGAATCCGCGCCGCTTCGCACCATTATGGAAGTTGCGGCTGCGGCCGACGAAAGGTTTTAAGGTTAACGGGCGTTACAGGCCCGGGCGCAGACCACACAGGCATGTTGTGAAGTATGGGCAGCGCTGGCGCCATGGCAGTCAAGCTGCATGGCAAGGCATGCGGCAGAGACGGTTTTACCGGTGGCGTGCAAATTATGGGAAAAATAAGGCTCTGGACCAGGTATTACGGGCGGATATAGCTATTATTTTGGTAGCGCCTGAAAGTACGTCAATGCTGCCCCGCTGCCCTCTTCAACCTTCAAACCCTCCATGACAAGCCTTGATGCCGGTTCTACGATGCCCTCCTTTGAGCGGGCGAGACAGCTCTTCCTGGAAGGCGTGACCCTCTTCGAATCAGACCGGTTGCCCGAGGCCAGGGCCGCATTCGAGGCTTCCCTGCAGTTGCTGCCGGGGCGCGTCTCGACGCTGGGCAACCTGGCGGCCACGCACATCCGGCTGGGCGCGCCCATGCTGGCCTTGCCGCTGCTTGACGAGGCCATTGCCAGCGAGCCGGATGCCATCGACCCGTGGCTGCAGCTGGGCCTGGCACAGACGGCGCTTGAGCGGCACGAAGAAGCCCTGGCGGCGTTCGAGCGCGTCCTGAAGCTAAGCCCCGCCAACCCTCCGGCGGCGTACCAGCGCTGCCTGAGGCTGGCAACGCTGCAGCGCTACCCCCAGGCGCTGCAGGCAGTTGACCGCCTGCACCAGCTGGAGCCTGGCAACGAACAGGCCTGGTGGCTGCGCGCCGACATCCTGCATCGGCTGCACAGGCTGGATGAGGCCTTGCAGGCCTATGACCAGCTGCTGCGCATCAACCCCCAGTTGGCACGCGCATGGACGCAGCGCGGCGGCATCCTGAAGGACATGGGCCGCACTTCTGAAGCGCAGGCCGCCTTCACGCAGGCGCTGGCACTCGGGGGAGATGCAGACATCAACCGCTACTTCCTGGCGTCGCTTGCCGATGACGGCAATTCCACAGGCCCAACCCCCGACACGGCACCCCGGTCCTATGTTGAATCGCTTTTTGATGACTATGCTGACAACTTTGACGCACATCTGGTGGGCCAGCTGGGCTACCGCGCGCACCGGGTGCTGGTTGAGCATCTGCTGGCGCTGCCAGCGGTACAGGGCCGGGTGTTCGCAACAGCGTTGGATCTGGGTTGTGGCACGGGGCTTTGCGGTCCCCTGATCAGACCCCACGCGCGCCGCCTGCTGGGCATTGATCTGTCAGCGCAGATGCTGGCCAAAGCTCGCCTCACCGGTGCCTACGACGAACTGGCGCAGGCGGACCTGCTGGAGCATCTCAACGAGAACACCGCAGACCACGCCCTGGTACTGTCTGCCGACGTCTTCATCTATGTTGGCGCACTCGACGGCGTTTTTGCCGGTATGGCACGCGCCCTCGAGCCGGACGGCATGTTTTGCTTCTCGGTTGAAAAAGCGCCCGACGATGTGGACTTCAAACTGACACGCGGCATGCGCTATGCCCATTCGGAGCGCTACCTTCGGGCGCTGGCGGCAAAACACGCATTCACAGTGCTGGACATGCTGAACCATCCGATCCGGCAAGACCAGCAGCGTGCCATCGATGGGCTATTCGTCTACCTGTCGCGTTGAACAGCGGGCAGCGTCACGACAGGCTCGATCGTCCAGCTGATCAAGGCAGGCGCGTGCCGCGAAGCCCCTCTCAGGCCCTGGTCGGCCGCAAACCGTAGAGCCATGGCACGTCCAGCAAGCGCTCGCCGAACAGCTTCATGGCGGCGTCACGGCCCCAACGGACCGGGCCGGTGGCATGAAAGATACGCCCATTGCGCAGGGCTCGCGCTTGGACCCTGGCATTGCGCTGCCAACGGGTTGCGGCATAGCGCTGCAATGCGGCCGGCACCGCTGCGGATTGCCCTTGCGTCAGCGCCAGCACCTCACCCAGCGTCCCGGCATCTTCAATCGCCATGCCGGCGCCCTGGGCCAGATAAGGCCGCATCGGATGGGCGGCGTCGCCCAGCAGCGCGATGCGGCCTTGCGCATGCTGGTGTGGGCCCTGCATCGGCGGGCGGTCCAGCATGGGCCAGAGGCGCCAGCGGCTCACGGCCTTCATCAAATCCTGCAAGCCAGCGTGTGTGTCTGCCAAGGCAGCTGCCAGGTCTGCCGCGTGGGCGCTGTGGTCCCAGCCCGCAGTGACGCCTGCGCCCAGTTCACCATGCACGAAAGCGACGACATTGAGCAGCTCGCCACGCCGCACCGGGTAGTGCACCACATGCATGCGCGGACCCATCCAGACGGTGATGTCGCGGGTTCTCAGGCGTTGGGGCAAATCGCTTTGCAGGGCCAGCGCGCGATAGGCCAGATGCCCGGTGCCGTGCGGCAGGCCGTCGCCCAACAACTGCTGGCGCACCGTACTCCACAGGCCGTCTGCACCGACCAGGGCATGCGCCTCGAAGGTCTGGCCGTCGCTGGCTTGAGCGTGCACAGCGTCCGCGGTCTCCTCGAAGGCCTGCATCTGTACGCCCACTTGCAGCGAGGTTCCAGTGTGTTGCACCGCCTGCAGCAGCAACCGGTGCAGATCAGCACGATGTATGGCGGCATAGGGCGCCCCATAACGTGCGGTCATCGTCGAGCCCAGCTGCAGTTGGCCCAAGCTGCGGCCAGTGCGGGCATCGCGTACCGTCAGCCGCTCCGGAAACGCTGCAACCTCCTGCAGTGCGTGATCCAGTCCCCAGCCCTGCAGAACCCTCACCACATTGGGCCCAAGCTGCACGCCTGCGCCGACTTCATTGAAAGCCTCAGCCTTCTCGATCAGCTTTACGCCGGCACCCTGCCGTGAAGCTGCCAGTGCCGCCGCCAGCCCGCCGATGCCGCCGCCTGCAACCAGCAGCTGCAGGCTCATGCCGCCAGCAGCTGCCGCAGCACGTACGGCAGGATGCCGCCGTTGCGGTAGTAGTCGACCTCAATCGGCGTATCGACCCGCAGAATCACCGTCACGTCGCGGCGTGAGCCGTCAGCGCTGGTGATCACCAGCCGCGCTTCACTTTGCGGCTTGAGCTCAGGGTGCGCAATGACATCGATGACCTCGGAGCCGGTCAGGCCCAGCGTCTGCCAAGACTCACCTGGCTTGAACTGCAGTGGCAGCACGCCCATACCGACCAGGTTGCTGCGGTGTATGCGCTCAAAGCTACGGGCAATCACGGCCTTGATGCCCAGCAGTTGCGTGCCCTTGGCCGCCCAGTCGCGTGACGACCCAGTGCCGTATTCCTCGCCCGCAAAAATGACCGTGGGCGTGCCCTGCGCCATGTACTTCATCGCCGCGTGGTAAATAAACATTTTTTCGGGGCTGGCGCCCGATGTGGACGGCTGGAACAGCGTGACACCGCCCTCCTCCCGCGAGCCGGTCTCATCCGGCGGAATCATCAGGTTCTTGATGCGTACATTGGCAAAGGTGCCGCGCATCATGACTTCATGGTTGCCGCGCCGTGAACCATAGCTGTTGAAGTCGTTCTTGCCGACGCCATGATCGATCAGCCATTGGCCGGCCGGTGATGACGCTTTGATCGAGCCGGCAGGAGAAATATGGTCAGTGGTGATCGAGTCGCCGAAGAGCGCTATCACACGCGCACCCTTGACTGAACTGGCAGCACCTGCTGTCGCCGCGGCTACCGAGGCAGCGCCATCTGCGCCAGCGCTGGTCTTGCCGGCAGGCGCATTGGCAGCCATGGCAAAGCCCTCGAAAAACGGCGGCTCGGCGATGTAGGTGCTGGCAGGCCAGGTGTAGGCATTGCCTTCGACGCCGTGAATCTTTGCCCACAACTCGCCGGGCGCGGTCTTGACCTTGGCATAGTTTTCCCGAAACACATCACCATTCATCGCGTATGTCATCAAGCCATGGATCTCGTCGCTGCTGGGCCAGATGTCGCCCAGGTAGACATCCTTGCCGCCGGTTCCCTTGCCCACCGGCTCGGTCATCAGGTCACGAAGCACGGTACCCGCTATCGCATAAGCCACGACCAGCGGTGGGCTGGCCAGAAAGTTGGCCTTGATATTCGGGTGGATACGCGCTTCAAAATTACGGTTGCCGGACAGCACGGCTGCGCATACCAGATCGCCCTTGGTGATCACTTCATTCATTTCGGGTGTCAGGTCGCCGGAATTGCCGATGCAGGTCGTGCAGCCATACCCCACCAGCGAGAAACCGAGCTGCTCCAGGTAGGGCATCAGCCCGGTGCGCGTCAGGTAGTCGGTAACCACGCGCGAGCCCGGAGCCAGCGAAGTCTTGACATGCGAACGCACGCTGAGGCCAGCCTCAACCGCCTTTTTGGCCAGCAGGCCTGCCGCCAGCAATACGCCCGGGTTCGAGGTGTTGGTGCAACTGGTGATCGCTGCGATCAGCACATCCCCATTGCCGATGGTGAGGCCGCCCGGGCTATGCAGGTCTGGCGGTGGTGCCAATGATTTTGCCGACGTCAGCGTAGGCCGGTTGGCATCCATTTCCAGCACGAAGCGGGCCGAACCGGCGGCGGTAGGCGGCGACTCTGGGGTTTTCTCGGCAGGAAGCTGTTCACGGCTGCCAACCAGATGGCGCGTGCCCAGCACCGCAGCCGGCTGGTTGAAGCCGTTTTCGGCAATCGGCTTGCTGAACAGCGAGGCAAACTGCTTGCTGACGTTTCCCAGTTCGATGCGGTCCTGTGGACGCTTGGGGCCCGAGACGCTGGGGGTTACTTCGCTCAGGTCCAGCCGCACCACGTGGGTGAAGTCGATCTGCCCGGCAAGCGGCACGCCAAACAGCCCCTGCGCCCTGAAGTAGGCTTCAAAAGCCTCGATCTCGTCATCGCTGCGACCGGTGCCGCGAAAGTAGTCGATGGTTTTCTCGTCGACTGGGAAAAAGCCCATGGTGGCGCCGTATTCAGGCGCCATGTTGGCAATGGTTGCGCGGTCCGGCACCGCCAGCGTCCGGGTGCCTTCACCGAAAAACTCAACGAACTTGCCGACGACTTTTTCCTTGCGCAGCACTTCCGTGACGCGCAGCACCAGATCAGTGGCGGTAACCCCTTCGCGCAGCCGGCCCGTCATCTCGAAGCCCACCACATCAGGCGTGAGCATGTACACCGGCTGGCCCAGCATGGCTGCCTCGGCCTCAATGCCGCCAACACCCCAGGCCACCACTCCGACGCCATTGATCATGGTGGTGTGGCTGTCGGTGCCAACCAGCGAATCGGGGTAATACACATCGCCGGGCGTCTTGTGCACGCCGCGCGCCAGGTACTCCAGATTGACCTGGTGCACGATACCAAAACCGGGCGGCACCACGCCAAAGGTGTCAAAGGCCTGCATGCCCCATTTCAAAAACTGGTAGCGCTCCTTGTTGCGCTGAAATTCCAGCTTCATGTTCAGATCGATGGAATCCTTGGCGCCGTAATGGTCGACCATGACAGAGTGGTCGACCACCATGTCAACCGGCACCAGGGGCTCGATGCGCTTGGGGTCCTTGCCCAGCTTCACGGCCACGCTACGCATGGCCGCCAGGTCGGCCAGCAGCGGCACGCCGGTGAAGTCCTGCAACAACACCCGCGCCACGACGAAGGGAATCTCTTCGGTGCGCGGCGCGTTGGGGCGCCAATTGGCCAGCTCTTCAACATGGCGCGCAGTAATCCTCTGGCCATCGCAGTTGCGCAGCACCGACTCGAGCACGATCCGCATCGATACCGGCAGACGTGATACCGATGGAAACTGCTTGCCCAGCGTGGGCAGCGAGAAATACTTGACGGGTTTGCCCGACTGCGTGTCAAACGACTTGATCGTTGACGCAAATGCATGGGCCGACGGCGCAGCAGCCGATGTGCCATCAGCGCCCTGACCCAGGCCCGGCGGCCTGGATGACGGCTGCGCTACTGTCGGCGCGGCGGGGGAGGCGGTTGACGCCTTGGATGTAGAGAGCTTGGGGGACTTCGCCATGACAGATTCCTTCAGGTTAGCCAGCAACCCCTATTCTGGCAGGGGCACGACATCGCTGACGGTACGCAGGCGCGGCGAGCCATGTGAGCGGTTGACTTCACATCGGGCTGTAGGCGCAAGTCGTCCGGCCAGCGCTGGTGAAGCGTTTTTTTGCTTCTTTATTGATAGCTATCACGCAAGGTATGTATTGGCATACAGCCACTATTTTCTTGAATTTCCAATTTGCGGTTCGATATTGCCTTGCCATATACGCCCCGGATCGCAGCGCAAAGCGAATTCCGGGCGGGCAGATCGTGAGCCAGATCGCTGCGTAGTCACTCACACTGATGGGGCACCAGCAGTGCTGCTTTTGATTCGAGGTGTCAGCTGATGCTGACAGCTTGCCGCGCTTGAGGATGAGGGCCCGCGCTGCATCCGCGGCCTAGCATGGGTGCTTATCAACCAGCGTCGGAGCCTGCATGACCAATTCCACCTCTACCTCATCCGATCACGACACCTTGTGGAACCTGATCAAGGACATGAAGTTTGGCATGCTGACCCATCGGCATCCTGACGGTACCTTGCAGGGCCATCCGCTGACAACGCAGAACAAGTCGATCGATGAAGGCTCCCTGCTCTACTTCTTCATCTCCAAAAAAAGCGAAATGGCCGGCCGGCTGCAGCAGGATGGCAATGTCAATGTGGCTTATGCAGACCCTGGAGCCGACTCCTATGTATCGATTGCCGGCAACGCTACGCTGAGCGATGACCGGGCCACCCGAGAAAGGCTGTGGTCACCGATGGCAACCGCCTGGTTTCCCGGCGGCGTGAACGACCCGGATGTTGCGCTGCTGGCCGTAAAGATCGTGCATGCCGAATTCTGGAACGTGAAGGACAGCAAGGTCACCCAGCTGTTTAAGATGGCCAAGGCAGCCGTGACCGGCAATGTGCCCAAGGACATGGGTGAGCACAAGGAAATGAAAATGTCCTGAGCATCCAGCGGCGGTGTGACGTCGGCGACTGCCCCTCTCGCGTGGGCCACGCCAGCCGTAACTGCGCCACCGGGAGCGTGCAGCATCCTGCACGCGGAACATGAAAAAAGCCTTCGCATGCGAAGGCTTTTTTATTCACGATGTCAGGCGTTGACTGGCTACCGCATCGCTACAAAAGTGACGCGTCACTCCCCATCAGGCAGGAACGGAGTCGGCAACCGTATCGGCCATGTCGGTGTAATCCTTGACCTTGTCGAAGTTCAGGTACTGGTACACCTCGGCGCTGGCAGCCGTCAGCACGCCCATGTCGGCCATGTACTCGGCCTTGGTCGGAATGCGGCCCAGCTTGGAGCAGATGGCTGCCAGCTCGGCCGAACCCAGGTAGACGAAGGTGTTTTTGCCCAGGCGGTTCGGGAAATTGCGCGTGCTGGTCGAGAACACCGTAGCGCCTTCCTTCACCTGCGCCTGGTTGCCCATGCACCAGCTGCAGCCGGGCCTCTCCATGCGCGCACCGGCAGAGCCCAGCACGCCGTAGTGGCCCTCTTCGCTCAGTTGCGTGGCATCCCTCTTGGTCGGCGGCGCCATCCAGAGCTTGACCGGTATATCGCGCTTGTTCTCCAGCAGCTTTGAGGCCGCGCGGAAGTGCCCGATGTTGGTCATGCAGCTGCCGATGAAGACTTCGTCGATCTTGCTGCCAGCGACCTCACTCAGCATCTTGACGTCATCCGGGTCGTTGGGGCATGCCACGATAGGCTCGTGAATGTCGGCCAGGTCGATCTCGATGATTTCAGCGTACTCCGCATCGGCATCAGCCTTCAGCAACTGCGGGTCGGCCAGCCAGGCTTGCATCGCCTCGATGCGGCGCTTAATGCTGCGCACATCCCCGTACCCCTCTGCAATCATCCATTTCAGCATGGTGATGTTGCTGTTGATGTACTCGATGATCGGCTCTTTGTTCAGGTGAACGGTGCAGCCGCCTGCCGAGCGCTCGGCAGAGGCATCTGACAACTCAAACGCCTGCTCGACCTTGAGGTTGGGCAAACCTTCAATTTCAAGGATGCGGCCCGAAAAAGCATTGATCTTGCCTTGCTTGGCAACCGTCAGCAGACCCTGCTTGATGGCATACAGCGGAATCGCATTGACGAGGTCGCGCAGGGTGACGCCGGGCTGCATCTCGCCCTTGAAACGCACCAGCACGCTCTCGGGCATGTCCAGCGGCATGACGCCGGTGGCAGCGGCAAACGCCACCAGGCCAGAGCCTGCCGGAAAGCTGATGCCTATCGGGAAACGGGTGTGGCTGTCGCCGCCGGTGCCCACCGTATCCGGCAGCAGCATGCGGTTGAGCCAGCTGTGGATAATGCCGTCGCCCGGGCGCAGGCTGATGCCGCCGCGGGTGCGCATGAACTCGGGCAGCTCATGGTGCATCTTCACATCGACCGGCTTGGGGTAAGCCGCGGTGTGGCAGAAGGACTGCATGACAAGATCGGAGCTGAAGCCCAGGCAGGCCAGGTCTTTCAGCTCGTCGCGGGTCATGGTGCCGGTGGTGTCCTGCGAACCGACCGAGGTCATCTTGGGCTCACAGTAAGTGCCGGGGCGAACGCCCTGACCTTCTGGCAAGCCGACCGCGCGGCCGACCATTTTTTGCGCCAGGGTAAAGCCGCGCTCGCTGGCAACTGGCGCCTGCGGCAGGCGGAACTCGGTGGATGCAGGCAAGCCTAGTGCCCAGCGAGCCTTGGCGGTCAGCCCGCGGCCGACGATCAGCGGAATACGGCCGCCTGCGCGTACCTCATCAAACAGCACATCGCTTTTGAGCTCGAACTCGGCAATCACCTGGCCGTTCTTCAACGCCTTGCCCTCGTAGGGGCGCAGTTCGATCACATCGCCCATCGCCATCTGGCTCACATCCAGCTCGATCGGAAACGCACCCGAATCTTCCATGGTGTTGTAGAAAATCGGTGCGATCTTGCCGCCCAGGCAAACGCCACCAAAGCGCTTGTTCGGTACATAGGGAATGTCTTCGCCGGTCCACCACAGCACCGAGTTGGTCGCGGACTTGCGTGAAGAACCGGTACCCACCACGTCGCCCACGTACGCAACCAGGTGACCTTTTGACTTCAGCTCTTCGATGAATTTGACGGGGCCGCGCTTGCCGTCTTCTTCAGGCGTGACCCCGGGGCGTGCGTTCTTGTGCATCGCAATAGCATGCAGCGGAATATCAGGGCGGCTCCATGCATCCGGCGCTGGGGAGAGGTCATCGGTGTTGATCTCGCCGGCCACCTTGAAAACAGTCAGCTTGATGCTTTCAGGCACCGCCGGGCGGCTGGTGAACCACTCGGCATCAGCCCAGCTTTGCAGCACAGCCTTGGCGTACTTGTTGCCCTTGTCGGCTTTTTCCTTGACGTCATGGAACTGGTCGAACATCAGCAAGGTGTTCTTAAGTCCGCTGGCAGCCTGGGTGGCAACGCTGTCCTCAGCATCGTCAAGCAGCTCGATCATCGGGCTGATGTTGTAGCCGCCCAGCATCGTGCCCAGCAGATGCGTAGCCTTTTCGCGGGAGATCAGACCGCATGTTTCGGTACCGTGCGCCACGGCAGCCAGATAGCTGGCCTTGACCTTGGCGGCATCGTCAACGCCGGCCGGCACGCGGTGGCTGATCAGGTCTACCAGAAACGCTGCTTCGCCGGCAGGCGGGTTTTTCAGCAGCTCGACCACATCAGCGGTTTGACCGACCGACAGCGGCAGCGGCGGAATACCCAGCGCGGCACGCTCGGCGACATGTTGGCGATAGCTCTGCAAAAATTCACTCATGGTTTTCATCCTGTTGTTCTAGGGGCTCGGAAACAGCGCGACTGAACGCGCGGGGAAGATCAGTTCTGGGTAAGCGACTGTGGCGTGGCGACAGCCGGGCCAACCGGCGGTACTGGCAGGGGTTCAAGAATGCTGGTCGGCGGGTTCTTCTTGATCTCATCGGCCATCGTCAGCTGGGCCGGGCTCATGCATTCGTCGGCCAGGCGCTGGCCCATCTTCTGACTCATCAGCATGGACTTATTACCAAGCTGCAGCCACAGCGCTCCGGCCTTGGGGTCTTCCAGGCGGATGGCGCCGGTGCGGCTTTCGACGGGGTGCATGCGAAAGCGGTTGCCCTTGGTTGACACGGTGAAAAAGCCAGGGCGTTTTGCATCGGCAGTGACGGTCACGGCAGCGCCAAGCTCGCAGGGAATCTGGCCCACATGCACCCGTCCAGCGGTTTCAAGGTCAAGCGCACTGAGTTTGAAGTTCAGGTCGTCATCAATCGGCGTCACCTCTTCCACGGCCTTGAGCGCAGAGCGGCGAACCGCTGCCTTCGATGTTGCGGCTGGCTTGGTAGCGGCCGGCTTGGTCACGATGGGCTTGGCGCTGGCAGCGGGCTTGGTGGTTGCCTTGTCGGCAGTTTTTGCGGCAGGAGCGCTTTGCGCAACCACCAGCACCGGAGCAGCCAGAATAAGGGCGGCAAGTACGAGCTTCATATAAGTCCTTGAGACGGGCGGGTCAGTGGGGCGCAGGCGAAAAATAAGCCTGCGCTTCGGGAGGAAGCTCACGGCCGGTCTGGTGCGCACGCTCCAGAACCTGCCAAAAATAGCGATAACTTGCACGGTCATGCAAATGACCATCAAAACTGGTTGGAGCCCAGGCAACATGAGCGCCTGCAGCTATTATTTTGGTAGCGTTTTCAATCTCGCGCGCATCTGGCGCGAAAGCCCGCAGAATGGCCCGTATCTGGTCCGGGTGGATGCTCCACATACGGCTATATCCCAGCTGGCGCGCCGCATGCCGGGCGGCCGCGTCCATCGCGGCGGTGTCACTGAATTCCGTCACCACGCAGTGCGAAGGGACCTTCCCGTGGGCATGGCAGGCTGAGGCAATTTCGAGCTTGGCGCGCACCACCAGCGGATGCGAAAACTGGCCGGTGCTGGTCATGGCATCCGCCGGAATTGCGCCGCCATGGCTGGAGACAAAGTCCATCAGCCCGAAACTGAGGGACTGCACCCGGGGATGCGCGGCGATTTCAAAGACGTTGCGAACGGCTAGCGGCGATTCGATCAGCACATGCAGCGGCAGGTCTGGCGCGGAGGCGGCGAGCAAGGCGCGTTCGGCTGTCAATACATCGTCCAGCGTGTCAACCTTGGGCACCATGATGTGGCAAAGCCGGCGGGAGAGCTGGCCGGCGATGGTCGCCATGTCAGACTGGAAAGCCGGGTGGTCTACCGCATGCACGCGCACCGCGACCCGGGATTTTTCGCCGGCCAGCGCGGCCAGCGCCACCACCATCGCCGCGTGGTCCTGTTCGCCGCCAACCGGTGCGCCGTCTTCGCAGTCGAGAGTGACGTCGAACACGCAGGCACCAAACTCTTCGCACATGTCGGCCTGCAGCTTGAGGCTTTTTCGCATGCGGGTTTCGGTGCCGCTGTAGTGGTCGCAAACGGGCAACACGGCCGCAGCGGCCTGCGCGCCCAGCAGCACGTCGCGTGGGTGGCGGTTCATGGCTGGCAAGGACAGTAAAACACAAACAAGCGACTAGCGGCAGCGGTTATGGCCTGGCCGAACCACGGCCCACCGGTGGCAGGCGTCGGTTCAGCCAAAAGCTGCTCCGGTAGACCGCCCGACGCTTGTAACGCTTTCACAGCAGGTGTTTGACACCGTCTTGTTCACCCTGCAGTTCGGCAAGGGTCTTGTCGATGCATTGCTGGCTGAAGGCGTCGATCTCAAGGCCTTCGACCAGCTTGTACTCACCACCTTCACAGGTCACGGGAAAGCCGAACATCGTGTCTTTGGGAATGCCGTACTGGCCGTCCGACGGTATGCCCATGGTGACCCACTTGCCGTTGGTGCCCAGCGCCCAGTCGCGCATGTGGTCGATGGCCGCATTGGCTGCGGATGCCGCCGACGACAGGCCGCGTGCCTCGATGATGGCGGCGCCGCGCTTGCCCACGGTTGGCAGGAAGGTGTTGGCGTTCCATTCCTGGTCGTTGATCATCTTGGAAACGCTCTCGCCCTTGATGGTGGCGAAGCGGTAGTCGGCATACATGGTGGGCGAATGGTTGCCCCAAACCGCGAGTTTTTCGATGTCAGCCACTGGCTTGCCGGTCTTGGCGGCGATCTGGCTGGCCGCGCGGTTGTGGTCCAGGCGCAGCATGGCGGTGAAATTCTTGCGCGGCAGGTCAGGCGCGCTTTTCATGGCGATGTAGGCATTGGTGTTGGCCGGGTTGCCGACCACCAGCACCTTGACATTGCGGCTGGCGACGGCATTGAGCGCCTTGCCTTGCGCCGTGAAAATGGCGCCGTTGACGGCCAGCAACTCAGCACGCTCCATCCCGGGACCGCGTGGGCGCGAGCCAACCAGCAGTGCGTAGTCCGCATCCTTGAAAGCCGTCATCGGGTCGCTGTGCGCCTGCATGCCAGCCAGCAGCGGGAAGGCGCAGTCGTCCAGTTCCATCATCACGCCCTTCAGGCCTTTCTGAGCCTTTTCGTCGGGAATCTCAAGCAATTGCAGGATGACAGGCTGGTCCTTGCCCAGCATTTCTCCCGAGGCGATACGAAACAGCAGGGCGTAACCGATCTGGCCTGCTGCGCCGGTGACTGCTACACGAACGGGGGTCTTACTCATGATGGAGCTTTCTGGTAGTTTGAAAAGTGGCTGCAAGGGGCTGGCGTTCTGCACAAAGCGCGACAAAAAGCACAAAAGCGTCAAAAAAGCAGTTGGCGAGAACACCCTCACCGGGCCGGCTAACTGCCCCGCTACAGCGCGGGATTTTACGCCGGAAAAACGGCTGAGGTCAATTTGTCTTATGTCTTATATAAGATATGATCCAGCAGCATTCCATTCCGCCTATCCTTACCCGTGATCGCTCCCCATGGCTGCCATTCCAAGCTCCACAACACTTCTGCCAGATGACGCGGCAGGGCTGGCAACGCCTGCGTTCAGCCCGCTGTACCAGCAGATCAAGGGGCTGATCCTGCAGAGCCTGCAATCCGGTGAATGGAAGCCCGGCGAGGCCATACCGTCCGAGATGGACCTGGCGGCGCGCTACCGGGTGAGCCAGGGTACTGTGCGCAAGGCCATTGATGAACTGGCAACCGGCAACCTGGTGGTGCGCCGGCAGGGCAAGGGCACTTTCGTGGCCACCCATGCTGAGCAGCATGTGCAGTTCCGGTTCCTGAAACTGGTGCCTGACAGCGGCATGCCGGGCAGCGAAGGGCCCGCCCAGCGCGAGATCATCGACTGCCGACGCACGCGCGCCAGCGCTGAAGTCGCGCGGGCGCTGGCTTTGCGAAGCGGCGACGCGGTGCTGCAGGCCCGCCGCGTGCTCAGCTTTGCGGGCGTGCCGACGATTCTGGAAGACCTCTGGCTGCCCGCCCTGCCCTTCAAGGGGCTGACGGCCGAACGCCTGGCCAGCTACCACGGTCCGATGTATGCGCTGTTTGAAACCGAATTCAACATGCGCATGGTCAGGGCCGAGGAAAAAATCCGCGCCGAATCCGCAACCGGCGGCCGTGAAACGCTGCTCAAGGTCGCACCCGGAACGCCCTTGCTGAGCGTCGAGCGCATTGCCTACACCTACCGTGACACCCCGATGGAACTGCGCCGCGGCTACTACCGCACCGATACACATCACTACCACAACACGCTGAGCTGACACCCCGACCTGCAGCAGGAATCCCATGTCCTTTGAGGGAAACAAATCGGCACTTTCCAGCAAGCCTTGCAGGGTGTCCGGCTGCGAGATGAGCTGGCGTAAAAGCTGGGCGAAAAACTGGGAGACGGTGAAGCACGGTCTAACGCCTGCCGCGCCAGCAAATCCAAGGCTGCGCCTGTATCGACATCGCAGCCCGGCGGCAGCTGACAGAGCGCCTTCGATGCACGGTTTGTTTTGTCCGCCCGAGTTGATGGCACCTTCCACTACATCGCCATAATCACGGCCGTGCCACCTTACGCCGCCATCTGATTTTTGTTCTGAGTGACCAGCTGGATGACGCGTCTTCGGCGTTTGAGGGTTTCGATGCCGCTCAGGACGTGGTACTGATGGTGGAAACCGCCGAAGAATCCACGCACATCTGGTCGCACAAGATTCGATGCACGCGCTTCCTATCGGCCATGCGGCACTTTTACGTGGCCCTGCGCACAAGCGGCTGGCAGGTGCACTACCGCTCGCTGCATATCGAAAACGACAGCAGCCTGGCCGCCGGTTTGACCGCAGCCATAAGCCAATTCAGGCCGCAGCGCGTGATCGCGGCAGAGCTTGGCGACATGCGGGTACGCGACCAGATTGAAAACGCTATTGAATCAGTAGCTACATCCCCTTCAAATACGGGGGCTCGCGGCCAAAAAGGCTTAAATCTGCACTGGAGTGGCGCGAGGACAAGCACTTCCTGTGCGGCCTGCCTCAATTCAGAAAATAGGCGCTCGCGTCTGGCGTCTTGCGGATGGGGTTTTTCTACCGCACCATGCGTCGGCAGCATCGCGTGCTGATGAGCGGAGACGAACCCGAAGGCGGCCGGTGGAATTTTGATACCGAAAACCGCAAAGGATTTGGCCGGGCCGGGCCGAAAAATCTGCCACAAACGCCCGTGTTCTTTCACGATGCCATCACGCGGGAGGTGATGGAACTGGTCGAACAGCGATTGCCGACCACCCCGGAGACCTGAGCCGCTTCAACTGGCCGGTCACGCGCGCGGAGGCGCTGCTGGCACTGGATGACTTTATCGCGCATCGCCTTGCCGACTTTGGTGCGCACCAGGACGCGATGTGGACGCCTCTGGATTTTGGCTGGCATGCGCTGCTGTCCAGTTCGATGAACCTGAGGCTGCTCAGCCCACTGGAAGTCATCGTCGCCGCTGAAGCCGCGTACAGGAATCGCGGTCTTGAGCTGGCCAGCGTTGAGGGCTTTATCAGGCAAATCCTGGGCTGGCGGGAGTTCATGGGCGGCATGTATTTCATCGACATGCCCGGACTCAAAACCGCCAGTCATTACGGACACACCCGGGATTTGCCCGCCTGGTACTGGACGGGCAATACCCGCATGAACCGCATGCGACAGGCCATCGGCCAGACGCTGGCCAACGGCTATTCGCACCACATCCAGCGGCTGATGGTGACAGGCGTGTTTGGCATCACCGCGCAGATCATCCCGCAGCAGGTGTGCGGCTGGTATCTCGCGGTGTATGTCGACGCGGTGGAAGGGGTCGAACTGCCCAACACCGCCGGCATGGCCTTGTTTTCCGATGGCGGCCGTTTCACGTCAAAGCCTTATGTGGCCAGCGGCGGGTACGTCAAAGGCATGAGCAACTACTGCTCTGGCTGCAGCTATGAGACCGAAATCCGCATCGGCCCCAGCGCATGTCCGCTGACCACGCTGTACTGGAACTTTCTGGACGCGCACGAAGCCACGTTTGGAGCCAATCCGCGTACCGCCCCGAGGGTGAAGAACCTGCAGCGCATGAGCCCGGAGCAAAGGGCCGCAGTGCGCAGCCGCGCCATCGAAATGCGGGGTAATCTGGACGCGTTGTAACTGGCGGATGGCGCGTCTGTAACGGCCGCTGATACACAGTTGCGCTGGCATACCGGGTTTATCCTGATAAAAACGTCAGCCTTCCTCGTGGCGGCCTCGTTTGGATGTTGCATTGCAATAGAATCCCGAGGTTGAGAAAGTTTGCTAGTTACAAGGCAGTTACTCAAAAATACAGAAAGCAAAGCATGTCCGAATCAGCGACAACAACAGCGAAAAAACGGCCGGAATTCCGGAACATTCACGCTTTTCATGACCTGACCACGTACCGGCTGCCGCCTGCCGGCCTGGTGTCCATCCTCCATCGCATCAGCGGGGCAATCCTGTTTTTGCTGATGCCCTTCGTTATCTGGATGTTCGACACGTCGATTTCTTCGGAAATTTCTTTCGAGCGTTTCAAGGGTGCCTTCAACCTCGGCATGCTGGGCCTGCCCGGTGTGATCTGGAAGCTGGTTGCCCTGGCATTGATCTGGGCCTATCTGCATCATTTCATTGCAGGCATTCGCTACCTGATCATGGACGTTAGCCATTCGGCAGTGAGCAAGGAATTCGGCAAGTCATCGGCGCTTTTCACACTGGCCGCGGGTGTCCTCCTGACTCTGGTACTGGGTGCCAAGCTCTTCGGCCTGTACTGAACGGCATGTTTGCCCGTGCCGCGTTGCAGCATGCGCAGGACCAGCCAGGAACTGCGGGCGTGATGCGCCGCAGCTCCACCTGTAATTGAATCAAGCTAGGATTTTTATGTCAGTGAATTACGGTTCAAAACGGATTGTTGTCGGTGCCCACTATGGGGTACGTGACTGGCTGGCCCAACGCGTGACGGCCGCGCTGATTGCACTTTTTACCCTGTTGGTGCTGGCTCAGGTGATCTTCACACGCGGACCTATTGGCTATGACCAGTGGGCGGGCATTTTTTCATCGCAATGGATGAAGGTGCTGACCTTCACGGTCATTCTTGCCATGCTGTACCACGTGTGGGTCGGCATGCGCGACATCTGGATGGACTACATCAAGCCGGTCTGGATCAAATTGCCACTTGAAGTTGCGACCATCGTCTGGCTCGTGGCCTGTGCGGGCTGGGCCATTCAGGTTCTCTGGCGCCTGTAGACATGACAGGCCTGCGACATCAGCTATTTTGCTGCGACTGTTTACCGAGACCATAGAAACATGACCTCCACACCGAAAATTCCTACCCGCAAATTTGACGTTGTCATTGTTGGCGCCGGCGGTTCCGGCATGCGCGCCTCGCTTCAGCTGGCGCGTGCCGGTCTCAATGTTGCCGTGCTCAGCAAGGTCTTCCCGACCCGCTCACACACCGTGGCCGCTCAAGGCGGTATCGGCGCGTCATTGGGCAATATGAGCGAGGACAACTGGCACTACCACTTCTATGACACGGTCAAGGGCTCGGACTGGCTGGGCGACCAGGACGCCATCGAATACATGTGTCGCGAAGCACCCAAGGTGGTGTATGACCTGGAGCACATGGGCATGCCGTTTGACCGCAACCCGGATGGCACGATTTATCAGCGCCCTTTTGGCGGGCACACGGCCAATTACGGCGAAAAGCCGGTGCAGCGCGCCTGTGCCGCCGCTGACCGCACCGGCCACGCCATGCTGCACACCCTATACCAGCAGAACGTCAAGGAAAAAACCAGTTTTTTCGTCGAGTGGCTTGCGATGGACCTGATTCGCGATGCTGACGGCGACGTGGTGGGTGTTACCGCCATCGAAATGGAAAGCGGCGATGTTCATATTTTTGAAGCCAAAACCACGCTGCTGGCCACCGGCGGGGCTGGCCGCATCTTTGCGGCATCGACCAATGCCTTCATCAACACCGGCGACGGCCTCGGCATGGCGGCACGCGCCGGTATTCCGCTGGAAGACATGGAGTTCTGGCAATTCCATCCGACGGGCGTTCATGGCGCCGGCGTGCTGCTGACCGAAGGATGCCGTGGCGAAGGCGCGATTTTGCGCAACAGCAACGGCGAACGGTTCATGGAGCGCTATGCACCGGCCTACAAGGACCTGGCACCGCGCGACTATGTGTCCCGCTGCATGGACCAGGAGATCAAGGAAGGCCGGGGCTGCGGTCCGAACAAGGACTACATCAATCTGGACATGACGCACCTGGGGGCGGACACCATCATGAAACGGCTGCCATCCGTGTTCGAGATCGGCCACAACTTCGCCAACGTCGACATCACCAAAGAGCCGATCCCCGTGGTGCCGACCATTCATTACCAGATGGGCGGCATACCGACCAATATCCACGGCCAGGTTGTGACCCAGGACGCCGACAACAAGAGTGTGGTGGTCAACGGCCTGTATGCGGTGGGCGAATGCGCCTGCGTCAGCGTGCACGGCGCGAACCGCCTGGGCACCAACTCCCTGCTCGATCTGCTGGTGTTCGGCCGCGCTGCCGGCAACCACATCGTCGAGTTCAACAAGACCACATCGCACAAGGGCCTGCCCGCTGACGCAGTCGACCTGACGCTGGCCCGTATCGCGCGTCTGGATACCAGCACCGACGGCGAATACGCACAGGATGTGGCCAACGACATCCGTGCGGCCATGCAGCAGCATGCCGGCGTGTTCAGAACCCAGGCCATCATGGATGAAGGCGTGACCAAGATTGCCGAATTGCGCAAGCGCGTCAACAACATCGGCTTAAAGGACAAGTCCAAGATCTTCAACACCGCCCGCATCGAGGCGCTGGAGGTCGAGAATTTGATAGAAGCTGCAGAGGCCACCATCGTATCGGCTGCTGCACGCCGTGAAAGCCGTGGCGCACATTCTGTCGATGACTATGGCGACACGCCCGAGCACCCCAATGGACGCAATGACACTGACTGGCACAAGCACACCCTGTGGCATAGCCAGGGCAGCCGCTTGAGTTACAAACCCGTCCAGATGCAGCCGCTTACTGTCGAATCCGTACCGTTAAAAGTGCGCAGCTTCTAATCGCCGTCCCTTTCGCAGCTTTAGAAACCAGCGAGAACATTCCATGTCATTACGCAAATTTCAGATTTACCGCTACGACCCTGATGTAGACACGAAGCCCTACATGCAAACCATCGAGGTGGAGCTTGATGGAAGCGAACGCATGCTGCTGGATGCCCTGATGAAGCTGAAGGCGATGGACCCGACCATCAGCTTCAGGCGCTCCTGCCGCGAAGGTGTTTGCGGCTCGGACGCCATGAACATCAACGGCAAGAACGGCCTTGCTTGCCTGACCAACATGCGCACGCTTCCTGGCACCATTGTGTTGAAGCCTTTACCAGGGCTTCCTGTGGTGCGTGACCTGATCGTCGACATGACGCAGTTCTTCAAGCAGTACAACTCGATCAAGCCTTACCTGATCAATGACAACGTACCGCCTGAAAAAGAGCGCCTGCAGAGTCCGGAGGAGCGCGATGAGCTCAACGGCCTTTATGAATGCATCCTGTGCGCCAGCTGCTCTACCGCCTGCCCCAGCTTCTGGTGGAACCCTGACAAGTTCGTAGGCCCTGCAGGCTTGCTCCAGGCTTATCGCTTCATCGCTGACAGCCGTGACGAAGCCACCGGCGCGCGTCTCGACAACCTCGAAGACCCGTATCGCCTGTTCCGGTGCCACACCATCATGAACTGCGTGGATGTTTGTCCAAAAGGCCTCAACCCGACAAAAGCCATCGGCAAGATCAGGGAAATGCTGGTTTTGCGGTCTGTGTGACCGCCAGGTTTGCGGCATGACAGAGACGCAAACAGACGGCGAGCTGCTGGATCAGCGCGCCATGAGCAAGCTGCGTTGGCGCTGCCGGCGCGGACTGCTTGAAAACGATTTGCTCATCGAACGATTTTTTGTGCAGTATCAGGCAGCCTTGACCGTCAGGCAGGCTAAAGGCTTGAATGATCTAATGGAGCTGTCCGACAACGACCTGTTCGACCTGTTGCTACAACGCAAGCAGCCTGACGAGCTGTCCGAGGCCGATTCCCAAACTAGCGCCTCTACTTTTGAAGCCCTCGAAGTTCTAGACTTGCTGCGCCCCCGTGGCCTGGCATCCGCCTGACCGATTCCCCATCCCCGACCCTGATTAGAAAGAAGCAAAATGAAGTTAGCGGACAACAAAGCAACCCTGTCCTTCAGCAACGGCAGCCCGAGTATCGATCTGCCGGTGTATCAGGGCAATGTGGGCCCGGATGTAGTGGACATCCGCAAGTTGTACGGTCAAACCGGTTTGTTTACCTATGACCCTGGCTTCATGTCTACGGCTGCCTGCCAGTCATCCATTACCTATATTGATGGCGACAAGGGTGAACTGCTATACCGCGGATACCCGATCGAGCAGTTGGCCACGAACTGCGACTACCTGGAAACGTGCCACCTGCTGCTGCACGGGGAGTTGCCGAACGCCACGCAAAAAAGAGATTTCACCAAACTCGTGACCAACCACACCATGGTCAACGAGCAGATGCAGTTTTTCCTGCGCGGTTTCCGCCGCGATGCACATCCCATGGCCATCATGACCGGCCTGGTGGGCGCCCTCTCGGCCTTCTACCATGACAGCACCGACATCAACAACCCGCAGCACCGCGAGATCTCTGCGATCCGCCTGATCGCCAAGATGCCGACGCTGGTTGCCATGGCATACAAATACACGGTCGGCCAGCCGTACATGTACCCCAAGAACGACCTCAGTTATGCCGGCAATTTTCTGCACATGATGTTTGCCACGCCGTGCGAGGAATACATCGTGAACCCGGTGCTCGAGCGTGCGCTGGACCGCATTTTCATCCTGCATGCCGACCATGAGCAAAATGCCTCGACATCTACAGTGCGGCTGTGCGGCTCGTCTGGCACCAATCCGTTTGCAGCCATTGCAGCAGGCGTTGCATGCCTGTGGGGCCCCGCTCACGGTGGTGCCAATGAAGCCGCGCTCAACATGCTGGGAGACATCCAGAAGCAAGGTGGCGTCGAAAAAATCGGTGAGTTCATCAAACAGGTCAAGGACAAAAACTCCGGCGTCAAGCTGATGGGCTTTGGCCACCGCGTCTATAAAAATTACGACCCGCGGGCCAAGCTGATGCAGGAAACTTGCAAGGAAGTGCTGCATGAAATGGGGCTTGAGAACGACCCCTTGTTCAAGCTGGCCATGGCACTCGAAAAAATC
Organism: Polaromonas sp.; assembly: GCA_028291985.1. Taxonomy (GTDB): domain Bacteria; phylum Pseudomonadota; class Gammaproteobacteria; order Burkholderiales; family Burkholderiaceae_C; genus Polaromonas. The sequence continues at coordinate 14,331 of JAQGNE010000028.1, read as the reverse complement.
GCTCTGGAAGACGACTATTTTGTCTCCCGCAAGCTTTATCCGAACGTGGATTTCTATTCGGGCATCGTTCAGCGCGCCATCGGGATTCCGGTTCCGCTGTTCACCGCGGTATTTGCGCTTGCCCGCACCGTTGGCTGGATCGCGCAACTCAACGAGATGATTGGCGACCCGGAATACAAAATCGGCCGCCCACGGCAACTGTTTACCGGCTCTACAAACCGGCAGGTGCCACCGCTGGCTCAGCGATAAATCACCTTTAGGTAGTCAGCTAAAGCCCGGTAGTGATACGCTACCGGGCTTTTTAATTTGCTACCCTATTCATAGCTAAAACCTAACGGATTCAAAGGGCCGGGGCCGGATTTTCGTGAATTCAACATCATTGGTGCTGGGGTCTGTCCCGCGTCCCGCCCCCGACGCTTTCGAACGGCGGCACGGCACAGCTTGCAAATTGAACGTGCCGCCCTGAGCGGCCTGCACGTTGGGGAGCTTGATTCGATGAACGGATCCGCTGCAGCCACTGCGTCATGCCGGAGTGTTTTTCAGACGGCTGCGTTGGCGGCGCCAGACGATTGCGTCCATGCGTCAACCGCCAAAGGCGGATACGCGCGACATCAAACCGGCAGTTGCACAGCACTCCGCGCGCTTAAAATCGGGTTTGCGACCACAAAGGAACATCATGGGCAGAACGCTTTACGACAAGATCTGGGACGAGCATGTCGTCCATACCGAGGAAGACGGCACCTCCATCCTGTACATCGACCGGCATCTGGTGCATGAAGTGACCAGTCCCCAGGCGTTTGAAGGCTTGCGTGAAACCGGCCGGAAAGTCTGGCGCATCAGTTCCATCGTTGCGACCGCTGACCACAACACCCCGACCACCGGTTGGGAGCTTGGTTACGACGGCATCACTGATCTGGTGAGCAAGGAGCAGATCACCACACTTGATGCCAACATCAAGGAATTTGGCGCTGCGGCGTTCTTTCCGTTTCTCTCCAAACGCCAAGGCATCGTGCATGTGATCGGGCCTGAAAACGGCGCCACTCTGCCCGGCATGACGGTCGTCTGCGGCGACTCGCACACCTCGACGCATGGCGCTTTCGGCGCACTAGCGCATGGCATCGGCACCAGTGAGGTCGAGCATGTGATGGCGACGCAAACGCTGCTGGCCAAAAAAGCCAAGAACATGCTGGTCAAGGTGGAGGGCAAACTGGTGCCCGGGCTGACCGCCAAAGACATCGTGCTGGCTATCATCGGCAAAATCGGCACCGCCGGCGGTACCGGATACACGATTGAATTTGCAGGCTCGGCCATTCGCGCGCTGAGCATGGAGGGCCGCATGACGGTCTGCAACATGGCCATTGAAGGCGGCGCACGTGCTGGGCTGGTGGCGGTTGACCAGAAAACCATCGACTATGTCAAAGGCCGCTTGCTGTCGCCAACCGGCGTCGAGTGGGACATGGCTGTGCAGTACTGGAATACGCTGCAGTCTGATGGCGACGCCAAATTTGATGCCGTGGTGGAACTGGACGCCGGTCAGATCCTTCCCCAGGTCACATGGGGAACATCGCCTGAAATGGTGCTGTCCATTGAGGACCGCGTGCCTGATCCCGACAAGGAAAAGGATGCCAACAAGCGCGGCGCGATCGAGCGTGCCCTGACCTACATGGGCTTGGCGCCGGGCAAGGCCTTGAACGATTTGTATGTGGACAAGGTGTTTATCGGTTCCTGCACCAACAGCCGCATTGAGGACATGCGCGAAGCCGCCGCGGTGGTCAAGAAAATCGGCCAGAAAGTTGCCAAAAACGTGAAGCTGGCACTGGTCGTTCCCGGTTCGGGACTGGTCAAGGAGCAGGCCGAGCGCGAAGGGCTGGACAAGATTTTTGTGGCTGCCGGTTTTGAGTGGCGCGAACCAGGCTGCTCCATGTGCCTGGCCATGAACGCGGACCGGCTGGAGCCTGGGGAGCGCTGCGCCTCGACCAGCAACCGCAATTTTGAAGGCCGCCAGGGCGCCGGAGGACGCACGCACCTGGTAAGCCCCGCCATGGCTGCCGCTGCAGCGGTGCATGGTCATTTTGTCGATATCCGCAAGTTTGTTTAAGCCAATCGCACAAGGACACCTTTATGAAAAGAATCGCCACCTGCCTGTTGCTGAGTCTGGGTTTTGTAGCATCGGCTTTGCTCACCGGATGCAACACGATGCGCGGAATTGGACAGGACGTCCAGCGCGCGGGTTCGGCGGTCGAAAACGCAGCCAAAAAATAATGAAAAAATTTACCGTACATCAAGGCCTGGTGGCCCCCATGGACCGCGAGAACGTTGACACCGACGCCATCATTCCCAAGCAGTTCCTGAAATCCATCCGCAAGACGGGCTTCGGCCCTCATTTGTTTGACGAATGGCGTTACTTGGATGCCGGTTTTCCTGGTCAGGACCCCGCCGCTCGCAAACCAAATCCGGATTTCGTATTGAACCAGCCGCGTTATGCGGGTGCGTCAATCTTGCTGGCACGCAAGAATTTCGGCTGTGGATCGTCGCGCGAGCATGCTCCGTGGGCGCTTGACCAATACGGCTTCCGCGCCATCATTGCGCCCAGCTATGCCGATATCTTCTTCAACAATAGCTTCAAGAACGGCTTGCTGCCGATCGTGCTGCCGGAAAGCCAGGTAGACCAGTTGTTTGACGATGCACTGGCGTTCCCCGGTTATCTACTGACCATCGACCTTGAGCGCCAAGTGATCATCCAGCCCCAGGGCGAGGAACTGCCCTTTGATGTGCAGGCTTTTCGCAAGTACTGCCTGATCAATGGCCTGGACGACATCGGCCTGACGCTTCGCAACAGCGACAAGATCAAGGCGTTTGAGGCTGAACGCCTGGCACGCAAACCATGGCTCAACCACGTGGCGGGTCCGGCGGCCTAGGCAACCGGCAGCTTTGCAGCTCAACAGAAAATGGCCCGTGAAGACGGTCCTTTCTGATTTTTTAATCAAATTGGCAACTAGCCCAATAAACACGCCGGCTAGTAGCTATTAAAAACATAGTGACAATGAAAATTGCAATTCTGCCAGGCGATGGCATCGGCACTGAAATCGTTGCCGAAGCTGTCAAGGTGCTCAAGGCGCTTGATCTCAGCTTCGAGACCGAAACCGCGCTCGTCGGCGGCGCCGCATTTGAGGCGCACGGCCATCCGTTGCCGGATACGACACTGAATCTTGCCAAGTCGGCAGACGCCATCTTGTTCGGCGCTGTGGGCGACTGGAAATACGACAAGCTCGACCGCCCGCTGCGGCCCGAGCAGGCCATTCTGGGGCTGCGCAAAAAGCTGGGGCTTTTTGCCAACTTCCGCCCTGCAATTTGCTATTCGCAACTGGTCGACGCTTCAAGCCTGAAGCGTGAACTGGTGTCCGGCCTTGACATCCTCATCATTCGCGAGTTGACGGGCGACATCTATTTCGGGCAGCCACGCGGACGCCGCGTCTCGCCGGACGGTCATTTTCCGGGCGCTGAGGAAGCCTTCGACACCATGCGCTATTCAAGGCCCGAAGTCGAGCGCATCGCGCATGTGGCTTTTCAGGCTGCCCGCAAGCGCAACAAGCGTGTAACCAGCGTGGACAAGGCGAATGTGCTGGAGACCTTCCAGCTGTGGAAAGACGTGGTCACGGAGATCGGCCTTCAGTATCCGGATGTTGAGCTCGACCACATGTATGTGGACAATGCCGCCATGCAACTGGTGAAGGCGCCCAAGAAATTTGACGTGGTGGTTACCGGCAACATGTTTGGCGACATCCTGTCGGACGCCGCAGCGATGTTGACCGGCAGCATCGGCATGCTGCCCTCGGCAAGCCTGAACGACAGGAACCAGGGCCTGTACGAACCCAGCCATGGCAGCGCACCTGACATCGCGGGCAAGGGCGTAGCCAACCCCTTGGCCACCATATTGAGCGCAGCCATGATGCTGCGCTTCAGCCTGAACCAGCCGGAAGCCGCTGTTCGCATCGAAAAAGCCGTCGACAGCGTACTCAGCCAGGGCCTTCGGACGCCCGATATCTACAGCGACGGCACGACTCGCGTGGGTACGGTGCAGATGGGCGATGCGGTCGTCAAGGCGCTCCGTTGATGTTTTTTCGCTGCGGCTAGCCGCTACTTTCGGCTAAAGCAGCGTTTTGGCGGCGAATTTTTATGTTTTGAAGCCGCTGAAAGTTCGGCCTCGATACAATCTCAACCCATGCGCACGACCCACCCACATCTCGAGCATCGCCCGCTGGCGATGGCACAGCCAGTGGCTCCGGTTGTGACGCAGATTACCCCAACGACAACCCATAAAGGCTAGCAAGCCGGGTTCGTCGCGCCTGCCGGCTCGATGAGCCGGGTCAAAAAGCCTGATGCAGCACTTTTTGAAGGCATGACATGAAACTCAAAGGCAACCTGACCGGACTTGTAGGCTGGCGCGGAATGGTCGGCTCTGTGCTGATCGAGCGCATGCAGGCCGAAGGCGACTTCGACCTGATCGAGCCGGTGTTCTTTTCAACCTCGAATGCTGGCGGAAAAGCCCCGGCGCAGGCCAAAAACGAAACCGTGTTGAAGGACGCCTTTGATATCGAGGCCCTCAAAGCCTGCGACATCATCGTGACCGCCCAGGGTGGCGACTACACCTCGGAAGTCTTTCCAAAATTGCGGGCAGCGGGCTGGAAAGGCCACTGGATTGATGCCGCCTCGACCCTGCGCATGAACAGCGATGCCGTGATCGTGCTGGACCCGGTCAATCTACCGGTGATTCAAAAGGCCATGAGCGAGGGCGGCAAAAACTGGATTGGTGGCAATTGCACCGTCAGTTGCATGCTGATGGGCGTTGGCGCGCTGTACAAGGCCGGGCTGGTGGAATGGATGACCAGCATGACCTATCAGGCGGCGTCGGGCGGCGGCGCCCAGCACATGCGCGAACTGCTCACCCAGTACGGCACGCTGAACAGCGAAGTACGGGCGTTGCTGGATGATCCCAAATCAGCCATCCTAGAAATCGATCGCCGTATTCTGGCCAGGCAGCAATCCCTCAGCGCCAGCGAAACCGCCAACTTTGGCGTGCCTTTAGGCGGCAGCCTGATTCCGTGGATCGACAAGGACCTGGGCATCGGCAAGGCGTACGGCGAGGATGGCTGGGGTGTCAGCAAGGAAGAATGGAAAGGCGGCGCAGAAACCAACAAGATTCTGGGCCAGGGCGACGGCTTTGGGACGGCTGCTACGCCTGTCGACGGGTTTTGCGTGCGCATTGGTGCCATGCGCTGCCATAGCCAGGCGTTGACCTTTAAGCTCAAGAAAGACGTTCCGCTGGCAGACATCGAGGCGCTGATTGCTGCTGACAATGAATGGGTAAAAGTGGTACCCAATACCCGTGAAGCGTCCATCAAGGATCTGACGCCTGTCGCGGTGACAGGAACCATGCAAATTCCCGTCGGACGCCTGCGCAAGCTGGCCATGGGACAGGACTACCTTGGCGCTTTCACCGTGGGTGACCAACTGCTGTGGGGCGCAGCCGAGCCGCTGCGCCGGATGCTGCGGATTTTGCTGGCCGAATCCTGATGGGCGTTCTGTCAGCAAGGGCGCTTGCCCTTGCTGATGTAGCCGTAACCAATTGTCAAATCACGTTGGTTTGTAACAACAAACCAAACCCTCAAGCTCTTCAGGTACACGGGCTCCACACTAAAGTGTCGTCTCAGCTTGTCAGTGTAATGCCTTGATGTTAAGGTCCTTTCAAGCATTTCCGCGTCGAAGTTTTTTGTGCGCTTCAGCAGAAAAAGTTACAGGTAGACCCGAGCATCGGAGGCTCAAAATCCCATGAATAATCCTTTTCGCTGGCGTCTTGGTGCCCTTGCAGGTGCTATCGCTGTGTTGGGCAGTTTCTCAAGTTTTGATGCCCAAGCCATGGCGCTGGGCCGTGTCACGGTCCAATCGGCGCTCGGCGAACCACTTCGCGCTGAAATCGACATAGCGGACATCAATGCGGAGGAAGCCGCCACGCTGAGGGCAGGGCCAGCGTCCGCAGAAGCGTTTCGAGCAGCCGGTCTGGACTACACCAGCGCCATGGCCGAGTTGCAGGTCAGCCTGCAACGTCGCGCGAACGGCAGAGCCTATTTGCGTTTAAGCACCACACGTCCGGTCACCGAACCTTTTGTAGACCTGATCCTCGAGGCGAACTGGGCTTCCGGTCGTATCGTCCGGGACTACACCATGCTTTTTGACCCACCGAGCTTGCGCGGATCCGGTGTGTCAGGCTCTTCTGTGGCTCCGACCGCGCCACTCGTTTCAGGCACACCCTCTGCATCGCCAGCTCCAGTTCCGTCCACCACCGCTCGACCTGCTCCATCATCAGCTTCGGTAACAGGTCCAGTTGCCGCTGCGCCACGCCCTGCGCCCGTGCCTCGCGTTGCGCCGAGTGCTCCAGTAGGGGTTGCCAGAGCTGCGCCTCCCATCACGCCAGTAGGGCCGTCCGGATCGCCAGCCAGCGGACAGGTAACCGTGAAAGCTGGCGACACGGCCGGGCGGATTGCTGCGCAAAGCAAGCCCGCTAGCGTATCGCTTGATCAGATGCTGCTGGCATTGCTCAATTCCAATCCCGATGCATTTATCGGTGGCAATATCAACCGCCTGAAGTCGGGCGCAGTCCTCGATATCCCAAGTGCCGACACTGCCAGTGCCGTCGCTCCCGCGGAAGCGAGCAGAACCATTGTTGCTCAGGCTAAAAACTTCAACGAATTCAGGCGCAGCTTGGCGCAAAGCGTGCCGGCAGCACAAATTGGCGAAGCCAATCGTCAGGCCGCAGGCCAGGTGCAGGCAAAAGTGGAAGACCGCGCGCCAGCAACGGTCACGCCTGACAAGCTGACCCTGTCGAAGGGCGCGGTACAGGGTCATGCCGCCGCTGAAGAGAAAATCGCACGTGAGCGGCAGGCCAGCGACACCTCGACCCGTGTCGCAGAGTTGTCCAAGAACATCGCCGACTTGAACAAGATTGCGGGTCTTCCCGCACCAACCAACGCAACCACCCCGGCGGCACCGGGAACCGCAACGGCAAGCACGTCGGCAGCTGGCCTGTCTGGTCAGGCAGCGAAAACGCCGTCCATTCCCTTGGGTGTCAATCCTCCAGCAGGGTTTGCGGCACCGCCGGCGGTGGTTGCAAGCGCGGCAGGTACGCCTGCGGCAGGCGCGTCAGCTGCGGCAAACCAGCCGGCAAGCGCTGCTTCAGCGGCACCTCCTGCCGCTGAAGCCTCTGCAGTAGCCCCGACACCAGCGGTTGCGGCGAGCGGTGTGCCGGCGCCCGCTACGCCCGCCTCCGCCGCAACCGCGGTTACGTCCACGACGATCAATAGCGGTACATCAACCGGTGCAAATGTCTCGGCCGCTCCCGCGGCGGTAACCAGCGGACCGGCAGTTACGGCGCCAGCCCGGGTGGTTCCTATCATCCCGGTTCCCGCGTCTGAAACCAGCCTGCTGGACGAACTCACGGAAAACCCGTTGCTGCTCCCTGGATTGGGAGCGCTGCTCTTACTGCTGGCTGGTTTTGGTTTTTACCGCTACCGCCAGCGTAACAACCCCGCTCAGGTTGACAGCTCTTTCCTGGAAAGTCGTCTCCAGCCGGACTCGTTTTTTGGTGCCAGTGGAGGGCAGCGTATCGATACAAGCGAAGGCCCCGCCAGCGGCTCTTCGCTGGTTTATTCCCCCAGTCAGCTGGATGCAGCGGGTGATGTGGACCCCGTGGCCGAGGCAGATGTATACCTGGCTTATGGCCGTGACCTGCAGGCGGAAGAGATTCTTAAAGAAGCCATGCGCACCACGCCCGGCCGCGTGGCCATTCACTCCAAGTTGATGGAAATCTACGCCAAGCGCAGGGACGCCAAGGCGTTTGAAGTTGTGGCCGCCCAGGCTTTCGCGCTGACCCGCGGCGAGGGTCCCGACTGGGCCTATGTGAGCGAAATGGGCCGCGACCTGGACCCAGGAAATCCGCTGTATCAACCCGGCGGGCAGCCAGCCGTACCCGATTCAACAACCGGTTCGCAGGCGCCATATGCTGCGGCGGCTTTCGGTTCCAGCACGCTGCCACAAGTACAGCCACCGGCTGCGCAGCCTGCAGGGCCGGTCGACTTTGACCTCGACCTCGACCTCGACCTGGACTTTTCCCTCGATGATGAGCCCCCAACGGCATCGGCGCCAGTTCCCGCACCTACCAGCCCTGTCATGCCGCCTGTCCGAAAACCTGAACCTGCACTGGCTGCGATGCCTGAAACGGCGCTGGCGTTTGATGGCCTGGACGGCTTGGACCTGGACTTTTCGACCGACACTGATACGGTGCAGCGCGAACCAGGGCGTCGGCCTGCCGTCGCTGCTGCGCCGGTGAGCCGCGCGGATGGCGCACATATGCCATTGCCAGACAACGTGCTGGAATTTGATATGGGCCCCTTGACAGCGATCGCCAGGGAGCCAGAGCCACAGAAAGCCCCTGCAATCATGGACGCAGGCATGCTTGAGTTTGATATGGATTCGCTGTCGCTGGATCTGGACGCTCCTGTCAAACCCGACGCGAAAAGCGCTGACGTTGCTATCGGCACATTGGCAGATGACCCGCTGGAGACGAAATTTTCTCTGGCGGAAGAATTCAGGGCACTGGGTGACATGGACGGCGCCCGGTCGCTTGCCGAAGAGGTATTGGCAGAAGCCAGCGGCGCCCTGAAAACCAGGGCGCAGACGTTTATCAATGCGCTGCCGTGAGCATGCACGCTCGCAGCGTCACGCAGTTTTTGGGTTGACTAACACTGCAGGACGCAGCCCGGCGAGCCATCAGTGAGGATTGCGTTCGGGGTTGCGTATAGCGGGACTGCTTACGAAGGCTGGCAAAGCCAGCTATCGGGGAACACCGTGCAGGACAAGCTTGAGTCGGCGCTTGCAAGATTTGCGGCGCAACCTGTACGCGTGATGTGCGCGGGCCGCACGGATGCCGGCGTCCATGCGCTCATGCAGGTTGTTCACTTTGACACTGGGTTGCAGCGCGATATGTCCTCATGGTTGCGCGGCGTGAATGCGTTCCTGCCGCCTGATATTGCCGTGCAGTGGGTGCGCGAAGTGCCAGAAGACTTTCACTGCAGAGCTGGTGCTGTCGCACGTCGCTACGCCTATGTGCTGCTTGAATCGCCAGTCAGGCCAAGTGTCGAGGCCGGGCGTGTGGGCTGGACTTACAGACCGCTGAGCGAAGCCGCCATGCGGGAAGCAGCATCCCACCTGATCGGCAAGCACGATTTTTCGTCCTTCCGTGCAGCGCAGTGCCAGGCCAAATCGCCGGTAAAAACCCTGACCACCATCAGCCTATCGCCACGTTCGGGAAGGGATTCGAAATACTGGCGTTTCGAATTTGAAGCCGACGCCTTTTTGCACCACATGATTCGCAACATCATGGGTTGCCTTGTTTCGGTAGGGCAGGGCAAGCAGTCGCCGCAATGGATGGCAGAGGTGCTGGCTGCACGAAGCAGAAATGCTGCAGCGCCCACCTTTTCACCTAGTGGACTTTATTTTCTGGGTCCGGTGTACGACAAACGATGGGGTTTGCCGGATCGCACTGCCGCTTATGATTGGTTGCCATGAACGAATCCTTTTCGTCCGGCTCCGTAACCGCACCCTTTGCCAACCCTCTGACACCTGCTGACAGCCCGCACAGGACCCGCATCAAGATATGCGGTTTGACCCGCGAGGAAGACGTTGATGCAGCGGTTCGGGCGGGTGCAGATGCAGTCGGTTTTGTACTGTACGAGTCCAGTCCACGGTACGTCAGCCCGCAAAGGGCTGCCGAGCTCGCTGCCAGGCTTCCACCGTTCGTGACGCCGGTCCTTCTCTTTGTCAACGCCGACGCTACTAAAATCATAGCAGCGTGCGCTTGCCTGCCAACGGCTTTGCTTCAATTTCATGGTGATGAAACGGTTTTGACATGCCAGTCGTCAGGTCGTCCCTTTTTGCGTGTGGCGCGAATCCCCCAAGCCTGGGAGGTCGGCGCAGCGCCAGGCCAGGCGGGATATTTTGATCTCGTAAAATACGCCCACGATTTCAAAGCTGCGCAGGCCATCCTTCTTGACACCCATGTCGAAGGTTATGGCGGTGGCGGAAAAACATTCAATTGGTCACTTCTGCCTCCAAGCGTCAACGCTCACCTCGTTTTGTCTGGTGGGTTGACGCCTGCAAATGTGACCGATGGCATTTTGCAGGTCAGCCCGCGGTGCCTTTCGCTGGCTGTTGATGTCAGTTCAGGCGTAGAGATTTCCAAGGGAATCAAAAGCGCCGAAAAAATCAACCAGTTTGTCGCAGCCGTTCGCGCTGCCGACAGTCAACTTGCAAAGAATTCCCACCATCATGTACGACTACCAACAGCCTGATGTTTCTGGCCATTTTGGCGTTTACGGGGGCAGTTTCGTCTCTGAAACCCTGACCCACGCCCTGAATGAACTCAAGGCAGCCTACGCAAGGTACCAGCACGATGCCGACTTTCTGGCTGAGTTTCACTATGAGCTTGCCCACTTTGTAGGCCGCCCCTCCCCTGTCTATCACGCGGCGCGTGCCAGTCGCGAGCAAGGCGGTGCGCAGATCTACCTCAAGCGTGAAGACCTCAACCACACGGGCGCGCATAAGATCAACAACACCATCGGTCAGGCAATGCTGGCCAGGCGCATGGGCAAGCCGCGCGTGATTGCGGAAACCGGCGCCGGCCAGCACGGCGTTGCCACAGCAACGATCTGTGCCCGCTACGGGCTGGAATGCGTTGTTTATATGGGCAGCGAAGACGTCAAACGTCAGAGCCCAAATGTCTACCGCATGAAACTGCTGGGCGCGACCGTCGTGCCGGTTGAAAGCGGCAGCAAGACCCTCAAAGATGCGCTCAACGAAGCCATGCGCGACTGGGTTGCCAATGTTGACAACACGTTTTACATCATCGGTACGGTGGCAGGGCCGCATCCTTACCCGATGATGGTGCGGGATTTCCAAAGCGTGATCGGCGAGGAATGCCTCACGCAGATGCCTGTCATGACGGGCGGCCGCCAGCCTGATGCAGTGATTGCCTGTGTTGGCGGTGGAAGCAACGCGATGGGCATATTTCACCCCTATATTGGCTATGAAAAAACGCGCCTGATTGGTGTTGAAGCCGCTGGCGAAGGCATGGACAGCGGCAAGCATTCGGCGTCGCTGCAGCGCGGACTGCCCGGCGTGCTGCACGGCAACCGCACTTATGTGCTTCAAGATGAGGACGGGCAGGTGACGGAAACGCACAGCATCAGCGCTGGCCTGGATTACCCGGGTGTAGGCCCGGAACACGCCTTTCTGAAGGACATTGGCAGAGCTGAATACGTAGGCGTAACCGACCAGGAAGCGCTCGTCGCCTTCCATTACCTGTGCCGTACCGAAGGCATTATTGCGGCACTGGAATCCAGCCATGCCGTGGCTTACGCATTGAAACTGGCCAAAACCATGCAGCCCGAGCAAAGCATATTGGTCAACTTGTCGGGTCGGGGTGACAAGGATATCGGCACCGTTGCCGACCTCAGCCATGCAGACTTTTACTGCCGGCCCAGCTGCAGAGGCCAATCGATAAAAGGTGGCGAGCAAATTGTGCGGATGACGCCATGAGCCGACCATCAACCCGGATCGAAAGCGCCTTTTCAAAGCTCAAATCCGAAAGTCGTACCGCCCTGATTCCTTATGTGATGGCCGGGTTCCCTTTCCTGGACATCACGCCGGAACTCATGCATGCCATGGTGGATGCTGGCGCAGACGTGATCGAGCTTGGGGTGCCCTTTTCCGACCCGAGCGCGGACGGGCTGGTGATCCAGAGAGCTGGCGAGAAAGCGCTTGCCTTGGGCGTTGGCTTGGCAAAAGTGCTGGAGATGGTCAGCGTGTTTCGTCAGCGCGACACGGTGACCCCCGTTGTGCTGATGGGCTATGCCAACCCGGTGGAACGCTATGACATCAAAAACGGGCCGGGCAGCTTCATCAGCCACGCAGCGCGTGCAGGCGTTGACGGCGTCCTGATCGTCGACTATCCGCCGGAAGAATGCGAGGCCTTTGCAGCGCAGCTTCGGTCCAACAAGATGGACCTGATATTTTTGCTGGCGCCCACCAGCACCGACGAGCGTATGGCTCAGGTTGCGCGTGTCGCCAGCGGCTATGTTTACTACGTGTCGTTGAAAGGCGTCACCGGTGCTGGAAACCTTGATACGGATGCCGTGGCAGCGATGCTGCCGCGGATACGCCAGCATGTCAGTATTCCGGTAGGCGTGGGATTCGGCATCCGCGATGCTGAAACCGCCAAGACCGTCGGCCAGGTTGCAGACGCGGTGGTGATAGGCAGCAAGATCATCCAGCTGATCGACAATCAGCCAAGGGATACCGCCGTCGCAGCCGTTCATGCTTTTCTCAAGGATATCCGTGCGGCCTTGGACTGATATGAGCATCGCTTTCGATGCAAAGCGCGCGAAATATTGTTGATGGACGTTTAAAGGCCATCCGCTTTACCCAAAGGACTCAATCATGTCTTGGTTAGAAAAACTCCTTCCTCCCAAAATTACACCGACGGATCCTACGGAGCGCCGCAGCGTGCCCGAGGGTCTGTGGATCAAATGTCCCAGTTGTGAAGCTGTCCTTTATAAATCGGATTTGGAAAACAACCAAAATGTCTGCCCGCAGTGCAGCCATCACCACAGGATTGGCGCTCGCGCTCGATTGAACGCATTTCTGGACGCTGAAGGCCGCTACGAAGTAGGACAGGAAGTGCTTCCAGTTGATGCGCTGAAATTCAAGGACAGCCGCCGGTACCCAGAGAGGCTCAAGGAAGCGCTTGAGCACACCGGCGAAACCGACGCATTGGTGGTGATGGGTGGCGCCGTGCAGAGCATTGCCATCGTGGCCTGCTGCTTCGAGTTCGATTTCATGGGTGGCAGCATGGGCAGCGTGGTGGGAGAACGGTTCGTTCGAGGCGTGCATGCTGCGATTGAACAGAAGGTACCTTTCATCTGCTTCACAGCAACCGGTGGTGCGCGCATGCAGGAAGGTCTTCTCAGTCTGATGCAAATGGCCAAAACTAATGCTGCTTTGACCCGACTGGCAAAAAAAGGGTTGCCTTACATCAGCGTGCTGACTGACCCCACTATGGGCGGCGTTAGTGCAGGCTTTGCCTTTGTAGGCGATATCGTGGTCGCGGAGCCCAAGGCACTGATCGGTTTTGCGGGGCCCCGCGTGATTGAGTCCACCGTACGCGTGACGCTACCGGCAGGTTTTCAACGGGCCGAGTTTCTGCAGTCAAAAGGTGCGGTAGACCTCATCTGCGACCGCCGGGAACTTCGCAAGACCGTCGCCAGCGCGTTGGCGATGCTGCTCAAGCAGCCTGCAGACGCGGTGAGCTGATCGCACGCGTCGCCCGGCCTCAGGCTGCGCGCCTATAGCATGCCTGGTATGAGCACCAAGCCTGCCAAGATTGATGTTTTTGCTATTTATTGTGTAGCAGAAAACCATTTATTCGCAAGGGCTAGGCCTGTATTTGACCGGAAATCCAAGAAAAATACACACTTGAGCCGTGAAGCCGGTCTCAATGGCTATTCAGAATATTGCGTCTCGTGGGATGATAGTGCCCTGCCCCAGTAGGATGGTTTGATGTCTGCCCCCCTGACACTCTTTTCGCTCCCGCTATTTCCTTTGAATACCGTGCTGTACCCCGGGGGAATACTGCCTCTTCGGGTTTTCGAGGTCCGCTATCTCGACATGATTGGCAAGTGCCACAAGAACGGTGCCCCTTTTGGCATTGTTGCGCTGACGCAAGGCCTGGAAGTACGCAGGCCTGACGCTACCGGCTCTGATGGCTTTTCGCCTGAAGCCTTCAACATGGTTGGAACGCTGGCCACGATTGCAGAATATTCTGTGCCTCAGCCAGGCTTGAGCGTCGTCAGATGCGAAGGCATGCAGCGATTCGAGATTTTCAGACGCGAAAAACTCAAGCATGGGCTTTGGGTGGCCGACGTGACGCGACTGGCAGATGACATGAAGGTCAAGGTACCTGAAGACCTTCAGTCCAGCGCCGATGCACTGGGTAAGCTCATCAGAAACTTACATGGTCAAAACCTTCCAGCCGGGCAGATGCCTTTGCCTACCCCCTACCTGCTGGACGATTGCGGGTGGGTAGCCAACCGCTGGTGCGAGCTTTTGCCCATGCCGATAGAACTGAAGCAACGGTTGATGCAGCTGGACAATCCACTGGTCAGGCTTGAGCTGGTGAGCGATATGCTGGAGCGTAGCGGTATTGCGCTGTGAAGCGAAGTG
>JAQGNE010000089.1 GCA_028291985.1 Polaromonas sp. | reverse complement strand
CCCGATTCTCCAACCCAGCGCGTCGGCGGCAAGCCGCTGTCGGTCTTTGCCAGCGTGCGGCACCGGGTTCCCATGCTCAGTATCCGCACCGAGACCGACACCCAAGCCAGCGGCGCCAGGGCCTTTGACGCCCGTATTCGCAAGGAACTCGGGCTGACCGAAACAGATGACCCGGTTGAATATGTGGCCGAGCTGAAGTTTGACGGCCTGGCCATGAACCTGCGCTACGAAGGCGGCGTGCTGGTGCAGGCTGCCACCCGAGGCGATGGCGAGGTAGGCGAAGACGTGACGCAGAACATGCGCACCGTCAAGCAGATTCCCTTGCGCTTGCCGGGCGGTGCGCCGCCGGTGCTGGAAGTGCGTGGCGAGGTGTACATGCGCCGCGCTGATTTCGAGGCGCTCAATGAACGCCAACGAGAAAAAATCGCGAAGGGTGTCAAGGGCGAAAAAACATTCGTCAATCCACGCAATGCTGCCGCTGGTGCGGTCAGGCAGCTTGACCCGGCCATTGCCGCCAGCCGGAAACTCAGTTTTTTTGCCTATGGCCTGGGCGAAGTCTCGGCGCCGGAACAGGGCGGACCTGCGCCCACCACCCATCTGGAATGGCTTGACACCTTGAAATCATGGGGTTTTCCGGTTGCAGCCCAGACAACGCTTGGGTATGGCGCTACTGACTTGATAGCGTTTCATCAAGCGGTTGGCAAAGCGCGTGATGCGTTGCCTTATGACATCGACGGTGTGGTCTACAAGGTCAACAGCCTGGCGCTGCAGCGTCGGCTTGGGTTTGTCAGCCGTGAGCCGCGCTGGGCGGTGGCGCACAAATACCCGGCGCAGGAGCAGCTCACACAGGTATTGAGCATTGACGTGCAGGTCGGCCGAACCGGCAAGCTGACCCCGGTCGCCAAGCTGGCACCGGTTTTTGTCGGCGGTGTGACGGTGACCAATGCCACCTTGCACAATGAGGATGAGGCGCGCCGCAAGGATGTGCGGGTGGGCGACACCGTGGTCGTGCGACGTGCAGGCGATGTGATTCCGGAGGTGGTCAGCGTGATGCTGGACAAGCGCATCGCCGATTCGCCGCAATTCACCATGCCGAGAAAATGCCCGGTCTGCGGTTCAGACGCTCTCAGGGAAGAGGGCGAGGCTGATTACCGTTGCACCGGCGGGCTGTTCTGCGGCGCCCAGCGCAAGGAAGCGATCCTGCATTTCGCGCACCGGCGGGCGGTTGAAATCGAAGGACTGGGCGACAAGCTGGTCGAGCAGCTGGTGGACAGCAATGCCGTTCGCACCTTGCCCGATCTCTACAAACTGGGCTTCTCCGCTTTTGCCAGCCTGGAGCGTAAGGCCGACAAGTCGGCGCAAAAACTGGTGGACGCGCTTGAAAAATCCAAGCAGACAACTTTGCCCCGTTTTGTGTTCGGCCTGGGGATTCGCCATGTAGGCGAGGCCACCGCCAAGGAGCTGGCGCGTCACTTCGGTCAGCTGGATGCCATCATGGACGCAACGGAAGAGCAGTTGCTTCAAGTTGCCGACGTCGGCCCCATCGTGGCCAAAAGCATCCGCACGTTTTTCGACCAGCCGCACAACCGCGAAGTGGTGGAGCAACTGCGCGCCTGCGGCATCCACTGGCCCGAAGGTGCACCAGCCGCGCGGGCACCGCAGCCACTCTCGGGCAAGACATTCGTCATCACCGGAACGCTGCCCACGCTAAGCCGTGATGATGCCAAGGAGCGCATTGAGGCCGCAGGCGGAAAAGTTGCCGGCTCGGTGAGCAAGAAAACAGATGTTGTGGTGGCTGGCACCGAGGCTGGAAGCAAGCTGGTCAAAGCACAGGAACTGGGTATTGCGGTGATGGATGAGGCCGGCTTGCTGGGTTTGCTAAGTCCTGACGGTATGCAGGCAATGTGATGCCAGTCTGCTGGGTGACGTACATTTTTTTGGCCTGCTGAAAGATCATTGACGCTTATGACCGTTCGCGACATATTGAAAATGGGCGACCCGCGCTTGCTGCGCGCCGCCCAGCCGGTGACCGCATTTGATACCGACGAGCTGCATCTGCTGTTGTCGGACCTGTGGGACACGATGCGTGCCGTCAACGGGGCCGGGCTGGCGGCGCCGCAGATTGGGGTCGACCTTCAACTGGTTATTTTTGGCACCAACGAAGCCAATCCCCGTTATCCCGATGCACCGGTCGTGCCGCGCACCGTGCTGCTAAACCCCGTCATCACGCCACTCGGCGCTGACGAGGAAGACGGCTGGGAAGGCTGCTTGTCAGTGCCCGGGCTGCGGGGGCTGGTGCCGCGCTTCTCGCACATCCGCTACACCGGTTTCGATCAGTATGGCGACGCGATCGACCGAACGGTGGATGGCTTTCATGCCCGGGTGGTGCAGCATGAGTGTGACCATCTGATCGGCAAGCTCTACCCGATGCGGATTCGTGACTTCACGCAGTTTGGTTTTACCGAGGTGCTGTTCCCGGGGCTTGATGCATCAAGCGACGACTGACGCGTCAGCTGTCGGTTCCGGAAAAACCCCGAATATCCGATATTTTGAATCAAATGTGCCTCTAGCCCAATAGATTCGAGTGTTATATGCTATACAAAATATAGCATTTAAGCTTTATGGTTTGCGTCAACTACGCCTTGATTTCAGGCCGCAAGCGCTTCCAGAATTTCCGTCTCGATGGCGATTTGCGCCCGATTCTGCTGCAGTTCCGGGCCGTCGATCAGGAAGGTGTCCTCCACGCGCTCGCCAAGGGTGGTGACTTTTGCCAGCTGGAGGTTGATGCGGTGATGCGCCAGCACGCGGGCAATCGAATACAGCAAGCCGGCGCGGTCGCTGGCCGAGACGCTGAGCAGCCAGCGTTGGCCTTTGTCGTCAGGCCGCAGGTCAACCCGCGGCGCAATCGGAAAGCTTTTGACCCGGCGTGACACCCGGCCCTTGCCCGGCGGCGGCAGCGGCCCGGGGTTCTCAAGGGTACGGTCAAGCTCCGCCTCGATCATGGCGGCCAGTTCACGGTAATGTTCGGCCAGGTCGGGGCTTACGACCTGGAACGTATCCAGCGCGTAGCCGTTGTTGGCGGTGTGGATTTTGGCATCCAGAATGCTGAAACCCGCCTGGTCGAAATAGCCGCAGATGCGCGCAAAAAGATCGGGCGCATCCGGTGTGTAGACCAGCACCTGCATGCCTTCGCCGGCGGACGAACGGCGTGCACGCACGATGGCCCTGGCATGGCCGACGTGCCGTGACAGCATGCGCGCATGCCAGGCGATATCACTGGCCTCATGGCGCATGAAGTAGCTCACGTCGAGCGTATCCCACAAGGCCTTGTGGCCTTCAAAAGGCTCGGCATGCAGGGCCAGCGTGGTCAGGGCTTCGCGTTTGCGTGCCTCGACTTCTGCACGGGCATCCGGGGCGCGCCCGCCCAGCACACGCAGTGTGTAGCGGTACAGGTCTTCAAGCAGCTTGCCTTTCCAGGCGTTCCATACTTTCGGGCTGGTGCCGCGAATGTCTGCAACGGTCAGCAGGTAAAGCGCGGTCAGGTAGCGCTCATTGCCCACGCGCTTGGCAAATGCGCCGATGACATCCGGGTTGCTCAGGTCTTCTTTTTGCGCAATACGGCTCATGCACAAATGCTC
>JAQGNE010000088.1 GCA_028291985.1 Polaromonas sp. | reverse complement strand
TACCGCGCCCATGACGAGCCGGCGGCGCACGAAAGCATCGAAGGCATCGAGCATTTCGACAAGGTCATCAATGTCGACCAGTCCCCGATTGGCCGCACGCCGCGCAGCAACCCAGCGACTTACACCGGGCTCTTCACGCCGATACGCGAACTGATGGCCGACATGAACACCGCCAAGGAACGTGGCTATGGCGCAGGCCGGTTCAGCTTCAATATGGCCGGAGGGCGCTGCGAAGCCTGCCAGGGCGATGGCGTTGTCAAAGTGGAGATGCATTTTTTGCCCGACGTTTATGTGCCGTGCGACGTCTGCAAGGGCATGCGCTACAACCGCGAGACGCTCGAAGTGCAGTACAAGGGTAAGAACATTGCACAGGTGCTGGACCTGACGGTGGAAGATGCCGCGGAGTTTTTCAAGGCCGTTCCAGTGATTGCACGCAAGCTGCATACGCTGCTGGATGTGGGCCTGAGCTACATCAAGCTCGGGCAGTCAGCCACCACGCTGTCCGGCGGCGAAGCGCAGCGTGTGAAGCTGGCGCTGGAGCTGAGCAAGCGGGACACCGGCCGCACGCTTTACATTCTTGATGAGCCCACAACCGGCCTGCATTTTGCCGATATCGATCTGCTGCTCAGGGTACTGCACCAGCTGCGCGACGCAGGCAACACCATTGTGGTCATCGAGCACAACCTCGATGTCATCAAGACCGCGGACTGGTTGATCGACATGGGGCCGGAAGGCGGCGCCGGCGGCGGCACGGTGGTGGGCGTGGGAACGCCCGAGGACATCGCAGCCAATCCGGACAGCCACACCGGCCGCTATCTGGCGCGCTTGCTCTGAACACCGGCAAGGCCATTGCCGTTATCGACTTCCTTCTTAATCCTATTTTCCTGCGCTTGCTGCGCATCACTTGACTGGAATTGCTGTGGGCAGCCTTTCGGTTTTCACCAACCGTAAGGTGGTTTGTGATCGCTACGCTGTGCTGCCTGCTGTTGGGCGGCGCCTATCCGGCATGAAGAACGGTTATGCGCTGTTTGCCATCGCGCCTCACGACATTCCACCCAAACTGGTGTTTGCCGGCTACCGCTTCATCCTTGCCGGGCTGGTGTAGCTGAGCATTGCCGCCTTGATCTGAAACACGTTGGCATTGGGCCGGCGCGACCTGTTCCAGGTCACACTGTTGAGCCTCACAGACCACTCTGCAGCATGTGTCTCTCTACATCGGCCTGGCCTGCGCCACCGGCGTAAGGAGTTCGATCATGAACGCCACCGGTACCATTTCAGCGTGCTGATGGCACATTTCATATAAATGACCGGCTCAGCTTTTACGAGCAATCGGCTGCGTGGTCGGTTTTACCGACGTGCTGATAGTGAACTTTTGCGACAGCTTGCTGAGCTTTGATTTCACCTTGTTGGGTGAAGATTTCGTTATCGCGGCCTTTGTGCTGTCGGCTGCGGGCACTTACGGCAAAAGGGTCTCGCAGGAGGTGGACTCGGTGGTGCTGACTGGGCTGGCAGCTTGCCTTGGCAGGTTGGCGCTGTTGCTGAGTGGCCTGGCCACCGGTGGGCCACGCTATGCCGACGGCATAAGCACTTGGACGCCTGAGCGTTATATCGTGCCGATCAATTCCGCGTTAGGCGCTACCAGAAACGTACTTGACTGCATTAGCGACGGAAGCGGCAACCAGCGCGATCCAAGTAGACAGCCTGCAAGCACCGTGGTTGGAAGCGCCCACAGCGCCGGCCCTTTTTGTACAAGCCCGTTCCTTCTGCCATGAGATTGGGCACCTGGGCGTTTGACTACGCCTGCGATCCAAGCGTCAGCGCTGGCATTTCTGCCGAACCGGCATGGATGGTATTTTCATGATTTTCCGGGCCTGCTATCTAGATACATGTCGGCTATCTGCGTGAACCTCGCCACTGGCGTTGTTCATATGCCAACGCCCTTACGGGAGCTAAGGGCATAGGACAGGAAGTCGTCTTACAGACTCATCCGCTACGAGCAACACGCGTATATAAAAATTTCAGTTGTCTCAGCATGTGTAATACGATTTGGTCTGCTCGACTCTATTTCCCGACACGATCATGCTGTATCCCTGCAGTTGCCCGTTATGCTGCGGCGCTTCATTTGGTCAAGGGCCCGATGAGCCTGTAGATCCTTCGCTCTCGGCCTCCCTGGTGCGAGAAATTTCGCCAGCCGCTCCTCGGTACACCGTGATTTCGAACGTCATTTCGGGTGACAGCCGCATTGACGCACTCTTGGTCGGTACCAACGCCCGGCTCAACATCGGGTCGCCTTTAAAAACGCCAGCCACGGTAACCTACAGTTTTCCTGCGCAAATGCCGGCCGAATACAGCGGTAACAATGCCTTTGGCTGGAAGCCCTTCAGCGTGCAACAGCAGGCGGCCGCACGGGATGTCTTGAACGTTCTGCAAAAGCAGGTTAACTTGACGTTTTTCGAAGTCAGCCCCTTCTCATCAACTGGTGGCACGATCCGCTTTTCCGACACCGTGCAGTACGACACCTCCGGATACGCGTATCTGCCAAGCGCTTCCCGTTCGCCGCTTGAGGCGGACATTTTTATATCAACCGAATACGCCACCCCACTGACTAAAGGCAGCTTCGCCTGGAATACGCTAGTCCACGAAATCGGACATGCGATGGGACTGAAGCACCCTGGCAATTACAACGCGGGTCAAGCCAACAGCACCGACACGACTGGCAATTATCTCGGTGTGAACGAAGACACGTACTACAACAGCATCATGAGTTATCGGGATTCTGGGCAGGGTATCCATCACAACTGGTTTATGCCGTACGACTTGCTTGCGCTGCGCTATCTCTACGGAAAACGCGCTTTTGAAACCGGGAACAATACTTATAGGTATACCGATGCCGTAGGACTTTCGGTTGCCAATATCGTGGACGATGGTGGCAGCGACACCCTTGATTTTTCAGCTCTTACGGCCAGTGTGAACGTCAATCTGAACCCTGGCGCGTACAGCTCGGTGGGCAGGATCAGTTCTGGCGCACTTGCGCTGGCCAACCTGACGACGTCTCTTGATGCGGTGATTGAAAACGTCATCGGAACACGCCATGCTGACATCATTCTTGGCAATGCCGCCAACAATGTGTTCACAGGTGGCGGCGGTAACGACATTCTCAACACGGGTGCTGGCATTGATGTAGCGGTTCTGTCAGGACCACGGTCCCGATACACCCTCGGTCAGAACCGCGATGGCAAAACCATTCTGGACAGGACGGGCGCGGATGGCAACGACTCGCTCATCGGTGTCGAGCGTCTTCACTTCAGTGACGCGAAAATGGCGCTTGATCTCGACGGGCATGCGGGCGAGACTGTCAAGTTGATGGGCGCTGTTTTTGGCAAGCATTCGGTAACACATCAGGGCTACATCGGTGCCGGGCTGCGGCTGCTTGACGCTGGGATGAGCTATGAAGACCTTGGCACCGTTGCCGTTCGAGAGACCGGTGTATCCGACCATGCAAGCATCGTGAGCCTGCTGTGGGTCAACCTCTTCGAGATGACACCCACGCCGGTCCAGAGTTCTCCCTACGTCAGCATGCTGGATCGTGGCGTTAGTGTGGGAGCGCTCGCCGCACTTGCCGCTGAAGAGGCGACGAACTTGGTCAACATCGATTTGATCGGGCTTTCACAGGCTGGGGTTCTGTACATCTGAGACCCTGACGGGCATGCATAATGCGCCCCTTTGCCCCCTACAAGCCGACATCATGTCATCCATCACCCTGCGCTTTCTGGCCGAGCCCAGCACTGTCAACTTTGGCGGCAAGGTCCATGGCGGCACTGTCATGAAGTGGATCGACGAGGCTGGTTATGCCTGCGCCACCAGCTGGGCCAAGCGCTATTGCGTGACGGTATCGGTGGGCAGCATCCGTTTCCTGCGGCCCATCATGATTGGCGACCTGGTCGAGGTGCAGGCGCGTCTGGCATTTACCGGCAGCACCAGCCTGAACATTGCTGTCGAGGTGCGCGCGGGCGACATGAAGCACGGCCAGATGGAAAAGATCACCGAATGCGTGGTGGTGTTCGTCGCGGTTGACCTGGACGGCAAGGCCTTGCCGGCGCAGACCTGGAACCCCGAGACACCGGGCGACATGGCGCTGGCGCAGAACGTCAAAGCTCACCTGGATGCTGCACGCGCGCTGCACACGTCAGGTTGACCAGCCCTGGCGGCGAGCGGGTTTCCGGCATGCATGGCAAGGCACTGAGCGGCGGCGACCTGGCCGCCGCACTGGGCGTGGTGGTGATATGGGGCGTGAACTTTGTGGCGATGAAGTTCGGCTTGCGCGACTTCACCCCGTTTCAGTTGGGCGCGGCGCGCTATGTGTTTGCGGTGTTTCCGCTGCTGCTCTTCATCAGGCCGCCGAAAATTCACTGGAAGTGGGTGGTGGTGTATGGCCTGTTTCAGGGTGTCGGCCAGTTCGGCACGCTATTCATCGGGCTGCAGGCCGGCATGACGGCTGCGCTGGCATCGGTGCTGATGCAGACACAGGTCTTTTTCACGGCGCTCTTCGGTTTTGTGCTGCTGCATGAAAGAGCGAGCCGGCCGCTGCAGTCAGGTCTGGTGCTTGCGGCTGTCGGGCTGGCCTGTTTTGCGATGAACTACTACGCAATGCCGGGTGGCGCAGCCCAGGCCACTACGCTGGCGGGCTTTCTGCTCACCTTGTGCGCCGCCGCCATGTGGGCGATGTCCAATATTGTGGCGCGTGGTGTGCAAAAGCGCTACACCGACTATTCACCCGTCGCCTTTGTGCTGTGGAGCAGCACCGTAGCCATCCTGCCTTTCGTCGGGTTGTCATTCGCCTTTGACGCGCCGGCCACGCGCTGGCAGTGGCTGGATGCGCGCCCGTCCAGCTGGCTGGCGGTTGCCTACCTGGGCTGGATAGCGACCATCCTGGGCTACAGCCTGTGGACCGGGTTGCTCAAGCGTCACCCTGCCAACCGGGTAGCGCCCTTCAGCCTGGGCGTGCCGGTTGTCGGACTGGCCACCGGCATGCTGGTACTGGGCGAGGCCGTCACAGGCTGGCAGTGGGCGGGCACTGCCTTGGTGGTGGCCGCGCTGGCCTGTGTGCTGCTGGGCGGTCTGGTCAACCGGCGCTGATCTTCGGACTCACTGCTGCAGCGCCTACCCGCTTCGGCCAGCAAAAAGGCGCTCAAAAGCGCCAAGCCATGCAGTAACGTGGCCGGCCGCTCACCGCGGCGCGGCGTTACCGCATGCACGGCATGTCGGCCAGTCGCCAACCTGGCAAAACGGGTAACAGCCGACCGTCAGCCAAGGCTAGGCGGTCTTCCCCGCTGACACCGACGCCGATGCTCCAACCCGCCACGCGCAAGGCATGCAGCGCGGTCACCTGGTTTGCCTCACCCCGCCTTCCAGCCACAACACCTGCTGCTGGCCGTCGGCACCGCGCACATCCAGCAGATCGGCCGAACTGCCAGCCGGGTGGCTCGGTGACAGCCAGTCATGCACTAGAAGGTCTTGCGGTGAGCGGGCCAGCCGCGCGTGGCCAGGTAAGCCGACGATGCGCACAGCTGACGGGGCATGCTGCTGCTTGCGCGCAACCAGAGAAGAGTCGGGCTGCGTGCCCGGGCGGATCTGTACGTCGCGCCAGGTGTCCAGCTGGTTGATACCCCGCAGTTTCCCGTCGGGTACAGGCGAGGGCGCTGGCTGTGCGTCAGGCCCATGAGGAACTGAAGCACGAAACCGCCCTTGACTGGAGTTTCGCGTCCCCGCCCAGTGCCCTGGCTGCTGGCGAACGTTCCGGCAGCTACCGGCTAGGCGGCGATGACTTGCTGCCCGGCACCTCAAGCAAACAGCCGGTCGGCATTTCTGTTGCCGACCCGGCAGTGGCCATTGGCGGCGAGATCGAAGCACCGTGCCCTGTCAAGCGCAGGTTTCCCGTAGCCAGGTGATGCCCGCAGTGCTATTTAATGATGCCAAATGCGATTAGCCCAAGTAATGCAAGGGTCCATTGCTACCTATTAAATAGCACTGCAATGCTGCCTGTCGGCGTTCTGATGCTTGCGGTACCGTCCGACAGCAGCAGGGCCGGCAGTTGGTTAGTGTGAATATCCGAAAGGCCTTCCTCACATGATCTCCACACTCTCGGACACCTTCCAACAAGCCAAAGCCTGGGACGACCAGCGTGAAAGCATGCCCGGTGAACACTGGCTGACGCTCGCCGCAGGCCTTGCCTTGCTGCTGGCCTCTAACCGGAGCCGGTCGGTCCTGACCCGAACCCTCGGGTCAGCACTGGGCAGTGCGCTGGTTCTGCGCGCAGCCAGCGGCAGGGACGGCATCGCGAAGTTGCTGCCCTATCTGCCGGTCGCTCAAAAATTACTGCGCTGATTCTCTGTGGCCGCACAGCGGCTGCGAAGTTTCAAACCATGAAGC
>JAQGNE010000083.1 GCA_028291985.1 Polaromonas sp. | reverse complement strand
CAGCCTCAAAGCACCTCATTGAAAACATAAAACCAGTTGTCCTTGAACTTGTGCCACAGCCCGCGTTGTTGCCAGGCCTTGAGTTCGATCTCGTTGCAGCGGCCTACATACTTTTCAAACACCGCGTCCAGCTGCTGGGCCAGCGCTGCGTCTTTGATGCCAAGCGTTATTTCATCGTTGGTGTCAAACGAACGGTCGTCAAAATTGCTGGAGCCGATGGCGCTCCACACACTGTCAACCGTCAGCACTTTCTGGTGCAGCAGGGTGTGCGGGTACTCGAACAGGCGCACGCCGCACTTGAGCAATTTCTCGAAGTTGCGATGGCCGGCATGCTGCACCATCGGGTTGTCGGAGCCACTGGTGGACGGCATCATCACCCGCACATCCACGCCGCGCTTGACGGCCTCACCCAGCGCGTCAATGGCTTCGGGCTCGGGTATGAAGTACGGGTTCTGGATCCAGATGCGTGTTTTGGCCAGGCAGATGACGGTGTGGTGAAGAATCTTGACGGCCGGGGCCGAGCCTTCAGGCTTGGCATATGCGGCGTGAATCGTCACATCGCCAGCTGCTTCAAGCTCGGGGAACACATCGTCGCCCACAAACAGCTCGCCGGTTTGTCCGCCCCAGTTTTCGCTGAAGGCGGCCTGGACGCTGTGCACGACGGGGCCGTGCAGATGCACGCTCAGATCGGCAAAGTGCTGGCCGTCTTCGGCGTCGCCCAGCCAGCTGTCCACGATGCAGTGGCCGCCGACAAAGGCTTCGCGGCCGTCGATGACACACAGCTTGCGGTGGTCGCGCTCATTGAGGACGCCGATGTTGTAAATGGATTTTTCATGGAAGAACACCAGTCGGCAGCCGGCGCTTTTCATCTGCTCCCGGGTGGCCTTGCCAACGCCTTTGGAGCCGGTGGCGTCCAGAAGCACACGCACTTTGAGGCCCGCCCTGGCCCGCTCTGAGAGTGCATCAGCCAGGCGCTGGCCGAGTACGCCGTCCTTCCAGAGAAAGGTTTCGAAGTGCACGGTTTGCCGGGCCGCACCAATGCGCCCGATCAGCACCTCAAAAAATGCACCGTTTTCCAGAAGCTCGACCTTGTTGCCGGCAACGGCCGTACCCAGCGTCAGCCCGGCCAGGGAAGGGATCAGCTGCTCAATCGAGTCGCCGCATTCAATCTTGAGCTTGGGGTTGCGATGCCGTTTGATCGACCAGATGACCACGCCCAGCAGCCCGGCCAGGCCCAGCAACAACGCCACGGCGGCGTGAAAGGCGCTGCCCAGAAAGGAATCGATCATCGTGTGCTTGCTCCAGCATCGGGAAAATGGCGGCACCGCGCCCGCGGGTTGCCCCAAGGTTGGCCGGGCCTGAGCGCCGGTTGGGGTGGCAAAGGGTATGAATTGTTTCACCTGGTAAGCCTCAGCGGTAGGACGAAGCGCCCTCAAGAGCTGTAGGAGTTTGGTCCTGTTGCGCTATGCTAATAATAGCTGTAAGTCGTTGTGTGTATTGGTCTGGAGGCCTGTTTTGCTTATAATTTAGGTTGAGCGGGACATGGGCCACGCCATATGCCTCAGCACATCAGGTGCATCTGCCACGCACTCGCAAGGCCCGCTAGCAGCGCGCTCTGCACCCTGGTGGGCGTACTCTGAGAAAATCATAAGCATTCAGTCCATTTGCAAGCCCATCCATGCCACTTCCTGCACCGCAAGCCCGCTCTCAACTGCATACCCGCGCTGTGGTTTACCGTGGCTACCAGCGGGACGATGGCCTGTGGGATATCGAGGCAGAACTGAGCGATACCAAAACCTATGCGTTCGATTTCTCCGAACGTGGCGCCATGCCGCCCGGCACCCCGATTCATGGCATGGCGATACGCGTAACGGTGGACGACACCCTTACCATCCGGCAGATCGTCACCGCGATGGACTTCACGCCATACGGTGAATGCCAGCAAGGTACCGACCCGATGCAGCAGATGGTGGGTGCCACCATGGGCCCCGGCTGGCGGCAGGCCATTGAAAAAGCCCTGGGCGGCGTGCGCGGCTGCACCCATTTGCGAGAGCTGCTTTTCAACATGGCCACAGCCGCCTACCAGACGGTTCCGGTATACCGCGCCCACAAGCGCAAGCAGGACGGGTTGCCCGAGGTGTTCCCAACCGACGCATCAGGCCACGAAAAGCCGCCCTATCACCTGGGTAAATGCATCGCCTGGGACTTTGACGGGGAGGTGGTCAAGCGCAACTATCCGCAGTTCGCGGGCTGGCAACCCCTGAAGCGGCTGGTTTAAGGCGTGCAGGCCGCACACACGCCAGTTCAGCCCTTGCCGGCCAGCACCCGGCGCTCGATCGCGCTGCTGGCCTGCGCCACCTTCGCCAGCATGACGGCCCAGCGCATCTGCGATGCGATGCTGCCCGAGCTGTCGCGGGTGTTTGCAGTAAGCCTGGGCCAGGCGGCGCAGGTGGTTTCGTTTTTTGCGATGACCTATGGCGCATCGCAAATGTTTTATGGGCCGATTGGCGACCGGCTGGGCAAGTTCCGCATCATCACGCTGGCTACCGTTGTGGCCAGCATCGGCAGCCTGATGGCGGTGCTGGCCGGCAGCCTGGACACGCTGGTGTTTGCCCGCATGCTGATGGCCGCCGGCGCTGCAGGGCTGATTCCGCTGGCCATGGCCTGGGTAGGTGATTCCGTGCCGAATGATCAGCTCCAGGAGATGCTGACCCGCACCGGCCTGGGCACCACGCTGGGCCTGGTGGTCGGGCAGATGATCGGCGGCGTGCTGACCGACGCGTTCGGCTGGCGCTGGTGTTTTGTTTTTATGACGGTTCTGTTCGCGGCAGTAGCCTTGCTGCTGCACCGGGACATGCGCCGCCAGGGGCTGGCGTTGTTTCGTGTCCCGGTTGCGGGGGCCACTTCTGCAGCGCCTGCAAGTGTTGCGCGCCACACGGCTGCGCCCGTGGCGCGCACCAGTTTCCTCAAGCAGATCACTGGTATTGCTGCCGACCCGTGGTCACGCACGGTGCTGGCAATCGCGCTGGTGGAGGGCGCGGCAGGCTTCGGCGTGCTGGCCATCTGGGCATCGCATCTGCATGCGCGCCTGGGCCTGTCGCTTTCGCTGTCGGGCGCCATCGTCGCGCTGTTCGGCCTGGGTGGCGTGATGTATATGGCGGTGGGCCGCCGCATGATCAGCCGCTTTGGCCAGCAGGGGCTGGTGCTGGTGGGCGGCGCCATCGTCGGCATCTGCGCCTGGGTGCTGGCGTACACGGCGCACTGGGCTTTTGCGGTGCCGGCAAGCCTGGTGGCGGGGTTCGGGTTTTTCATGTTTCACAACACCGTTCAGGCCAACGCGACCAACATGACGCCGCAGGCCCGTGGCACGTCGGTGTCGCTGTTTGCATCGTTTCTGTTTCTGGGCCAGTCTGTCGGTGTGGTCATGGCGGCCAGCCTGATCGGGCAGATGGGCAGCAGCGCCGTGGTGGCGGGCGGCGGTCTGGTAATGGCGCTGGAAGGGCTGTTTTTTGCCTGGGCATTGCGCAGGCGGGTTCATAAACCGGTTCGGCAGCCTGCGTGAGTGGGCTGGGCTTTGCCCAGGTGCCTGCGACCAGACCCAGGCATTAGACCCGGCGCCGCCCTGCGACACCAGCACCGGCTTGTCGCGGTAAACCTCCGGCATCAACGCCTTCACGTTGGCAATTTTAGGCAGGTCAAAACGCATGATGTACGGCTGGCGCGGGTTCCGGTTGGCGTAG
>JAQGNE010000081.1 GCA_028291985.1 Polaromonas sp. | reverse complement strand
CGGGCGCGATCACATACGGCATGCCATGCAGGTAGAGGTTGCCCTCGCCGAGCGACTCGCCATGGTCTGCCACATACACCATGGCCGGGTCATAGGCCGACTGCTGGGTCTTGAGCCAGTCGATCGTAGACGACAAAAAATGGTCGGTATAGGCAATGCTGTTGTCGTAGGCGTTGAGCAGTGAGGCTTTGCTGCAGCTTTGAAGGTCGTTGCTTTGGCACTCCGGCTTGAACAGCTTGTAGGGCGCAGGCGAGCGCAGGTGGTAAGCAGGCCCGTGCCCGCCGAGCTGGTGCATCACGAGCACGACGCCCTGTGAGCGGCGCCCGGTGGGCAAGGCCGCGATGCGGGCGTCCAGGTCCTTGAGCATGATGCCGTCAAAGCATTCACCGCCCGGGCACAGCTCGGGATCGGGCAGATTGGCGGTGCTGACGGTGCCAACGCGGTCGCACACGCCCTTGCAACCCGATTGGTTGTCCAGCCACAGCACGGCCATGCCGGCGTGCTGGATGACATCAATCAAGCCTTCGGCATTGTGCTTGCGCGACTCGTAACTGCTTCGCCCCATGTTGGAAAACATACAGGGGACCGACGCGGCGGTGCTGGTACCGCAGGACCAGGCGTTGACAAACGTGCTGACGTTTTGCCTTGCCAGTTCGGGCGTCGTGTTGCGCGCGTAGCCGTTGATGCCGAAATTGACGCTGCGGGCGGTCTCGCCCAGCACCAGGACCAGCAAAGGCGGCCTGCGTGCGACCTCGGTGGCAGGCAGATGGGCATCTCGGCCCAGGGGTTCGAACACGGACTCGTCGCGCTGAAAGGGCTGGACCGCCAAGAGGCCGACTGCATAGGCCGAATTCAGAGGATTGATGAGGTAGCGCACTTGCTTGTGGTTGCGCATGGTGGAGGCCAGCGGGCCGAAGCTCGCCAGCGTCAGAGCGACCAACACCAGCAACGAAGCGATGACCTGCAGCGCGTTGGTGATGATTTGCCGCGTCCATCTGCCGTAGGCAAGCCTCCAGCGCCAAACAACCAGTGACGGCAGGAGCCACATCACCAAAAGCGCAAGGACAAGCTTGCTGCTCAATAAGTCACGAACTTCACGCGGATCGGTCTGCATGGCATTGACCATCATGGTCGAATCGATGACCACGTGGTAGCTCATCATGAAATAGGCGCCGCTGGCAGCGGCGAGCAGCGCAAACCCGAGCACGGGCTTGAGCGTGTACCGCCACGCGAAAAGGCTCAAGAGCCCCGTCATGGCGGCAACGATCATGAGCCCCAGCGCCAAGGAAAAGAAGCATCCCTGGAGGGTCGCGAGCACGGACAGCTCGCTCAAGGAGCGCCAGAGCGCGAGGTTGCAGACACTGGCGATCCAGACGCTGACCAGCAGAATCAACCATGCCGGATGGTCAGTCCTTGTCAGAGCGCGGCGAGCGGTTGCCATTGATTTTTCAGAGGTAGCGACGTTGTTCATCAAGTTTCTGCCAAATCGACCGTCACCGCTGCAAAATTGAACCACCGCATGAGCGAATTGACACCCCAGGCCGTGACCCAGCAGATCCAGCCTGTCCACAAGGTATGGCTCATGAAGTGGGCGCCCCGAAGCTGCTGGGCCATGCCAAACACCATGCCAGCGATCAATGCCCCGATGAGCCACTTACGGGCCATGCAGGCGGATGCCTGGCGAAATGCGAAATAGCCGCCCAGAAATGCAAATCCGGACGAGGCATGGCCGGCAGGAAAACACCCTCCGCTGCCGCCGTCATGCTCGAACAGGTGTGCCCAATGGGAGGCGTAATGCGCAATGCCGCCAAATTCGGCAAGGCTCCAGGGGCAGCTTGTCGCACTGAAGACTTTGAGCGAGCTCACGACCGTGACAGCCAGCAGCGTGGTCACCGCAAACTGCAAACGCTGGCTGAACTGAAGACGCTTCAAGGCGGCTTGCGGAAACCAGACCCCCAGGCAAAGCAGCAAAGCCAGGGCCCAGGCAAGGCGCTTTACCCCATCGTGAAGGATGTTTGTCAAAAACCAGTTTTCCTGCAGCGGAAAACCGCTCAAGCCGCCGAACCATTGCGCCATCGGCAGATCAAATCCCCAAGCGTCCCAGGCCAGCAAAACAATGGCAACGCCTGCCGTGATAACGGCAATACGCTTATCGGATGAACTTTGCATGACGCGCAGCATCGTTGACCTGTCTTAAACCCTCCTTAAGGATCAGGTAAGTCATTGAATGATTTATCAATCCTTCTGGCGTTGAGCAGTTAAAAGAGAAAGCGCAGAACGAACACTGTTTTTCCATGCCCCTGCTTTGTGCGCCTAACCGCTTAAGATTTCGGCACGGCATAACTGATGATGACGCCTGACGCGATGTCGGGTTGCCATAGGGACCTTAGCCAGCGGTCTCAATCAAGCACAATCGGCCATGCGTGTATTAGTTGTTGAAGACGATTTTGGCATCGCCAGCGGCCTACAAACGCATCTGGGGCAGATTCATTGGGCGGTCGATATTGCGAGCGGTGTCGAGTCCGCCTGGACCGCGCTGAAGGTCGAGCACTTTGATGTCGTCCTGCTGGACCTCGGGCTTGAAGACGGTGACGGCTCGGAGGTACTGCGCCGCCTGCGGCAAACCGCGCCGGGGCGCCTGCCGGATCCCGGAACGCCTGTTTTGATCATGACGGCGCGCGACCAGGTCGCCGCACGTATCGAATGCCTGGACATGGGCGCTGACGACTACGTCACCAAGCCGTTCAATCCCGACGAACTGGCGGCCCGCATACGCGCGCTCAGGCGAAGGGCGGTAGGGCGCGCCCAGTCAACGATCACTGTCGGGCCGCTCGTCATCGACCCGGCCACCAGGCGGGTGCGGCTGAACGGCAAGCCGGTCGAGCTGCCCGCTCGCGAGTTTGGCGTGCTGCTCGCGCTGG
>JAQGNE010000078.1 GCA_028291985.1 Polaromonas sp. | reverse complement strand
ACGATAGGCGGGTTTTTCAGCAGCGTCCGGGCGATGGCCACGCGCTGCTTTTCGCCGCCCGAAAGCTTCAGCCCGCGCTCGCCCACCTTGGTGTCATAGCCCAACGGCGTTGAGGCGATGAACTCATGGATTCGGGCTGCGCGTGCCGCCGATTCCACATCTGCCCGGCTTGCGCCCGGCCTGCCGTACGCAATGTTGTATTCAACCGTGTCGTTGAACAGCACCGTGTCCTGCGGCACGATGCCGATGGCCTGCCGCACGCTGGACTGCGTGACATGCTTGATGTCCTGTCCGTCGATCGTGATGCGGCCGTCCTGCACATCGTAAAACCTGAACAGCAGCCTCGCAAGGGTTGACTTGCCGGCGCCTGAAGAGCCGACGACCGCCACCGTCTTTCCGGGCGGAACCTCAAAACTGACATGCTTGAGAATCGGTCGGCTTGCCTCGTACGCAAAGCTGACGTTCTCGAAGCGCAGCGCCGGCGAAGCGTCGATGCGAAGGGGCGTTGCGCCCGGCTCATCCGCGATTTCACGCTCTTTCTCCAGCAGCGTGAACATCTTGTCCAGATCGGTCAGGCTCTGCTTGATCTCGCGGTAGATCACACCCAGAAACCCGAGCGGTATGTACAGCTGGATCATGAAGGCGTTGACCATCACCAGATCGCCCAGCGTCATGCGGCCATCGACCACGCCCTGCGTGGCGCGCCACAGCATGGCAACCAGCCCAACCGCAATGATCAGTTGCTGGCCGGTGTTGAGCATGCTCAGGGTTGACTGGCTCTTGATCGCAGCGCGCCGGTACCGCTCCAGGTTTTCGTCATAACGAGCGGCTTCAAAGTTTTCGTTGTTGAAGTATTTGACGGTCTCGTAATTCAGCAGCGAGTCAATGGCGCGGCTGTGCGCCGATGAATCGAGCTCGTTCATCTCCTTGCGGAACTTGGTGCGCCATTCCGTCACCGTCACGGTGAAGGTGATGTACAGCGCCAGCGCAGTAAGCGTGATCCAGGCAAACCAGATATCGAACTTGACAGCCAGTATGCAAAGCACCAGGCCGACTTCAAACAGGGTGGGGATGATGCTGTACAGCGAGTATGAGATCAGCGAATGCACGCTGCGCGTGCCGCGCTCGATATCGCGCGTCATGCCGCCGGTCTGGCGCTCCAGGTGAAAGCGCAGGCTCAGCGCATGCAGATGCCGAAAAACCTCCAGTGAAATCTTGCGCGATGCGCCTTCGGTGGCCTTGGCAAAGACCAACTCGCGCAGCTCGGTGAACAGAGACGTCGACAAACGCAGCAGGCCGTAGCCCAGCAGCAGCGCCGCTGGCACCACCAGCACTGCCTGCACATTGCCGGGTTTCAGGCTCATGGCATCGACAAGATTCTTGAGCAGTAGCGGCACACCAACATTACCCAGCTTGGCCGCCAGCACAAAGGTCAAGGCGGCCACTACCCGCCACTTGTAATCCCACAGATAAGGAAACAGGCGTTTGAGGGTTTGCCAGTCACCCCTGGGCGCCGGGGTAACGCCAGCCCTGTTTGAAGTGGCTGGCGCCATGGCATGGGAAGCGTCAAGACTGGAAGCACGGGAGCGCATAAGGGACAATCGTGGGTTGCTGTTGTTTAATTTTTTGCAGATTGTGCCTATGTCAACCGAATCAAGCGCCCCTGGTCCGAGTAACCCGCAGCCTGGCAGTTGCGCACCCGCGGCGCGCGCGCCGGCGGTTGCGCTGCCCACCGACAAGGAACTGGTACTCAAGGTCATTCCGATGCCTGCCGACTGCAATGCCAATGGCGATATTTTTGGCGGCTGGGTCATGGCCCAGGTTGACCTGGCTGGCTCGGTGGTGCCGGCGCGTTATGTGGACGGACGCATGGCTACCGTGGCGGTAAACCAGTTCATCTTCAAGCAGCCAGTGCGGGTCGGCGACATCTTGTCGTTTTTCGCCTGCGTCACAAAAATCGGCAACACCTCCATCACCGTGCAGGTCGAGGTGTACGCCGAGCGGTTTCGCAGCCAGGGCCGCTACATCAAGGTAACGGAAGCCAGCCTCACCTATGTGGCGATTGATGACACGGGCAAACCCAGAAAGATCGTGCAGCCTGCGGCAGCAAGCTGAAAGCATGCTGCGGACGAGCCTTCAAGAGACGATGTAAGCGCCTGCCCCAGTCGATAGCAGCTGGCCGTCAGCGCCATAAAACTCCATCCGGGTGCTGGCAACCCGCGAACCCAGGCGCAGCACCTCGGCCTCCAGCTCAAAATAGTCGCCGATCGCCGGGCGCAGGTAATCAACGCGCAGGTCGATGGTCCCCAGCTTGGCAAAGCGCTGCAGGCGCTGCAACGGCGCTTCATCCAGATGGCGCGCACCGATGGCAGCCATCACCGCCAGACCGGCCATCGCATCCAGCGTTGCACTGACCACGCCGCCATGGACCCGGTTGTAGCTGTAGTGGCCTACCAGCGAGGGCCGCATGTCAATGCGCCCTCGCACACGCTCGGGCCTTAGCGAAGTGATCTTCAGGCCCAGCATCTGGTTGAAGACGATCTTGTTCTCGAACATGTCTGTCAGTGCGTCAACAAACTCGGGCTCGAACACTGCGGCAGTGTGCGAGGCCGCAGGTGATGAAGGCGCAAGCTTTGTCATGCGTTGATTGTCATGCAGAACACGGCAGACAATGCCGAGCGATGCCGAGCGATGCCGCGCCATGCCAAGCTGCTGAACGCGGCGCATGCGCCGATGGCCTACGCCATCACGCCTGGGGCGGTGTGCCAGCCGGGTCCATGTACATCACTTCCCACATATGGCCATCCAGGTCCTCAAAGCCGTGGCCATACATGAAGCCATGGTCAACCGCCGGCATGGGGGCCTGGCCGCCGGCGGCAAGCGCCTTGGCTACCAGCGCATCAACATGCGCACGGCTTTCGCAAGACTGGCAGATCAAGACTTCGGTGCTCTGGCGGGCGTAAGCCACCGGCTTTTGGTGAAAGTCTGGAAAAACGACTCGACCAGCAGCATCACATGGATGCCTTCCGACACCGCCATGGCAGCGCCCTGCTCGTTGGTGAACTGCGGGTTGAAGGTGTAGCCCAAGCTGCTGAAGAACGCCTTTGAGCGGCCCATGTCCTTGATGGGCAGGTTCACATAAATCTGTGTGGTCATGTCGGCCTCAAAAGTGGAAAGCCGGGGTGCATGTTTACACAGCCGAAAAGTCGGGCTTGCGCTTTTCCATGAAAGCCGTGAACGCCTCGCGCGCTGCCGGCTCCGCCAGCATGCGGCCAAAGCTGGCGCCTTCTTCTGCCATGCGCTCTGCCACAACGCTGGCGTTGCCTTTTTTCATCAGGCGCTTGGTTTCGATCAGTGAACTCATGGGCTTGGCGGCAAGCTTGCGTGCCTGTTGCTGGGCCAGCGCATTAACCTCGGCGGGCGGAACAATCCGGTTGATAAGCCCCATTTCCAGCGCGGTTTCGGCGGTGAAGGGCTCACCCAGCAACAGGGCCTCAGCCGCGCGGGCATAGCCCATCAGCTGCGGCACCAGCAGGCTTGATGCAGCCTCCGGGCACAGCCCCAGGTTGACAAAAGGCATCGAGAAAGCGGCGTTGTCCCCCGCATAGACCAGGTCGCAATGCAGCAGCATGGTGGTGCCGATACCGACCGCCGGGCCGCAGACGGCCGCAACCACAGGCTTGGTAAAGCTGCTGATACCGCGCAGGAAACGGAAGACCGGCGAATCAGGGGTTGATGGCGGCTTGTTCAAAAAATCGCCAATGTCATTGCCCGCCGAAAAGATGGTTTCATGCCCCTGGATGACCACCGCGCGCACAGCAGCGTCATGGTGCGCAGACTCCAGGGCATCGGCCATGGCCGCATACATCGCGGCGGTGATGGAATTCTTTTTATCAAGCCGGTTGATGGTGAGCGTCATCACGCCCGCATCGACATGGGTCAGGATTTCGGCGTCTTGGCCGGAAGCTATAGAGGTGTTGCTCATGTTTGTGTCCCTGGTTGTCTGTGGCTTTGAGAAATCGGTTAAGGATATATCGAATGCCTCCTGGCTTCCTTGACCAAATGCAGGCGTGCTTCTGTTAAGGCAGGGCCGCGCAACCGGCTTCGCCGGGGCGCAGGCGCAGCCGCCCCCTCGGGGAGCAGGGCGCTACACGCGGTGAGCAACGGTGGGGGCGTCATCAACTTTTGTAATACACCAGCTGGTTGCTGGTGGCCAGCAACCGGCCAGCCGCGCTCCACAGCTGTGCGGTCTGGTCAAAAAAACCATTGCTGAAGGTTTGCGCCCTTGCCTGCCCCAGCAGATAGCCGGACCCGACCTGGCCCAGCTGCTCGCCGGTGGCATGAAAGTAGGTGGTGATGGTGACGGTGCCGGCGGGCACCCGGGTGGCGCGGCGCAGCCAGACACGCGGGTAAAACGCGTCCGACATCGCGGCCAGCGATGCAAAGTCCAGCGGACGCGGCGGGTCGTCACGCAGCCACAGCTGCGTCTGGCTGGCGTTCTCGCCGGTCGCTTCTCGGTCGTCCCACACCTGCGGAATCATGCCGCTGGCGGCCCGCATGTCGTAGCGGCGCGTCCATTCGGATGTGGAAAACATCAGGCGCGGCGTGGCGTCCGAAAAGTCCAGCGTCGGCATGGTCAGCTCGTCAGCGCTCCAGGTGGTGCGCCGCACCGCGGTTACCGCGGTGGCGGTCATGACCATGCTGGGGGCACCGGCGGTGTCAGGCTGCAACAATTCCACCATCCAGTGCTGGGTTGACCGGTTGGTGCGAACCGGTCGGGCGGTCACACTGAATTTGCCCTGCGCCATCGCGCCGGGGTAATTGACGGTCAGTGAAATCGGCTCGCCCAGCCGCTGCGGATGCCGCATGATGGCCTGAACAGCGGTGGCAGCGGTCGTACCGCCGAACGGCCCGACCATGTTCCAGTAGGCAGGGCTGCTGGCGCCCTGAAAGGTGTCGGGCTGCGCGGCGCCGGCAGGTGTCAGCGCCATGGCTTCGTCAAACGGATGAACGGGCATGTCGCGTCTTGCTTTCAGGGCTGTTGTTCAAGCTGCTATTAAAGCTGTTGTTCGGGCAAATCGGCCAGCCGCATTGCAGCACGCTACTAGATTCATAGCTGTTAGCCCCCGCCCCTCATGGGCAAAAGACATAAAACGCTTGAAAATCTCAAACCCGCTCAAAAATGCCGGCAGCGCCCTGCCCCATGCCCACGCACATGGTCACCATGCCGTATTTGAGCTGCTGGCGCTGCAGAGCGTGGATAACAGTGGCGGTGCGAATCGCGCCGGTGGCGCCTAGCGGATGGCCCAGCGCAATCGCCCCGCCCATCGGGTTCACCTTGCTGGTATCCAGGCCCAGGGTGTTGATGACGGCCAGCGACTGCGCAGCAAACGCCTCGTTCAATTCGAACCAGTCAATGTCCTCCTGCTTGAGGCCGGCATAGCGCAGCGCAGCCGGTATCGCCTCTATCGGTCCGATGCCCATGATGTGCGGTGGCACGCCCTTGGCGGCGTAGCTGACAAAACGCGCCAGCGGCTTGAGACCAAATTCCTTGATCGCCTTTTCACTCGCCAGGATCAGCGCGCCGGCACCGTCGGAGGTTTGCGAGCTGTTGCCCGCCGTCACCGAACCCCGTGCCGAGAACACCGTCTTGAGCTTGGCCAGGCCTTCGACCGTGGTGTCGGGCCGCGCGCCCTCGTCCATGCTCACCGTGCGGGTTGCGGTGACGACCTCGCCGGTTTCCAGGTCAGCCGTGCGGTCGGTCACCTCGACCGGCGTGGTCTCGGCCTTGAAGTCTCCGGCCTGCTGGGCCTTCAGCGCCTTCATGTGGGAGGCATAGGCAAACTGGTCCTGCGCATCGCGCGACACCTTCCACTGCTGCGCGACTTTCTCGGCAGTCAGGCCCATGCCATAGGCGATGCCGACGTTTTCGTCCTGCGCAAACATCTGCGGCGACAGCGAGGGCGAGTTGCCCGACATCGGCACCATGCTCATGCTCTCGACGCCGGCAGCAATCATGACGTCGGCCTCGCCCACGCGGATGCGGTCAGCCGCCATCTGCACGGCTGACAGGCCTGATGCGCAAAAACGGTTGACGGTGATGCCGCCCACGCTATTGGGCAAGCCCGCCAGCACCGCACCGATGCGCGCAATGTTCAGGCCTTGAGGGCCTTCGGGAATCGCACAGCCGCAGATGATGTCCTCGATGGCCTTGGGGTCCAGGCCGGGCGCCTGCGCCAGTACCGCCTGCAGGGCCTTGACGAGAAGGTCGTCCGGGCGCGTATTGCGAAAGACACCCCGGTGCGACCGGCCGATCGGCGTGCGGGTGGCGGCAACGATGTAGGCGTCTTGAAGTTGTTTGCTCATGGCGAATCCTTGTGCCTTCAGGAGGCGGTTGCAGTTTTGGGTGGGCGCTCGGATGGAATCCAGGCCCAGATAAATTCACATTCAATGGGCTGGTTGCCCGATTCATCAGTCACCGTCACAGCCACGGTGACTTCGCCCTTGGTGGTGCTGCTGATCAGCGCCCGCTGTTCATGGCTGAGCGTGGCCACCGCACGCATCGCGCCCTGGCCACGCTTTTTGAACTGCACGCGCATGTCTTTCACCACAGGGATGCAATCGTCACGCACATTCATGCCCATCACCATGCCCGTAGCCGTCTCTGCAGCCAGGGTACTGGCCATGGCATGCACGCCGCCAATGTGGTTGCGTACCCGGTGCCTATCGGCAACGACAATCTGCACTTTGCCAGGCGACATTTCCTCGTAACGCAGCTTGGCCGTTTCGGTGAAAGGCACGGCACGGCCCAGCACAAGGCTGCGAACCCAGGGGCGCAGGAAGGCTGGTACTTCCAATAGCCGTTCAAGCTGGCGCTCAAGGCGGTTGGGTCTGTGTTCAGGATTGGTCATACGGGTATCGGGTTGCGTGGTTGAGAAAGCGTAGCGAGGTAACCATCGGGCTGGGCGCGGGTGCCCGAAGAAATCCGGAGCGACCTTGGGTCGTGAGGATTTTCCTGGGGCTGCAACGACGCATGATGGCTCCGCAATAGCTTTGTCAATTACGCAGAGGTTTGCCCGTGGACATCATTCCCATGATCCGCTCCTGCGTCTTCGGATGCTCCAGCAGCGAGCAGAACGCCTTGCGCTCCAGCGTCATTAAATATTCTTCGGTCACCAGCGTGCCGGCATCGACATCACCGCCACAAACTACGTTAGCAATCAGGCTCGCAATGTGAAAGTCGTGGGCGCTGATGAAGCCGCCATCGCGCATGTTCACCAGCTGCCCCTGGATCGTCGCCTTGCCGCTGCGCCCGGCCACCGGGAACAGGCGCTTGAGCGGGGCGCGCCAGCCGCCGTCGGCCATGGCCTTGGCTTCGGCGATGGCCACGTGCAGCAGCTCGTCCTTGTTGGGCACGATGACGTCGCCCTCCAGCAGGTAGCCCAGCTTGCGCGACTCGATCGCGCTGGTGCCCACCTTGGCCATCGCGGCGGCAGTGAAGCCTTCGGTGAGGAAATGCAGCAGGTCCTTGTGCGTGCTGAGTGCCTGCACTTCCGCGGCGCGGCGGGCGATGGCCGTCAGGCCGCCGGCGCCCGGCACCAGGCCGACGCCCACCTCCACCAGCCCGATGTAGCTTTCCATCGCCGCCACGCGGCGGTGCGAATAGAGCGCCAGCTC
>JAQGNE010000075.1 GCA_028291985.1 Polaromonas sp. | reverse complement strand
TTGACAAGCTCGCCACTTCCGCCGAGTCGCTGGCGCAGGAAGCGCTGGCTTTTGCACAGTCGATAGCAGATGTCCGTCCAATGCCGCTGGTGCGCAACCTGCCGTGCAAACACCCCAACGGCGACGCCTACTTTCAGTTTGCCCGCAACATGGTGGGCGGCATGTCGAAAAACCTCCCTGCGCCGCTTAAATGCGTCGACGCTGTCGAAGCCGCCACCAAGCGCAAGTTTGACGAGGGCATGACCTTTGAGCGCGACATTTTCATCAACCTCATGTGGAGCCCTGAAGGCCGGGCCTTGCGCCATATCTTCCTGGCTGAACGCGCGGCGTCCAAGATTCCGGATGTGCCTGAAGACACGGCAAAGCGTGCCGTCAATTCGGTCGCAGTCATTGGTGCCGGCACTATGGGCGGCGGTATTGCCATGAATTTTCTGAACGCGGGCATTCCCGTCAAGATGCTGGAAATGAAGCGGGAAGCGCTTGACCGCGGGATCGCCACCATCCGCAAAAACTACGAGTCGCAAGTCAGGAAGGGCAAGCTCAAGCAGGACAAATACGACGAGCGGATGAACCTGCTGACCACAACCTTGAGCTATGACGAGTTGAAAGACGCTGACATGGTGATCGAGGCCGTGTTCGAAGAGATGGGCGTGAAGGAAAAGGTGTTCAAGGACCTGGACCGCGTCATGAAGCCCGGCGCCATATTGGCGTCCAATACTTCAACGCTGGATGTCGACCAGATTGCCGCCTTCACTGCACGGCCACAGGATGTGGTTGGCATGCATTTTTTTAGTCCGGCCAATGTCATGAAGTTGCTGGAAGTGGTGCGGGGCGCGAAAACGGGCAAGGACGTACTGGCAACCGTCATGGCTGTCAGCAAGAAGATCCGGAAAACTGCAGTCGTGTCCGGCGTATGCGATGGCTTTATTGGCAACCGGATGATCGAGCAATACGGCCGCCAGGGCGGGTTCTTGCTGGACGAGGGCTGCACCCCAGAGCAGGTGGACAAGGCGATCGAAAAATTCGGTTTTGCCATGGGACCATTCCGTATGGGCGATCTTGCCGGCAACGATATCGGCTGGGCGATTCGCAAGCGCCGCTACCAGGAAAAGCCGGACATGAAGTACAGCAAGACCGCTGACCTGCTGTGTGAGAAGGGACGTTTTGGCCAAAAAACCGGCGCTGGCTGGTATGACTATGTGCCCGGCAAACGCGATGCAATTGCCAATGCAGAAGTGGTGCAGATGATCGAGGCACACCGCCAATCCCTGGGCATCACGCCGCGCAAGATTTCTGACGAAGAGATTGTTCAACGCCTGGTCTATGCCCTGGTCAACGAAGGCGCGCATATTCTTGAGGAAGGCATTGCCTCCAAGGCCGGCGACATCGACATGGTGTACCTGATGGGTTATGGCTTCCCGATCTACCGCGGTGGCCCCATGAACTATGCAAACGAAGTAGGTTTGTTCAATGTCGTGCAGGCCATGAACCGTTTTGCGCAAAACCCGCTCGACGACGCCAACTTCTGGAAGCCGGCACCGCTGCTGGCCCGCCTGGTGGCCGAAGGCAAGACCTTCAGCTGATCTGCACAACCGATTCCAGAATTCAGGAGATACCCCTTCATGACCTCAGCATTGATCGTTTCGACTGCCCGCACCCCGCTTGCCAAAAGCTGGAAAGGCTCTTTCAACATGACCCATGGCGCCACGCTCGGCGGCCATGCGGTGCAACACGCCATCTCCCGCGCCGGCATAGAGGCCGGTGAAGTCGACGATGTCATCATCGGCTGCGCCACCCCGGAAGGCGCCACTGGGGCCAATATTGCGCGCCAGATTGCCCTGCGTGCCGGCTGCCCGATCACCGTGTCCGGCCTGACCGTCAACCGTTTTTGTTCTTCCGGTCTGCAGGCCATCGCCACCGCAGCACAGCGCGTGATCGCTGGCGAAGCCGATATCTATGTCGCTGGCGGCGTTGAGAGCATCTCATGCGTCCAGCAGGAAATGAACACGCACATGATGCGGGAAGACTGGCTTGCCAAGAACAAGCCCGAGATTTACTGGAACATGCTGCAGACCGCGGAGCAGGTTGCCAAGCGTTACGCCATCTCGCGCGACCGCATGGACGAATACGGTGCTGGCAGCCAGCAGAAGGCTACCGCCGCACTTGAAGCAGGCCTGTACGCCGCAGAAATCGCACCGATCACCGTGACTGCCGGTGTGGCCGACAAGGTCATGGGCCTCACCACCAGACAGGTAACCGTGAGCAATGACGAAGGTATTCGCGCCAGCACCACCAAGGAGGGCATCAGCGGCATCAAGCCTGCGATTCCCGGCGGTGTAATCGCCGCGGGCAATGCCAGCCAGTTTTCCGATGGTGGCGGTGCGGTTGTCGTGATGGACGAGAAAGTGGCCGAGAAAAAAGGTCTCGCACCGTTGGGCCGCTTCCTTGGTTTTGCGGTTGCCGGCTGCGAGCCTGATGAAATGGGCATCGGCCCGGTGTTTGCCATTCCGAAAGTGCTGGCAAGGCTGGGCCTGAAGGTCAGCGATATCGACCTGTGGGAGCTGAACGAGGCATTTGCGGTGCAGGTGCTGTACTGCGCCGACAAGCTGGGGATTCCGATGGACAAACTCAACGTCAATGGCGGCGCCATTGCGGTTGGCCACCCTTATGGCGTGACGGGCCAACGGCTCACCGGCCATGCGTTGATTGAAGGCAAGCGCCGGGGCGCAAAACGGGTGTGTGTCACGATGTGCATTGGCGGCGGCATGGGCGCTGCGGGCATCTTCGAAGTACTTTAAGACCGGCAACAAGCCGACGGCCATCGAGTTGGCCCACCCAAAGGGCCGAGCCTGTCAACGTACAGCTCGGCCCTGTCTGCTTTGACGATTGAAAGTACTGCAACATGAACCT
>JAQGNE010000067.1 GCA_028291985.1 Polaromonas sp. | reverse complement strand
ATGGCGCCGCCGTGCTGCGCGCCAAGATCGACATGGCCTCACCCAACATCAACCTGCGCGACCCGGCCATCTACCGCATACGCCGCGCGCACCACCACAACACCGGCGACAAGTGGTGCATCTACCCCATGTACACCTTCGCCCACCCGGTTGAAGATGCCTTGGAGCAGATCACCCACAGCATTTGCACCCTGGAGTTTGAAGACCAGCGCCCGTTTTATGACTGGCTGTTGGACAGGCTGGCAGAAACAACAACACTTCCCGACGGGCGTGAAGTGGGCGGCCTGATCGCCACACCGCACCCGCGCCAATACGAATTTGCCCGCCTCAATCTGACCTACGTACTGACCAGCAAACGCAAGCTGGCCCAACTCGTCAACGAAGGCAAAGTCAACGGCTGGGACGACCCCCGCATGCCCACCATTGCCGGCCTGCGCCGCCGCGGCTACACGCCTGAGGCACTGCAGCTGTTTGCTGAACGCATAGGCGTGACCAAGAGCGACAGCTGGATTGACTACAGCACGCTGGAAGGCTGCTTGCGTGAAGACCTGGAACTGAAGGCCCACCGCGGCATGGCCGTGCTGAACCCGGTCAAGCTGGTGATGACCAATTGGGATGAAGTGATGGGCGCCGGCAACCTGGAGCCCTGCACTCTGCCCGCCCTGCCCCACGCACCAGACGGCGCAGAAGTGCCCACGCGCCACTTCACCATCGGCAAAGAGGTGTGGATCGAGCGCGAAGACTTTGAAGAAGTGCCGCCCAAGGGATACAAGCGACTTTTTCCGGGCAACAAAGTACGCCTGAAGGGCGGCTACGTGATTGAATGCACAGGCTGCACCAAAGACGCAAAAGGAGTCATCACCGAAGTGCTGGCCACCGTCGTGCCCGACACCAAGAGCGGCACGCCCGGCAGCGACTTGGTCAAGGTTAAAGCCGCCATTACCTGGGTCGGTGTGGCCGACGGCGTGAATGCTGAAGTGCGGATGTACGACCGATTGTTTTTGGATGCGCAGCCGGATGCAGGCGGTAAAGACTTTATTGAGGGTTTGAACCCGAACAGCCTGAAGATCGTCAACGCGATTGTTGAACCTTCATTGGCCAACGCCTTGTCGGATCAGAAGTTTCAGTTTGAGCGGCATGGGTACTTTGTGGCGGATCGAGTGGATCATGTGCAGGCCAGCAAGCCGGTATTTAACTTGGCGGTGGGGTTGAAGGATGGTTGGGGGAAGTGATTTCCCGTGAAGTCATAAAAAGGCCAGCCGATCATAAAGCTTGCTGGCTTTTTGATTTAGGAAGTTGACGGCGTTCAAAACAAGACGTCCTAGCACGCGATCAAAAACGATATTCATTCATGATTGAATGAATAATCAATAAGACATAGGGGTTGCAGTATGACAGGGACACAACTCAAGAAATAACAATTGAAAAATTTCGCGCCTTAAATAGCGTCGAAGTTAAGTTTTGTGATTACATCACCGTTATTTCTGGAAAGAACGGGACATCCAAGTCCTCAATCCTTGGCATCGCAGCGGAAATTTTCAGCTTTGAAAAAGACTACGGCACAGGAGCAAATCTTCGCAGCTTCAAGCAAATTAGCGGTAAAGGTTTTAAGTCGCAGTACAAAGAGCACATCCGAATATCTAAAGAATTTGATGTCCCAGGTTCCTTGTCGGCCAGTATTTTTCTACACGAGGGGTACACGGATCAGGTCGCAACAGCCAATTTGAGT
This sequence comes from Polaromonas sp., assembly GCA_028291985.1. Taxonomy (GTDB): domain Bacteria; phylum Pseudomonadota; class Gammaproteobacteria; order Burkholderiales; family Burkholderiaceae_C; genus Polaromonas. The sequence continues at coordinate 62,205 of JAQGNE010000067.1, read as the reverse complement.
TGATGACACGGACGGACGATGAGACCAAAACAATATTGCCACGCCCGGTCATCAGGAAGAACAGCACGGCTACGGGAAATACAAGCAGAAACTTCACTCATCCTGTGATATTTTTGAGCTTAAAACGTTTGTATCCAATTGCCGATCGCGATTACAAAAGAATTGACTTTGATTATTTGACGGCCCATACCCATGAGTTCATTGCGCTGACCAACGAGTTACTCAACCGCAGTTCGACCAAGCCACTGGTACGCATGGAACAATCACTTCTGCCGTGGCCCACGGCGACAACTACAACCATGAGTCGGTCTCGGCAGGCGAGGACAAGGCGGGTCAGATCATCATGGCGCTGCTATCGTTCAAAAAGCTCAAAGCAGAATATGCCGACTACAAAGGCGGTTTACTACTGATGGATGAAGCTGATGCTGGCTTATTTCCAACTGCTCAAGTTAACCTGCTGAAGATTTTCGAACGTGAATGCCGGAAACTCAACTTGCAGGTGGTTATGACGTCTCACTCCCCAGTCATGATCGAGTAATCGCTGAAAAAATAACAGCTATCACGTCCACCAGATTTTTGCAGAACCCCGATTTGCAGCCTCATCCACTAATTACCCCTATACCCCCCAGCCTCATCTGCTTCAACAAGCCCTACGGCGTGTTGAGCCAGTTCACTCCTGAAGGCAAATGGCGCGGGCTGAAGGACTTCATCGCCCTGCCCGGCGTTTATGTCGCCGGGCGGCTGGATGCCGACAGCGAAGGCCTGCTTTTGCTGACCAGTGACGGCCAACTGCAGGCGCGCATTAGTGACCCGCGCTTCAAGATGCTTAAAACTTATTGGGTGCAGGTAGAAGGCGAGCCGGATGATGCGGCCCTGGCTGCGCTGCGCAGTGGTGTGCAGCTCAATGACGGCCCTACACAGCCGGCAAGTGCCTGCCGCATCAGTGCCCCGCCCGCCTTGTGGGAGCGCGAGCCGCCGGTGCGGGTGCGCAAGGCCGTCCCGACGGAATGGATAGAACTGGGCATTCGTGAAGGCCGCAACCGCCAGGTGCGGCGTATGACGGCTGCGGTTGGCCATCCGACCTTGCGGCTAATTCGTGCGTCGATTGGCCCCTACACACTGGAAGGACTGGCGCAGGGCAGTTGGCGCGAAGCCGCAGTGCAAGCCGAATAGACCTAAAGCGATATTGCAGCAAATAAAAAAATCAGCAGATTTTTGCCGCCATTGGCTGGTCAGCTACCTGGTGTGGTCTCAGCGTCCGTAGCTTCATCCGGCTTCTTGTCTTCGTCAGGGCGCCTCTTGGGCTTTTGGCCGGGCTGGGGCACATGTTCTGAGCCCGGTGCGATTTCTTCGTGGTGTTTCTTTTTTTCCTGTTGCACTTTTTTGTCGTGGCCACATTGCGGGGATCGGTCATGAACTGCTTCCTTGGTTTAAGTGAAAGGGCAAGCCACCGGGTGCAGACTTGTTGCCTTGAAACGCAATCTGTCGGCACGCCAACTGCCCGGCTGCAGTGATAGGCGCTGCTATGCGGTAAGAGCAGAATGCGCCGCCGTGCAGCTGGCGTAAAGCCAAAAAGGTGGTTGAAGCAGATTGAGATGATTTTTTAGGTTAAAGCAGGCTGTTGTGTAATTGAGGCGCCCAAAGTTCGCTATCAAAAGCGTAGCGAATGGAGCTGGCTCTTCAACGGGCGGCAAAGTTTGCTAAGCCACAAAAGCCAAAACCGGAGACCTCACATGCCCCCCAACTGGTACGGCCGCCACATCCTCCCCATCGCTCCGGACCTGGCCTGCGGCATGTGCATGGTCAGCCGCATGCGCCAGCTGGTGGTGCCAGAGGGCACAGGGGCGTGTGCTGGAAGTCGGCATCGGCACCGGCCTGAACATTCGCCATTACGACAAGTAGCGGGTCATCCACATCACCAGGCTTGGCCCAGCATTGCAGATGCATCCGCTGGCGCACGCGCGCATTGCCGAGGCGGGGTTGGCGGGTGATCTGGTCGGGCTTTCGGCTGACAAGGTTCCTTTGCCTGACGCCAGCTTTGACACGGTGCTGATCACCTGCACGCTGTGCACCAATCCTGATGCGCACAGCGCCCTGCTGGAGATGGACCGCGCGCTCAAGTCGGGCAAGCCGGCCTATTGCGAGCCGGCCTTTTGGCCTGCGGAAGAGCCTGTGTTTTGTGAGGGTCTCGATCCTCACGCTTGCCGAAAGCGTTTTATCAGGCCCTAGATTCGCGTGCCGAATCTGGCTGCTCAACCGTTGCAGTCACCGAGTCCTGCTCAAAACGGTGGCTTGCGATGGGCGCCACCACCACATTTCGCAGTAACCCTGCCGACCCCCAAGTATTAGCAGGCTGTTAACTTCCAGCCCCCAATCGACAGTTCGTCGTGTTTTTATTCACCTCATCTTTTTTATTGCAAGAGAAACCCATGCTGTTTACCCCCCTCAAAGCGGGCGCCCTGACGCTGCCCAATCGCATCCTGCTGGCTCCCCTCACCCGCGCGCGCGCAGATGCCGGGCACGTGCCCAATGATCTGATGACCCAGTACTACAGCCAGCGCGCCATGGGCGGCCTGTTGATTACCGAATGCACCATGGTCGCACCAGGCACTTCCGCGTTCATCAACGAGCCGGGCATCTACTCTGACGCCCAGATTGCCGCGTGGAAAAAGGTGACGGATGCGGTGCACGCCAAGGGCGGCCGCATCTTCATGCAGATCTGGCACGCGGGCCGGGCAGCGCACCCGGACATGAATGACGGTGCGCCCACGGTGTCAAGCACCGCTGTGGCTATCGAGAGCGATGTGCACACACCCAAAGGAATGGTGCCGAATGTCGTGCCGCGCGCGCTGACGCTGGAAGAAATTCCCGCAGTAGTGGCTGCTTATGTCCAGGGCGCCAAAAACGCGCGGGTGGCTGGTTTTGACGGTGTGGAAGTACACGGCGCCAATGGGTACCTGATTGACCAATTTTTGCGCGACACCCCTAACCAGCGCACCGACGCATACGGCGGCGGACTTGAAAACCGCGCTCGGCTGCTGTTTGAAGTGCTGACAGGTGTGTCGGACGCCATCGGTGCGGACCGCGTGGGTCTGCGCCTGTCACCCGTCAACAGCTACAACAGCATGAAAGACAGCGACCCGGTTGGGTTGATCGGCTTTTTGGCAGACAGGCTCAACGCTTTCAACCTGGCCTACCTGCATGTGATGCGCGCTGACTTTGCCGGCGTGCAAAAGGCTGACGTCATGTCTGTGGCGCGTGAAAAATACAAAGGCGTGCTGATTGGCAACATGGGTTACACCGCCGCCGAAGCTGAGGCGGCGATTTCTGAAGGCAAGCTCGACGCCGTTGCCTTTGGCACATCATTCCTTGCCAACCCCGACCTGCCCGCCCGCATCCGGGCCAAGGCCGTGCTGAACAAGCCAGACCCCAGCACCTTTTACACGCAGGGCGCTAAAGGTTATACGGACTACCCGGCGCTGTAAGTTCACTGTGTCGTTTGGGTATTTTTCCTTGAAAACCCATGTCGGGTGCGACAAACCCCGATATGGGTAGGGAAGAAAGGGCGCTGCAAGCAGGAGCCGTCATCGCGGATGCGTTGTTTCCAAAGGACGGCCGCGGCTCTCTCTCAAGCCGGGGTTAGTCCCCGTTACCTGGCGGGGCAACCAGAAGCACTATCAGGCCAACGCAACCGCACCCATTCTTGAAGAGCTTATCAAAACCAGTGCCCCTCAAAATGCCCCCCAACTGGTACGACCGCCACATCCTGCCCACCGCGCTGGACCTGGCCTGCGGCATGCCCATGATCAGCCGCATGCGCCAGCTGATCGTGCCAAAGGCTGAAGGGCGGGTGCTTGAGGTCGGCATCGGCACTGGCCTGAATATTCGCCATTACGACAAGCGACAGGTTACCCACATCACCGGGCTGGACCCTGCGCTGCAGATGCATCCGCTGACGCGGGAACGCATTGCCAGGGCAGGGCTGACGGTTGATCTGGTCGGGCTTTCGGCTGAAAAGATTCCCCTGCCTGATGCCAGCTTTGACACGGTGCTGATCACCTACACGCTGTGCACCATTCCTGATGCGCACAGCGCCTTGCTGGAGATGCACCGCGTGCTCAAGCCTGGCGGCAAGCTGCTGTTTTGTGAGCACGGCCATGCGCCGGATGCGTCGGTGGCTCGCTGGCAAGAGCGGCTGCAGCCGCTGTGGGGCAAGGTGGCTGGGGGCTGCCAGCTGGGCCGCGACATTCCTGCGCTGCTGCGTGGCGCGGGCTTCAGGTTACCGGGGCTTGAAACCGGCTACCTGCCGGGACCCAAGCCGTTTACCTTCCATTACTGGGGAGAAGCGCTGCCAGTCCGAGCGCCATGAAACGGTCTTTATGCGCTCTTTTTTTAATAGCTGCTAGCCCATATAAAATATAGGTTAGGCACCCTTTTCATGCACAAAATGCCGTCTGGACCGGATAGGTCCAGTCCATGCCGCTGCATCTGCTAACCGGCCGTGCCGGCCGACTATCACCGCGCCAACACGAAATCCAAAGCCGCACAAACAGCCGCAACTTGCGCAGCGACGCACTGCTGCGGCGTTGCCCGGGCGCTGTCGGGGTAGACCTCTGTAGTCGTCGTGTAGCGCGCACCGCTAATGCCAGCGCACAAGCCTAGCGCCTTCATCGCGTAGCGGATCACCCCATGCGCGACTACCGGCATTCCGATGATTTTGTTGTTGTCGTCAGCCGGTGCGATGTGCGTGACGCGCTCGACCGCTTCGATGATGGCCTGCTGAAATTCCGGTTGCGGATTTTCGGTGTCATCCACCGCATAAAACCCGTCGGGAATGGAGCCGGGCTCAAACGGCTTGCCGTCTCGCGCGGCTACTGCTGGGCGGTATTCGGATTCGTCGGTGTCGGTGGTTTCGTGCAGGTCCAGGTGGGCAGCAAACTGGCCACGCAAGGGCTCGACCAGGCGCATCAGCGCAGCTGACTCCTGCGCGGGGCTCGCTTGGCGAAAGCAGCGGTTCGGGTCCAGCGCATCAAAATTCCAGCGCTGTATGCGCTCATACGCCCATGGGCTGACGCAGGGAACCATCATCAGATTGACCCGGCCGGCGTAGGCTGTGGCATGCTGGTCCGCAAAGCGCAGTGCGCCCTGCACGCCGCTGGTTTCATAGCCGTGTACGCCGCCAGTCACCAGAATGCAGGGCAGTCCGTGTTGCCAGCTGCGGCTCCGAACGGCCAGCAAGGCAAAGCGTTCGCCGGCATAAGCGACTTCGCCATAAGGCGAAACATCAAAGCGGTCGCGCAGGCGTTCGATGTCGCTGAGCACATCATCTGCAAAGCTGCGCTGGCGAACCTGACGCGCGCGCCACTGCGCCAGCTCGGCATCTCCCCAGGGCTTGCCCGGCTGTCCGATGGGATATGCGTGGGATGAGGTCATCCGTGCATTATCAGCCTGCAGTTTGCTATTTATGTAATAGCGAATCGGCCTTGGTTCTGGGAGCCTGCAGGCGGTTCTTTCGTAAAAAATCCGACTGCACGCCAACCCTTACTGGTGCGTGACCGGACCTGACGCAAACCTCGCAGCGATGGCACGGCATGACAAGCAGGGCCCACAAGTGTTGGCATCTGCACCATACTTGCCAGATGCAAATTTTTAGCCCCTTCCCGCGCTGCCTGCTGTCATGGCTGGTCACTGTCGCTGCTTGTATTGCCCTGCCCGCGCAAGCGCAGTTCACCGATGAAGTCCCCTTCATCACCTCGCCCGACAACGTGACGCTGGAAATGCTCGACATCGCCGGCGTCAAGCGGGGCGATCATGTGATCGACCTCGGCTCGGGTGACGGGCGCATCGTGATTCTGGCGGCCAGGCGATTTGGCGCGACCGGTCTGGGGGTAGAGATCGACCCGGCGCTGGTGGAAAAGAGCAGAGCCAGTGCGCGTAGCGCGGGCGTGGCCGACAAGGTTGAGTTTCTGGTGCAAGACCTCTTCAAGACAGACCTGGCCCCGGCGTCGGTCGTCACGCTGTATTTGCTGCCTGAATTCAACCTGCAGCTGCGCCCTTCCATACTGGCACTCAAGCCCGGCACGCGCATCGTCTCGCATGACTGGGACATGGGCGACTGGAAACCTGACCGCACAACCGTGCTCCCGGTGCCAGACAAGGCGGTGGGCCGCGAAAAGTCCAGCAAGGTTCATTTGTGGACGGTGCCTGCACGTGTGGAGGGTTTGTGGTGCGCTGCCGGCCTGCTGCGTGGCGCCACGCTGCGGCTGACGCAGAAGTACCAGAATTTTGCCGGCACGCTGGCCTGGCGCAACCGAAGCCGCGAACTCGCGGGCGCCATCAGCGGGGCCGAGCTGCGCACACCAGCCGGCCGCCATGGCGAGTTGCTGCTGCAAGCCAGCGGTGAGGTGCTGACGATAGCGTCGGCACAGGGCGATCTTGCGCTGGCGCAAAACGAGACCTTCCGACGGGCAAAGGGCGACACTTGCGACGCCTGACGAGGCCTGCTGCGGTCTGAGGTGCGCGGCAAACACATCATTCTGTGGCCAGACGAGCAACGTAAGGAACGGACCGTCTGACCACCTGACCGGCCGCTGACCTGGGCACGGTACAGTTGATGGTTGCAAGTGGCTGCGGCTGCGGGCAACGGCGTCCGTGTGATGGTGCCCGTTGCGGGTCTGTCTGTCCTAAGACCGGCACGTCCGCTCTGAACGCTCCTTTTCTCATAGCTTCTTGCCCTGTCAATACTTGGGCTATAGCCATTTTTCTTGAGAAAACGTGGCCCAGGCCTTCGGACACTGAGCGTTGGCAGTAACGCTTGACGCTGCCGTCGTGCGATGGCGTTATTGGCCGACACGAAGCCGGCCGGTGTGTGGGCACAATAAGTTAGTCGCGGCTCACCGCCGGCCCCTAACCCCCATAAGGAATCTGCACATGCCCCAGTTCGCCATGATTACCGGTGATGTCACCTACACCCCCGGCGATGGCCAACCGATTGAAATACCGCGCGGCCGGGTCGAGGTTGATCTCGCTCCCGACAGCGCCACCCTGAGCTGGGACGCACTGGACGGCGTTGCCGGCGTCACCGCCATTCCGCGCACGCAGTTCGACGACTATGTGCGGGACGGCAAGATCACGCTGACCCATTGAGCGCCAGCACATCCCTGGTCATGCGGCGTCAGCAGACGGCGCGTCGGCGGGCGGACTGCAGCTCATGCTGAGGCGGCGCCTGGCACTGGCTGCAGGCGCAAGCTGGCTGGCACTGCCCGCGCTGGCGGCAAAGGCGCCGCAGCCAGGCGCAGCCGCACGGCGGCAAGCCGAGTCGGGCGCGCCAGAGGTCTGGCCGCTGGCATCACAGGTGCCGGGCGGCGTTGCGCGCGTGTCGCTGGGGCCAGCTGCGTCCAGGCCGGTTGCCACCAGGGCCGACTTTTCCACCAGCGTTGCCGGAAGCGGTGGCCACGCGGGTAGGCCTGCCAACGAGACAGCCTTGCTGGTAGTGGGTGATGTGATCGACTGGACGGCCGTCGTGGGCATTCCGCTGTCCGCACTGCCGGGCCAGGCCAGCATCCGCGTGGACGGCGCCGGCACGGCTGAGCCGCAGTGGTTTCACTACACGGTCAGCCCGAAACGCTACGCCGAGCAGCGCCTGCGGGTAGCGCCGGCAACGGTGGAGCTATCGCCCGAAGATGAGGCACGCTATAACCGCGAGCGCCTGCATCTTGAGGTGGTGATGGCCACTTTCAGCCAGCCGCTGCCTGCAAGGTCGGCCCTGGGCATGGCGGTGCCGGTGCCGGGACGGCGCTCAGGCTCTTTTGGGCTTCGCCGCGTGTTCAACGGACAGCCGCGCAGTCCGCACAGCGGCATGGACATTGCCGCCCCCACAGGCACGCCGGTAACGGCGCCGCTGGCTGGCCGCGTCATCGACACCGGCGACTATTTTTTCAATGGCAACACCGTCTGGCTCGACCACGGCGGCGGTCTGTTGAGCCTGTATTGCCACCTGAGCACAGTCAGCGTTGCCGCGGGCGATGTGCTGGAGCGCGGGCAGCGGCTGGGCGCGGTGGGCGCCACCGGCCGCGCGACCGGCGCGCATCTGCACTGGGGCGTGATGCTGAACCGCACCATGGTCAACCCGGCGCTTTTCTTGCGGGGCTGAGCAGACCAGGCCATTTTCAAGCCAATTAGGCCTACAGCCCAATAGATGCCTGGCGTATGCGCTACATATTCAATAGCGATTCATGTGTTTTGCCAGCAGGCCAGCGGTTGGCGTCTGGACACCGGCCTCTAGCCCGTTAGGTCGCAGACACTAGTGGAAACCCGCATGATTCGCCACCCGCACCATTTATTGAAGGAAACAACATGCGCGCCAAGAACCTGTCCACCGTTGCCAACGACCTGATCGAGGCCTACGGCAACACCGCCAAAAATGTCATCGATGCGTACCACGCCGGTGGCGAGCGCGTTGTCAACCTGCTGGAGCAGCGCTGGAACCGCGCGCTGAAGGAATCACGTCCGCAGCTGACGGCTGAAGTCGTCAAGAACGCATCAGCGGCGCAGCTGGCCTTGACCGTGCTGTACACCAGGGGCTTGAGCCAAACCACGCATGGCGCGCAGCAGCTGGTCAGCCAGATCGTCAAGCTGGCTGAAACCGGCGTCGAGCGCGCTGCCGCCAATGCCAGCAGGTTTGAAGAGAAAACAGGCATGACCACGCTTGCCACCCTGGCCCGCGCCACAGCGCCGGGTGCGCTGGTGCTGAGCAAGGCAGCCTCGCAAATCGAGCAGAAAACCGCAGAGCTGGCCAGCAAGATCGCAGGCAATGATGTGGTGACGGCAAGCGTCAAGCGCTCCAGGCCTTTCAAGCAGCAACGCGCTGCCAAAAAAGCCGCCTGACACTGCTGCTGCCAGCGCAAGACCGGGGCCGGATTTTTGCCAGCCCCGGCCTTTCTTTTTTAGGGGCGCGGTCCGCGCAGCCTGGGCCATGCACACGCACCACCTGGCTCCATCTTGCATGCGCTTTAATGTCGGCCATGCAACATCAACCCGACTTCAGCCCTGCAGCAGACCGCAACAAGCAGCCCATTCTTGACATGCTGCTGCGCGTGCTGGCACCACAAGGCAGCGCACTTGAAATCGCCTCTGGCACCGGCCAGCATGCGGCATGGTTTGCTGCCGGCCTGCCCGGCTGGGCCTGGCAGCCCACCGAGGTGCAGCCCGAGGCCCTGGCATCCATCCTGGCCTGGACCAGGTCGCAAGGCCTTGCCAATGTTCGCCCGCCCATGCTGCTGGATGTGGCGTCGCCCGACAGCTGGCCAGCCGATGCGCAATTTGACCTGGTGTATTGCGCCAACCTGATCCATATAGCGCCCTGGCCAGTGTGCGCGGCGCTGATGCGCGCCAGTGCCAGGCTGCTGGCCGCACGCGGCAAGCTCATCACCTACGGCCCCTATCTTGAAAGCGATATCGCCACTTCCGAGGGCAATATCGCCTTTGACGCCAGCCTGAAGCAGCGAAATCCTGCATGGGGGCTACGCGCACTGGACGAGGTGGCGCAAGAGGCCGCCAGCGCCGGCCTGAGACTGGCCGGGCGCCACGCCCTGCCTGCCAATAACCTGCTGCTGGTTTGGGAGCGTGCCGAACATTGATGCCGCCTTGCGGGCCACTGACAGCCCACAGCGGCGCACGCTGTGGAAAACCATGTGCGTAAAGCTGGCCGCCGGTGCGTTTGCAGGCCGTGGGAATCACGTGGTGTGAAGGCCCCTCCAGGCTCGGCCAGTCGCGCGGACCGCTGCGCTTAAGCCTGACTGGCGATGACTTCCCCGCCAAAGCTCAGCATGGGGATATCTTGCAGGACTGTTAGGCGGCGGTTGCCGTCGCGGGCGGGCTTGGGCAACCGGAAGTGGAGAATGGCCGGCTTTTCAAACGGCTTGAGGTTGGAACCCCGGCCAGTTTTCGGTGCGTCATCGCACCAGGCCGGAACCGGTATCCAGGCATCCATGGCAGCACGCCGAGCACCGCCTGAAAATGTCAACTCGTTGGCAAAGCAGCCACGCTTCGTATTTCATAGCGTTGTCCCCTCGCATTGTTTGGGCTGCGGGCCAAAACCCTTTAAAAATTGTGAAAAAAGTCATACCGCAGATGCGATCAAGCATCTGCACCAAGCTGGGGATATGTTTTTACCGTTGATCAGGCGCCACTCATGTTGTCAAGCGCTGTTTCATTGGCAAAACTGCTTTTTTTACCCCCGTTTTTTGTGGGTGAAGCTGTGGATAAAAGTGTGCACAAGCCGCAAAACCCGCGTCCTGCCTTGTTTTGCCGACAGTGCGCAAAAATTGCGCGGCACTTGCAGTTATCTGGCGATAGCTGGCAGGTCAAGGCACCGCGTACGGTGCGTGCCCGAGCTACTGGCTAGCCGCTACGAGGGCGACTTTTCTGTTGCCAGGTAGCGAGAAACCAGGTCAAAAAACCGGTCGTAGAACGACGCGTTGGAGATGGTCTCGCTGGCCACCCTGACCATGGAATCATTGCTGGACGAAAACGGCAAGGACACCGAACCTATCGCCCCCACGCCCAGACTTGCCGAGTTATTGCTCTTTTTCAGCGCGTAGGTGTCTTGCAGCGCCGTCACGAAACCCAGACTGAGCTTGCCGTTGCCGCTTTCGGGCGCGCACACCACCCGAATGGACATCTGCAGATTGGAGTCCGCTTCCGGCTGAAAGCTTTTTTGCCCTTCCACCAGATCAGCGCGGCTGGTGGTAACGATGTACCCCTGACTGAGCAGGGCGCGCCTAGCGGCTTCGCAGGTCTGGCCGGCGCTGGCATCAAACAGCCGTGAATAGGTTTCGGTCGAGCCAAAGCTCTCTTGCAGCGGAAAAGCCTTTGGGCCGGTGGCACAACCGGCCAGCAGGCTTGAAAGGCAACACAGGGCGAACAGTGGCGCCGCGGCGCGGTGAGGCAGTCTAGAAAACATCAAGGCAGAACGCTCCAGGAAAATCACGCCGCCGACAGCAACGCTGGCCATGCAGTCGCATCGGTTACCGCCAGGGCAACCATGGCGTACTGTATCGGCCACGCCTGAAGAATGTCGCGGCAGGGGCCTTCCCTTACGTTTTGCAAACAAAAAGCGGGGCGCCAGGGACTCTGGTCAGTGCCGCAGCAGGCCTGCCGTCCCGGCGCGGTAGGTCACGACGCTCCCCGCCCCCACTTCCCGCCCGCTTGCCGCACGCCGAAAAGACTGGACAGGTCCGACGCGCGGCCGTGTGCGCGTCTGACAGGGGCTGGCGGCCTGCCCGGGCATGGTGAGCACTTGACCTGTCGAGAATCGCTTTGACGCATTCGACATCTTTGACCGCCATTGACTCGCTACCTCCAAGGAACTTCCGATGAAAAAACTTCTTCTGCCCTGCCTGCTGGCACTGTCTACCCTGGCCATGGCGCAAACCAAACCCATGCTGGCCAGCGAATACCAGGCCGCCAAGTCGCGTATCGAAGCTGACCACACCGCCGCAGAAGGACGCTGCGCTGCGATGGAAGGCAACGCCAAAAATATCTGTGAAAAAGAAGTGGAGGGCCAGTCCAAAGTAGCGCGAGCCGAACTGGAGCAGCGCTACAAGCCCAGCGCGTCGAACAGCCGAAAGGTCGCCGAGGCCAAGATCAATGCAGAGTACGAGATAGCTACCGAGAAGTGCGACGAAATGAAAGGTGCAGCTGAAGAGGCCTGTGAGAAGGAAGCTAAGGCCAGACGGGACCGAAGCCGCGCGGACCTGAAGAGCAGCAAGACCTGATATCAGCGCGCCAGCCCCACCGGACGGACGCTGGGACGCTGGGGATGACGCTTCACCGGTAACGTTTGCCCAATGCTGCCTGTGCGCGGTCAAGCACATGCATGAGGGCGGAGGTAACCATTGAGCGGTTGACGGTCAGTGCGTCTTCAGTACCGGCCAGGCTGTTCGCCATCGCCCAAGCCTGCAACGAGGGCTGGCGCAAAAACAGTGGCCGTCAACAGTCTGGATGTCATGGGGTTCTCCGGTTCAGGTGAAAGAAGCCAACACAGACATTGGGCCTGCTTCATACCGCCCATAGAGCTGGCGCCCGTCTGGTAGCACCCAAGCCCTTGCCTGTCTGTGCCTGAACGGCCCGCTGCCCTCAGCGCTGTGCCGTTTCAGTGAGGTCCATCTCAACTGCGTTTGTTAACGGCTGGAGTGGCCGTCGCATATTTACCGCGCCTTTGCCCTCATGCAGAAGAGGTTTCCAGCGATGTACTGCTCGAGGGGCTGCGGCCGTTAAGCACGCCCACGAGCAACTCGCCGGCCCGCGCGTAGTCCAGCCTGAAGCCACAGGCCTGCGCATGGCCTCCACCGCCCATCGCCTCGGCCAGCGGAATGCAGTCAAACCCTGGTTGTGAGCGCAAGCCGACCTTTATCACGCCCTTGGGGGCTGCCTGCCACATCAGGGCAAAGGTTCCGCTTTGTTTGGACAGGATGTCACCTATCAGGCTGTGAAAAGCCCCGGGTGCATTGACCATCAGGCCGGCGATTCCGTTAAACATGATGGGCTGGGCGTTTACCGCGATGTCGGCAGCGAGTTTGTTGAATTTTTCGTCCATGGCTTGGCCGCGTTCGGTGAACGCATCGGTTTGATGCTGCGTGAAGGCAGCTATGTCCGCCCAGCGCTTGAAGTCCATCGGCTCCATGTCGAGGGCAGCCAGAAAACCCGCGCTCTGCGGGTATTGCCAGACCCAGATGTCACGGTCTTCGATGAAGCGGATGAGGTCAGGCACCGGGGTGTCGGGCTGAAAAAATTCCCAGGCTAGACGGGCACCGGACTTGTCCATGTCAAAGTGAACCACGCCGCAGCGGCAGGTGAAGTTGCCCAGCTTGCGAGCAGCGCTCTGGTGATGGTCCAGCATCACCAGTTTGGCGGCCTTCTGGTCAATTTGCCGCATGATGTCCGGCGCGAAAGAAAAGTCTAGGATATAGACCGCCCGGCCCTCCAGCGGCGGCAGGTCATTTAGCGACTGCACATCGCCATGGTCAAGCGGCAGGTATTCGGCGCTGTCGCCGTAAAAAAGCCTGGCTGCCAACGCCGCAGCGAAGCCATCAGGGCAGCCCCGGCCATGGTAGATGACCAGGGGCCGAGGGTCATTTCTTTCAGGTTTGAAGAAGAGCTGAAGCGGAAGAATAGTGGGTTTCATAGCGTGCTGATTCTTTCATGGCCTGCGAATGCACAAAACGCACCCGCGCGGAACCAAACGCTGCATGGCTGCTCCATCAAATACCGCAGACCATGCTGCTGCATGCGCCCATATCGCTGCCTATGACGCCGCAATTATTGATGGACACTTATGCTGACAACCCTGAAAGATCTGTTTCAAACCCTGGTCCAGGCGCCGGGCGAACACTCGAGCCGTGACGGCGAACATGCGCTCAGGCTGGCAACGGCGGTGCTGCTGGTCGAGGTGATGCGTGCCGATACCCACATGCAGCCCGACGAGCGCGAGTCCGTCCTGGCAGGCTTGCGTGAGAAGTTCGGCTTGGCGAAACCCGTGCTGGACGAACTATTGGCCGAGGCCGAGCAGCAGGCCAGGTCAGCGCACGACTATCACCGTTTCACATCTCTGCTGAATGGCGGCCTCAGCCATCCGCAGAAGATCCAGGTGATCGAGAACATGTGGCGTGTGGCCTATGCCGATACCGTGCTGGACGCCAACGAGAACCATCTGATCGGCAAGATCGCCGGGCTGCTGCATGTGACGCACGGGGAATATATTGCCGCCAAGCTGCATGCCAAGGAGGCTGCTGCGATGCCGGTAAACGGCAGGCCATCACAAGGCAGCGCCCCTTCCGAGTTGAAACCGATGGCATCCTGACGTCCTTAACCGTGACTACGACCTGCGACCCGCGCAGCACGGCCGGCCAGCAAAAGCAGGGGCAGGCAATGCCGCCCCTGCTGCCCAGGGCGTCAGCCTACCGACACCTCGATACGCCGTGGCTTGGCGGCCTCTGCCTTGGGAATCGTCAGCTTCAGCACACCATTGCTCATGCTGGCCTGGATATTGCCCGGGTCAAGCTCGCGGCTCAGGGTAAAGCTGCGCCGGTAATGCGGGTTGCTGGCCTCGCCATACAGCAACTCGACATCGCTGGTTGCACGCGTGGTGGCCATGCCCTCGATCACCAGGTTGTCGCCGGTGACGCGAACCGTCAGGTCTTCTCGGGACACGCCGGGCATGTCGGCCATCACGGTAAAGCCGGATGCGTCCTCGAAAATATCCACCGGTGGCGACATCACGCTGTCTGCCGTTGCCCCTGCCGTTCTAGCGCTGCCATTTGCAGTGGTATTGACCGAAGCAGTGCCCCGGGCACTCATGGACTGCCCGGACTGCGACGCCAGATCGCTGCCTGGGCGCCTGCTCGACCCGCCGCCGGAAGCACCGTTCTGCGTGGCACGACCGTTGCTGCTGGCACCGGCCTGCTCGCGTGACGACGTGCCACTGTGCTGGTCAAGCTGCTGGTCAAACCGTGCGGCGTCCTGGTTCACCTGGCCGCTGTTCTTGATGGTGCTGCTCACGTTGTCAGCATCATGTTCCATGTCAATCTCCTGGTTAAAAGTTTGAACGTTTGAAGCCGAGCCAAGGACTTCCCGATCAGTTGACTGCAATCTGCCGGGGACGTGACGATTCACGGCGCCCCACGGTAATGCGCAGCAGGCCGTCCCGGTAATTGGCATTGATGTTTGCGGGGTCGGCATCTTCGGGCAGGGAAACAACGCGCCGGAAGCTTCCCTGGAACCGCTCCTGGGCATATACCGCTGGCGCATCCTGACCTTGCGGCAGGTCGCTCTTTCGCTCGCCTGCAATCACCAGCACGCCTTTGTCCACCGTGATCTGCAACTGGGAAGGCTCTATTCCCGGCGCCAGCGCGAGCACTTCAAGCGCGTCGGCAGAGCTGCCTACATTGACCGGTGGAAACGCGCGGCGCGACATTGCCCGGATGTTGCTCGTACCGCCAGGCCGAAACGCCTGTTCCAGGCTTTGCTGCAAGCGGTTGAGCTCAGAAAACATGTCACCATAAAGTTCAAGCGATCCAATCATGGGCTTCTCCTCAAAAAAAGAATGAACGAAGCGCACCTGGCAGCCATCAGTCAATATGGGATATGGGGCATATGTGCCTTCAGAACCCCTTGACAGGTTGACCCGTTTGACGAATGCCTGTGACGCCAAACTGCTCGAGAGCGATCTGAAACTAGGGTTTACGAAAGAGCTTCCAATGCGAAAAACTGCCGACGGTTTGTAAGGTATCTCCTACAAAGTGCTGTTCGCCTTGGGCACTGTGGAAGGTAAGCACGCTTGAAATCACCTCGCCGGGCCCAAGCTGCAAAGGATGACCACTCCCCTGCACATCGTCTGTCCGCACTGCCACACCACCAACCGGGTGCAGTCCGGCCAGCTGGCCGCCGCGCCGAATTGCGGCAACTGCAAGCACCAGCTGTTCAGTGCGAAACCCGCGGCGTTTGATGAAGCAGCCTTTGACAAGCATGTGGCGCGTAGCCAGATCCCGGTACTGATTGACTTCTGGGCTCCCTGGTGTGGCCCCTGTCTGCAGATGGCGCCGGCTTATGAGCAGGCCGCTGCGCAGCTCGAGCCGCATGTCCGCCTGGGCAAGGTAGACACCGAATCCGTACCTGCACTCGGCGCGCGATTCGCTATTCGCAGCATTCCGACACTGGCGCTTTTCAAGAATGGCCGGGAAGTAGCACGCCGCACGGGTGCCAGCGGGACGGCCGAGATCGTGCGCTGGGTGCAGGACAAGTTGTAGCGTCGAGGTTAAATCGAAGCCTGCTGCTGATGAACTGCTGGCAGGTCACTCTTGTCATTGGACGGGTGCGCTCCTCATCATTTCAGTAGCCGCAATTCAACAACGCACCAACGCTCCGTATTTACCCGGTAGTGATGCCCACTCCTGCGCAGTAACATGGACACCAAGAATAGAACGACCGTTCTATTTTATGGGGAGCACAAAAAACCGGTCATGCATGCCATGGGTAATTAACACCAGGAGCGGAAGAGATGAAGAGCTTGAAATTTGGATTTTGCGCGTTAGGGCTTGCAGCAGTCCTTGCGGGTTGCGGAGGCGGTGACATTCGGAGCCCCGAGCCACGCTACTCCGCGATGGTCGTCTTTGGCGACAGTTTGAGCGACATCGGTACGTACAAGGTGAGCGCTATTGCCACTGCTGGCGGCGGAAAATACACCGTTAACTCGCCAACGGCCCGAAATTGGACGGAAATCCTGGCCGCGCGTTACAACCTGGTAGCGCCCTGTCCTGCGCAGACCGGACTGGCCAGCATCATCTCAAGCATTCCGGCTGCACCTGTTCAAAACTTCTCCAACTGCCGCAATTATGCACAGGGCAGTTCGCGCGTCACCAGTCCTGCGGGCCCTTACAGCGTTGCGATTCAGCAAGCGATTCGAGGGGCGGCACTGCAGTCAGGCGCTACCGCAGCGCAAGCAGATCAGACGGCAATCCAGGCCGATTTTGGTTTGGGTGTCTTGGCATCGCCCATCGTCAACCAGATGGCGAACCACCTGACGAATGCAGGTGGCAGCTATAACGGCAAAGAACTGGTGACGATTCTGGCCGGTGGCAACGATGCGTTTCTAAACCTGTCGGGCGTACAGCAAGCGGCCGCCGGTGGTGCAAATGCGGTAGCCGCGGCCCGGTTTGCGGGCTGGCCTGCAGGTGTGCAAGCCAGTGTTGCTGCAGGTGGGGCTGCAGCGGCCGGAGCAGCGCAGCAAGCAGCAGTTGCCGGTATGGCGCAGGCAGCAACAGAACTGGTTGCAGCCATCAACACGCAGGTCATCGGCAAAGGCGCGAAATACGTGGCGGTAGGTAACTTGCCTGACCTCAGTCAGACGCCTTTCGCGGCGCCGCTCGACGCAGCAACCAAAGGTTTCATCCGTACACTGGTGACGACATTCAATTCGACGCTGAGGACTGGACTGGCCGGCAAGCCGGAAGTCACGTTGGTTGACCTCTACGCGCAGGGGCAGGACCAAATTGCCAACCCGGGCAAATATGGCTTGAGCAATGTCGCCAATCGCGCCTGCAGCACAGCATCGCCGGCCAATCCTGTCGCTCCAAGCGCCTTGGCATGCACGTCAGCGAGCGTCATACCCGGTGACACCAGCAGGTTCCTGTTTGCCGACGATGTGCACCTGACGCCTTTCGGATACGAACTAGTAGCCCAGGCCGTTGCACAGGGGATTGTTGCTGCAAACTGGCCTTGATAGCGAGCAAGTGACCCGGCTGGGATGGCGTGCGTCAGTCCGGTCCCACCCTTGCCTGAGGCCTTGTTCATGAGTGGTGACGAGATGGCACATCGTCATTTCCTCCATCGCAGACGTAGTCGTAGTCGTAGTCGTAGTCGTAGTCGTCAAGACTGAACTGCAGCCCGCCTACTAAGGTCAGGCCTTGTTGGTGGGTTTGTTGGCCGCGGTACGCTGGTTGGGCCGAGGAATTTTTTTCTGCTTGATGAGGCGCATGGTGTCCATCGCGTCTTTTTTGACCTGCCGCTCGGCATCGAGCAATTCACCCTTTTTCAACCAGCTGGTGAATTCGTCGGGCGTCTCCAGCGTCACCCTGCCCAGCGTCGCCGCACGAAATTCATAAATCACGATTTCAGCGGCTTTTTGCAGGTTGACGCGTCCCTTGCTCAGCACCGCGCCGCGCTTGCGCCCGATCTCTTCGAGCAACTGCTCATCGGTGCTGTGAGTCGTCACATCAACCTTGTAGCGTGCTGTCAACAGTGCCGGGTAATTGACTTGCAGGTAAGCCAGCAATTCCAGCGCCACTTCTTCCTCGTTGAAGGCATTGCGGCCAATCGCGCCGCTGGCGGCCAGGTTGTACCCGCTTTTGGCCACGATGATGCGCGGCCACAGCATGCCGGGGGTGTCCCACAGGTAAAAGCCGTCGGCCAGCACGATGCGCTGCTCGATCTTGGTGATGCCCGCTTCATCGCCCGTCTTGGCGGCACGCTTGCCGGTCAGTGTGTTGATCAGCGTTGACTTGCCCACGTTGGGTATGCCGCAGATCAACACCCGCATCGGCTTGACCATGCTCCCGCGCGTGGGCGCCAGCGCATGGCAGGCGTCGATCAGCCGCCGGGCGGGCGCGGTCTCACTGGCGTCGAGCTCAATGGCGCGGGTGGCGGGCATGGCGTTGTAATGGGCCAGCCACAGCGCCGTTCGCGCCGGGTCGGCCAGGTCCTGCTTGTTCAAGATCTTCAGCGCCGGTTTGGCACCGGTCAGTTCGGCCAGCATGGGGTTGGCGCTGGAGCCGGGAAGCCGCGCGTCCAGCATTTCAACGACCACATCAATTTCCTTGATGCGTTCTGAAATCGCCTTTTTGGTCAGGTGCATGTGACCGGGAAACCACTGGATAGCCATCTCTCAATTCCTTGTTTGTGCACGTGCTGCGTGCAGCAGGGATTGTGACGCGCCACGCCACTGAAAACGTCGAGGCGAGCGCAAACCGCAAAACCTGCGCGTTACCGGCTGACAGGGGCAAGGCCCTCACTGCCTACCCGGTGCCATCTTGCGCGGCCATGTCCTTTGCAACCCGTTTTCCGCGCAACTCATCGCACCGCTTTCTCGCTCCCGGCTTTTGTACCACCATGTGTGCGTCGCTGGCCCATGCGCCGTCTGCGCCTTCATTCATTGACTTCCGACCCCAAGGCCCCACCCCCATGAACATACTGATGCTTCTTACCCTCCATGATCAGCTCGGCAACACTGGCAAGAAGACCGGCTTCTGGCTGGAGGAGTTTGCTGCGCCCTAGTATGTTTTCAAGGATGCGGGCGCACGCATCACGCTTGCATCGCCCCTGGAAGGCCAGCCGCCGCTGGGCGCGAAAAGCGATGCAGAAGATGCACAGACGGACGACACCCGCCGCTTCAAACAGGACGCCGACGCCCAGCGGCAATTGGCCCGCACCGTCAAGCTGGCAGAAATTGACAGCAATACCTTCGACGCGGTGTTTTACCCTGGCGGCCACGGCCCCCTGTGGGATCCGGCTCAAGACCCGGCGTCGATCAGCCTCATTGACAACATGTATGCCGCCGGCAAGCCAGTGGTGGCGGTATGCCGTGCGCCCGGCGCACTCTGCAAGGCAACCGGCCAGAACGGCAAGCCGCTGGTCGAAGGGCTTGCGGTCACCGGATTCATTAACAGTGAGGAAGAGGCCGCGCAGCTGACGCAGGTAGTGCCCTTTCTCATCGAGGCTGCCCTGAAGCGCAACGGCGGCCGCTACATCAAGGCGGCGGATTTCCAGCCCCACATGGTGACAACAGGCAACCTGATCACCGGCCAAAATCCGGCATCGCCTGCTCCAGCGGCGCAGGCGCTTGTTTAGGTACGGGACCGCGAAACGGCGGAATTCGAATCCGCTTGAAGGGGCGAAGGCCGCACCAAGGGCAGGCCATTCAGTGCTTGCTCAGGCTGGTTGTGCTCTCCTTTCCTCCCGCCGTCAATTGAATCAACCACTATGCTTTTAATAGCTATACACCCTTAGTTTACAAGGGCTATAGGCAGTTTTTCATAAATTTAGCGTTTCCTGGCGTCAGCGGCCCGTTAACAAAAACAGGAGAAACGGTGGCGGGTAGAAGGTGCCACCGATGATTGCCTGCTTACCAGGTCGACGGTTCGCCATCACTGCCGCGGCAATAGTGCAGCGGTGCTGGGTGCGCATGGCGCAAAATACTGTGTTGCTCGCCCGGTAGAGGCTTCCATGCGCCGGGTGCACTGCAGCGCCGCAGCGCCAGCACCTTTCCTTTTTTTGCACAGCTGCCGTTAACGGCACCACGAACGAACCGTATGCCCCTTCCCTCTTCCCCCACCCAGCGGCCGAATCCCACAAAGGCGGGCAAAGCCGCCCAGGCGCTGTCAAAAAGCCGTCAAGACTTGCTGCTGCGCGGTATTTTTTGTGTGCTGATAGGGCTTGGCGTGTTGCTGTCGCCCTATTTCATCAACTCTCCCGGCATGCAGTCCATCGTGGCCAAGTCAGCGCTCGTGGGCTGGTTTGCGCTGGTTTTGGGCCTGGCCTTTATTGGCTTGTATCTTCGGCAGCGAATGGCTCCGCCAGCGCCACCGAAATAAAGTCTGCAGGACGTTAGCCGCGCTGGCGGTTCTAACCCAGGGTTCAGGCAGGCACGCTGACCCGTTTGCGCACGTTCAAGCGGTCGGCCGCCACATACTGCTGGCGATAAAGCTCAAAGGGCAAGGTATCCGCCGCTTCGATCTGCTTTTGCTCGACCAGCGATTGCGCAGTCAGCGCCGCAAATTGCCCCCGCACGTCATCGGCAAAAGGCAGGCTTTCAATGAAGCTGCGGGTTTGTTCAGACTGCGCCCGCACGAACCGCACGAACGAATGGTCATGGTCTTGCGCCATGGCGGCCAGCACCCGGGCCGATGGCAGGCTGTCAGGGTCGCCCAGCGCCGCATGCGCCGCTGCCAGCGCGTCGCTGTACCGGCAGGTGGCGTGCACCGCATCCAGCCGCGCCGCTATCGGCGCGCACTGGGTGAGGATTTCCGCACCCCAGTCGGTCAGGCTGACCTGCGTACCGCCCCGCTCCAGCATCAAACCCGGCTCGCGCCCACGGGCTGCGGTGCGATGCTGGTTGCGCCCCAATGCGGCAATTTCTTCCGGGCTGTCCTCCGGGCTGTCGGTCAGCAGGCAGTGAAGCAGGAAAACGTCCAGAAAATGCATGGTCTGGGCGGTAATGCCGACCGGCACGAAAGGATCAAGGTCCATCAGGCGAACCTCGATATATTCAACACCGCGTTCGCGCAGTGCATGCAGCGGGCGCTCGCCGGGGTTGATCACGCGCTTCGGGCGGATCGTTCCATAGAACTCGTTTTCGATCTGCAGCAGTGTGGTTGCCAGCTGGTTGTAATCGCCGCCGGGGTTGCGGATGCCGACCTTCTCGTAGGGCGGATAAGGCCTTGTGAGCGCATCCTGCAATGACGCGCCATACCCGTCCAGGCTGTTGTAGCTGACGGCAAGCGACGCCTGTGCATCGCTCTGGTAACCCAGTCGCCCCATACGTAGCGACGTACCGTGCGGCATGTACATTGTGCTGGCATTGAGCTTTTGCAGTTCATGCTCGCGGCCATTCAAAAAGCTGGAGCAGACGGCCGGGGAGGCACCAAACAGGTACAGCAGCAAAAATGCCTGCCGGCGAAAATTGCGGATCAGCGAAAAGTATTCCGCGCTCGTCACCTCCGGTAATGACCAGTTGTAGTGAATACCCGAAATCGTCTGCATGCGGCGACCGTAACGGTGCCCCAGACCCATGCGGTAGACGCTTTTGGCCCTGCCCACATTGGACGAGCCGTAGCGGCCGATCGGAATCGTCTCATCGGTCGGCAAGCCGCACGGCATGCTCGACACCCACAGCATCTCGTCGCCCAGCGCCCGCATGGCCTGATAGGTGAACTGGTGGATTTGCGTCAGCTGCTCCAGCGCGGCATCGACAGAGGTATGCGCAGCAGTTACCAACTCGAGCTGGGATTCACTGAAATCGGTGGTGATGCTCGGATGCGTGAGTGCGGAGCCCAGCGCCTGGGGATGCGGCGTCAGAGCGAGCCCACCGCCCGGTTGCGCGCGCAGGCTTTCTTTCTCGATGCCCCGGCGCATGCGCTTGAGCCGCTCGCCGCTCAGCCCGGCCAGGCTGTCCTCTACTTGTTGCCGTGCCGGTCGGTTCAGTGGCGCGCTCTCGGCGGCCGATTGCTCAAACATGTACTTGTCTTTCATATCCTGATTGGGCTGGAAGGTATCACACGCATAGGGTTTTCGCTGGCACCGCCTTGCTTGACAGCGCTGACAGTAAGCTCCCGCGCTGGCCCGCTTGGCTGGGCCGCGCATGACAGGCGATACCGCTCATCAGTGCATTCGTGGTGTTTTGATGACGTTGGTCACGGATAGGCCGGGCAAATCACCGCCCACTTGGAACAACCGCCCAAAAATCCGTCATGATGGATGCATTTTGTAACATCTGCCACCCCTTCAGCCGCGCCGCCAGGTCTAGCGCATGCTGTCAACAGCGCGGCAACGCATCCAGACACGGTATGAAAAACATCATGACAGCGCTGTTTCGTACAGTGACAGCAGCCGGTTTGTCCAAAATCAAGACGCCTTCGTCTTCACGTCTGGATAACCCGCTGACGATTCAGGACGGTTCGGAAAACTCTGCACGTCGACAATTGATACAAATTTTGCTGCGAGACCTGCTGGACCGGCATGGCATCCCCGCGAACTGGATTCGCTGCGAGATGCTGATGATTTCCAGCCGCAGCAGGGGCCCCGGACTGTATGTTCGGCTGATCGTCAGCCAATGGGATGACCGGCTGATGCACTACCTGTATGCGGTGCAAAGCCAGTTCCGGGCTGACATCCTGAAATTCGAACCCGATTCCGTCCGCTGGATGCACGGCATGTCGTGGCAATTTGATGTCAGCGAAAGCTGCCCGTACGTTCATCTGCCTCAAAAAGCATACTGGGCCAAGACCGCTCCTTCACCCGAGCAGCATGCGGCAGAGCTGCAACCGTCCTGGACAGTAAGCCCCGGGCCTGCAGCAGTGGCTGGCGACTCGGAGCCCCGGGACGACATCGAAAAGCTGTTTGCGATCCGCGACCGTGAACTGAACCGGCAGTCCATGGCAGAAATGACACCGGTAGGCTACGAAAAAACCCAGCCTTCGCCGTTGTAAGCAAGAGCCAAGGAAGGCCTGGCCGGCCAGGTTGCAGGGTACGGCCTGCAAGCGCGTCAGCCAAGCACGCGAACCAGCCACTTTTCAAGATCAGCAATCTCCTGGGGGCACACCGAGTGCTCCATCACGTACTCGTGCCAATCCACACGCAGTCCCATGGTAATGAGCGCATCGCGCGAAGCACGCGCCCGGTCAATCGGGACGATACCGTCACGGCTGCCGTGAGCCAGAAAAATCGGCATGCCCTGGCTGGCGCTGCTGCGTTCTGTGGCGGTCTGGCTCGCCAGCGGCAGGTAACCCGACATGCCGACAACACCGGCCAGCCGCTCCGCATGGCGCAGGCCGACCATCAAGGCCATCGCGCAACCCTGTGAGAAGCCAGCAACCACGATGCGGTTGGCCGCGATGCCACGCGCTTTCTCGTTGGCGATCAATGCTTCGATGGCAGCCTGTGATTTGCGCAGCCCGGTCTCGTCCTCGCGCTTGATGAGCTCGGCGCCCAGCAGGTCATACCAAGCCGGCATGACGTAGCCGCCGTTGATGGTGACGGGAATCGATGGCGCGTTGGGAAACAGAAAGCGGACCGGACCAATGGCCCCTAAGTCCAGCTGTTGGGCAATCGGCAGGAAATCGCGGCCATCCGCGCCAAGGCCGTGCATTACAAGAATGGTGGCGACCGGGTTTTCGCCTGTTTGCGCTTCGATGACCTGAAGTGACATTGAAAATTCCTGCTACGAGGTTGTTGACAACCCCGATTTTAAAAGCGGCGCCGCCAGGCTACGAGCTGACGGCATTGCAAAGCCCTAGCGGTTAAGCCAGGTGATGGACAGCTGCAGAACGGCGGCAAATGCAACCCACAGCAGATAGGGAATGTTGGCATAGGCCACCCAGCGGGCCCGATGCCAGATGCTGGCCAGCGCCCAGACCAGCGTGCCCAGCACCAGCAGAATGTCCAGGCTGGCCAGCCAGTTGTTTTTCAGGCCGAACTGGATAGGCGTGTAAGCCGCATTGAAAACAAGATTCAACGCAAACGGCATCAATTGCCGCAGCGGCAGCCGGCGCTTGAGGTACTGCACCAGCACATAGCCAAAGGTGATGGCGATGATGATGTAGAGCATCGTCCACACCGGTCCGAACACAAAGGACGGCGGCGCAAAAAACGGTTTGATGAGCTGGGCATACCAGGCGGCGCTGCTGGTGGCGGAAGTTCCGTCCATGAAAATCCTTGTGTTGGAAAGCGAGCAAGATGTTGTGCGCTCGCCCCATTTGTATCACCAGAGCCCGAGCCGCCTGACAGGCATACCATGACGCATCCGCAGGACTTCACCGCCAGCGCTTGCCGGGTTGAGAAAGGCCGCTGACTTGTACGCCGTGATGCATGGCCGCCTGCCGGCGGTGCCTCCAATTGCATCCGGCAGCGCTGCACGGACGTACCTGCCGGATGCGTGCTTGATCGCGCTGTTTGTTTCCGCTGTGCAATTCCACTGTGCGGTTCCGCTCATTGCTTTTTCGTTGTCTGATGCAAAGGTGACATGGCTGACTATTTTGAGGCCCGCGGGCCGTACATTTGCGCTCACCTATCCGGCCCTACGCCCTCGGCAACGTGGCAAGAGAGGGAAGATCACAGTGCCTACTGCCCTACTGACCTGCTGACCTGCTGACCTTGCCAATGGTTCTGGTGCTTGTGCTGCTGTCTTGCCCTGCATTGCCCAGCCGGCCAGATCGAGCAGCACGGCAAGCTCCGAGGCTTCTGCGAAGTCCGCCGCCGTGCTTACCCCAGCCGATGAACGCGAAGTTCGCCGGGTGGTGCAGGAACAGCTCCATGCGTTTGCCCGTGACGACGCCGCGCAGGCGTTTTCTTTCGCGGTGCCCCTATTCGGGGATCCATGGGCTCTGCCGAAAACTTGATGCGCATGGTTCGCGAGGGTTACCCGGTGGTGTACCGCCCGGCGGCGGTGGCTTTTTTGAAGGTGAAAGGCCGGGGCGACGAGGCAGTGCAGCGGGTGCAAATGCTCGACGTCGATGGCAACTCCTGGCGCCCTGTACACCTTGCAGCGGCAAAAAGGCAAGCTGTGGCGCATCAGCAGTTGCACGGTGCAGCAGAACAAGGGCCGCATGGCCTGAGCGCTTTGCCCGCTTTTGCAGCGCCTCACCCGTACTTTCCGCGATTTACAAACCTTGTCTTCTGCTATTTTATTAGTAGCTACCTGCCCAGGTAGAGGCTGGGCTGGAGGCACTTTTTATCAATATTCTTCAGTTTTGATCAATAAGACCCGATAAAGTCTTTCTTGCCGACTTCCACACCGTTGTGTCGCAGGATGGCATAAGCGGTGGTGACATGAAAGAAAAAATGCGGCAGGCCGTAGTTGAGCAGGTACGACTGGCCGGTGAAACGCTTTTCCTTAGGCGTGCCTGCCTGGGTGATGATCTCCCGGGTGGCTGCTGCATCAAACAGCGCCGGCTCCAACCCATCGATAAATGCCAGCACGGTGTCGATGCGGGCCTGCAATTCGGCGAAGGTATTTTCGGTGTCGTCCAGCCTGGGCACGTCAACCCCCGCCAGCCGGGCTGCAACGCTTTTGGCGAAGTCGCTGGCGACCTGAACCTGCCGCAACAGCGCAAACATGTCAGGGTAAAGCCTCGCCTGGAGCAGCGCGTCCGGCTCTATCTTTTTGGCGGTGGCATGTGCGTCGGCCTTGGCCAGCACCTGCTTGAGGCCGCCCAGGATTTGCCTGAAAACCGGAATGGACGCGGCATGCATCGACAGCGAAGATGTGTTGAGGGAATCAGAAGCCATGGATGTTTTTCTTTCGAGTGGAAGGGATGTGCATGGGCGCAGCCAGATGCCGGCAGCGCCCGCTGTGCAGCGAAGCAGCAGGCATTCTCCCCTGATTGGCAAGTCGCCCGTTTTACGCGCCGCAAATCGTTGCCTGCGTGGACAACCCGTTGCCCATCAGGCGCTGGCCAGCCCTGCCAGGTAGCGCTCCAGCACACCCATCTCACCAGGCGTCGGCCTTCCCTTGCCGGTGACTACCGCATAGACCGAACCGCGAAATCCCTTGCGCGGAAAGTAGCTGGGAAACCCCCAGCCGATCAGCATTTGCGAGAAAGGCGCTGCAGGCAGCGTTGCACGGCCGTTGGCAGCTTCCGTGCCGTCCACGCGCAAAATTTGCGACCCGCGAGAACATGCCAGCGACAGCACGGTCGGCGTGTCGGGCGTCAGCTCCTTGGGGCTTGACAGCGTATGCGCCTGGCCTTTTGGGTCAGTCCACACCGCCCTGGGCCGGTTGCCCTGAAAACCCAGCTCGCAAAATTGTGCGTCCTCAGCGCGTGAGGCCTCAAACACAACGCCGCCGGTGTTGTTGCCGGTCACGCTGACCAGCGCCACCACGAAGTAGGCGTCATCCAGGTTGTAGGGCACGCGGTTGACGGGATCGGGCTGCGTGACGGGCACCGGCGTGCGCTTCTTGCACCATAGGCCGGTGGTGTCGAGTCGGTCAAAATCGGCACTTTTTTTACCCTGCCGCACGCGCATGGCCGGCATGCGAATAGTGCCCATGCTGGCGCTGTCGTCGTTCAGAAAGTTGAGCATTTCCATCGCGTTGCCGGGGCTGGAACCAAAGCCGGAATCCGACACCGCCCGAATCGGGTCGCCAGATGCTGCCGGCGCGCCAAGCACATAGTCGGTGTACGCATCGGCCATGTTCCATTTGCAGGCCTGGTGTTTGGCCAGCACGGTAAGGGCGGCTTCAGCCAGGCTCTTGCTGGCATGCCGGACCGGGTCCGCGATGGAGAACACCTGGCGCGGCGGGGGAAGCTGCTGGCTAGCAGTCTCGCTGCTGTAGGTCAGCACGGCCGCTTCGTTGTCTGCAGGGGTATAAGTGTAGGTATCGCTGCCGTTGGCGCCGGCATCAATGACCAAGCGTGTCTTGCTGAGCTTTCCCTTGCCGCTGGACGACACCGACAACACCCGTTGTTTGGCGAGGTTGCCGCGGGCGTACACCGTGATGGTTACCGGCACGCCTGCGGTTGAGTAGCCGGGTCCGTCGTCGAACAGGCTCGCCTGGTCGATGCCCACCACCTCTTTCAGCACGCCGGCCACCAGGGGTTCAAGCGTCTTGTTCTGGTGCCAGCCCGGCACCTGGTTGATCGGGTAGTTACGAATCGGCCAGTGGTTGCCGCCCATCCAGGTGTAGATCTCGCAATCGGCCTCATGGGCATGCTGCGCGGCCGGCAAAAACATGTCGCGCCAGCGTATGTCGTCAATCGGCATGCCGACTTCGGTCAGGGCCAGCTTGACTTTTTCCTTGCGCGCCCAGTCGGTGGCCAGCCGCAGGCGGTCAACACCGGTCATGCGGTGGATGGACCCGCGGCCAAAACCAGCACTCATTTTTTTGCCGACCTCGGTGTCGTAATCAAAGGTTGCGCCGTTGTTGAAGGCGTCCAGGTACATATGGACTTCATAGATCAGGTTGCCGCCTTCCAGCGGAAAGCCCGGGTTTTTGGTGCCCATGGCCATCGCCGCGCTCCACTGGTTGCCGCTTACATAGATCAGCCCTTTCGGATCGCTTGCCCGGATTGCGCGTATCGCCGCCAGCGCATAGGCCGGCCATATCGCCAGGTCTTCCCTGGCGTCCGCGCCTTCTTCGTCCGACCCGACCAGCGAGCCGGGCTTGGGCATGTCGTGCGGCTCGTTCATCAAGCCATAGCCGCCAAAACCGGGGTGTTTCATCCACTTGCGCGCCGCCCGCGTCCAGAAATCAACAAAGTGCGCCTGCGTCAGCGTGGCCCCTGGCTCCAGGGAAAAGATGCGCGTCCAGATCTGATCACGGCTGCGGGTGTAAGGCCTGAGCAATGCACCCGGCGGCACCGCCAGGCCGATCACAGCGCCATCGGGCTGGTAGCGAAAATCCCGGTACCGGCATGAGTTGTGCAAGTCGACGATGCAGGTGGCGCCAACAGCAGCATGCGCGTCCAGCACGCCGGTGATGTAGGACTCATACGTTGCATGGAACTGCCCCGGCTCGCCGATGGCGATTCTGGCGCCCTGGTTGGCCTGGGTGTCGTGCAGCATGGGCTGCAGCAGTTCCCACTGAATCGGTAAACGGTTTTTTCGAAAGCCATTGGCCGCCAAGTACGCAATATCGGCCTTGCGCGGCACGGTGAAGTGGATGTTGGGCTGGCTGCTCAAGCCATGGCGCAGTCCGGGCCTTCCCCATTCCATGCCCGACAGATTGGTGCCGATAGAGGCGCCAGCGCCACGCTTGCTGCCGCCCGGCGAAGGGCGCGCCGCACTGGCGGACCCGGCCGTCTGCGCCAGCGCGTGCATGGACGAAGCCGCTGCCATCAATGTCGCCAGTTGCGAAAATTCACGTCTTTTCATGACCAGGCTTAGCTCCCGATGAGCGGTTGAAGATGCAGGTGCTGCGCTCGGGCCTAGCCGCCACCGCTGCAGCGGCCTCAGCAACAACACGCCATACACAACAACAAAAACCAGCAGGTTAAAGCAGCCATCGGCCCGCAAAACAAACTTGCGCTTTTGTCCGACAGCTGTTGAGCCAAGCGACTGGTAATTTGGATCAAAACCAAGGAATCTTCATGACCCTTCCAGCCGCTTCCTCTGCTCAGCCGCCAACGACAACCCTGGTGAATGCTGCCAACCTTCAGGCCAGCAACGACGAGCCCGATGACGACGCGAACCGCGCCAGCACGCTGACAGAGGCACCCGAAACACAAACGCCACACAGCTTCCCTGTGCTCAAGCGCCATGACTTTCCCGATGGCGGCGGCAGCGGCGGCGCGGAAGCCTTCAGGCGCAAGGACTGAGCAGGCATGTGCCAGGCTTGATCTGCAGACCATGTGGCTAACGGCATGAAGCTGGCAACTTTCAATGTCAACGGCATCAGGACGCGTCTGCCCAACCTGCTGCACTGGCTTGCCAGGGAATCGCCTGACGTGGTGTGCCTGCAGGAGCTGAAGGCGCTTGACGGCGCTTTTCCAGAAGCCGAACTTCGCCAGGCGGGCTATGGCGCGATCTGGAAAGGCCAGCGCAGCTGGAACGGCGTGGCCATCCTCGTCAAGGATGGCGAGCCGGTCGAGATCAGGCGAGAGCTCCCCGGTGACCCTGCCGATGAGCAAAGCCGGTACCTGGAGGCCGCGGTCAACGGCGTCATCGTCTGCTGCCTGTATTTGCCCAACGGCAACCCCCAGCCTGGCCCCAAGTTTGACTACAAGCTGGCATGGTTCGAGCGCTTCACTGCCCATACGCAGGGTCTTTACCAGTCCGGTCACCCGGTGGTTCTGGCAGGCGATTTCAATGTGATTCCCACCGACGCCGATGTTTACAACCCCAAGTCATGGCAAAAGGATGCCCTGATCCAGCCCGAAAGCCGGGACGCCTATCAGCGCCTGTTGTCGCAGGGCTGGCTCGACTGTCTTCGCCATGAACACCCGCATGAACCCATCTACACCTTCTGGGATTATTTTCGGCAGCACTGGCCCCAGAACAAGGGTTTGCGCATCGACCATATCCTGCTGAACGCAGAACTCGCGCCGCAATTGGAAGCGGCCGGTGTGCACAACTGGGTGCGCGGTGAGGAACATGCCAGCGACCATGCGCCGACATGGATCGAGCTCTCCCTCACAGGCGCCAAACGGTCCGCTGCGGCAGCTGCCACAAGGCGCATTCCAACTGAAGCCCCCGCAGATCCGCCGCCCGCTGCTGCGGCGCGCAAGAAGAGAGCGCCCGCCAAACCGCCACGAAGCAAGTCGTGAAGAGGCCCCGAAAAAGGCTTGCCAGGCAGCACCGCCGCGGGTGTTATCGCCCACGGGTTTCAAAGTTGCACATGACGTGACGATTCAAGCAAAAAGTAGCCACTTCCCTTGTTTACCAAAGGCGTTCAGCTACTGATTCAATAGCACCCTGCAGGTTGAAACGGCTTGCCGCACCAGGTGCGGCAAGCCACAGTCGAGTGATGGCCTCGCATGCACCGCCGGCAGCGGGCTCTACGTTGTCGACCATCACCCTACCGACCAACACCACCTTGGTGGCTGTCGGGCCATACCTTGGTCAGGCCCACCAACTGGTCGGATCTGTCGGCAAATTGCGGATTGACGTCAAATAACACGGGCGCGGCGACCACCCGTTTGCGTAACTCGTCCGCCAGCAAATCGTCCGGCATGGCCTTGAGTTCCTCATCGCTCAAGCCGGCAACGCCATCACCTGGCGAAAATTTCCAGCACACCCACTGGCTGTCGTTCCGGACGTTGGTGAATTCAAAGGCATTGGCGCCCCGGTAGTGGACCGAGCCACAGCTGGCGGGAACCGGAGCCTTGGCCAGGTAGGCGCCTTGCAGCGTGGTGTCAGGGTTGGCTTCATTGAAAGCCTTCAGCTTTCAGGGTCGGGCTTGCCGGCGGCGGGGTCAGCGGTGCGCGCCTGCATGAGGGGCGCAAACTGCTCGGGCCTGCTCACAAAAAAGACGGACGCCGAAATATTGGCCATCAGCCAGGTCCCGCCGTTGGGCAGGTTGAATTGCAGCCCCAAGCCGTGCACCGATTTGCCTTTGTCCCTGGCCTTGAAGTTGCCGCTGGCCACTGAAAACCGGGCCACCACCGGCACACTGTCACACTGAAACCGAAGCCGTCGACAGTCGCGCCGGCCGCGTTGCCCACAAAATAGCAGCTGGCACAGACACCCTTGGTCTGCGAGCGGCGAAAGCCGGCCTGCTTGCCCGACAGCCGTTTCAGCCCGGTGACCTGCGCCTCCGCCGGAGATGTCTGCGCCTGCGCGGCCAGTGGCAACGCAAGGCTTCGCAGGCCGGCGGCAGCGGCCGCAACTATCAGTTTTTCATGGTTTGCTTTCGAGGGGTTGGTGTGAACGGTGGCCACAAGGCCCCGCCATCGTTTGGTCGCAACACGCCGTCTCTTCTTACAGCACCATTTCAACGTTCGCCTTGAAGCAAAGCGGCTGGGCAAGCTCCTGCCTCGCATCACGCGCAACGGCCAACACGAAACGCCAACCCATCAAAGCCGAAAGCAGGTGAAAATGCAGGATGGCAGCCGGCCCATGGGGCATGAGCTGCCTTCCACTTTTTTCGAAAGGCAAAGCCATGAACGCCCCACTCCCAAACCAAACCTTGAACGCTGTTCAGGCCAGTGACCTGGCCGCGCTACCCCTGATCGAAAAATGGGTGTCGTTCGCATCCGTATCCCGCGACAGCAACCTGCCCATCATCGAGTTCACCCGCGAGCTTCTGGAATCGCACGGCGCGCAGTGCCGCCTCAGCTATGACGACAGCGGAAAGAAGGCCAACCTGTGGGCGACGCTTCCTGCTGCGGACGGCGAAACCAAAACCGGGGGACTGGTGCTGTCGGGCCACACCGATGTGGTGCCGGTTGACGGCCAGCCCTGGGACACCGACCCGTTCAAGGCAGAGGTTATTGGCGACAAACTTTTTGGGCGCGGCGTCACCGACATGAAAAGCTTTAGCGCCACGGCACTGATGATGCTGCCCGAGCTAGCGCGGCGAAAACTCAAACGGCCGCTGCACTTTGCGTTCAGCTACGACGAAGAGGTGGGCTGCATCGGCGTGCGCCGGCTGATTGCCGATATGGTGGACCAGGGCTTCAGGCCGGCCGGTTGCATTGTGGGTGAACCTACCGGCATGCAGGTGGTGATTGCGCACAAGGGCAAGCATGCCTACAAGACCTCGGTGCGCGGCTTTGAAGCGCATTCGTCATTGACGCCGCAAGGCGTCAATGCGGTGGAGATTGCCTGCGAATTTGTTGCGAACCTGAAGGCCATGCACCGCCGGCTGGTGGAACACGGGCCATTCGACGAGATTTTCGATGTGCCGCACACCACCATCCACACCGGCGTTATTGCGGGCGGCACCGCACTTAACATCATTCCGCGCGACTGCGATGTCACCTGGGAAATCCGCCATCATCACCTCAACGCGCCTGTGCTGCTGTTCAACGAAGCCAAAGCCTTCGCCGACAGCCTGTTACCCGCCATGCACGCTGTTGCGCCTGACACTGGCATCACCCACAAGCTCAATTCGGTGTTGCCAGGTTTTGCGACGGATGCAGGCAGCGACATCGCCAGGCTGTGTTTTGCCTGCGCAGATGTGGACGCTAGTACCGGCGCTGGCAAGGTGTCGTTTGGCACGGAAGCTGCTTTGTTTCATCAGGTCGGTGTGCCGACCATTGTGTGCGGCCCAGGCCATATCGCGCAGGCCCACCAGCCCAATGAATGGGTCACGCTTGAGCAACTGGCCTGGTGTGAGCGTTTCATGCGCAGGCTCGCAAACGAAATCTGTCTGAATTGACACTGCCGGACACAACACCCAGCTCGCCGGTCCCCGGCAAGCGTTTACCATTAACTTCAAGGAAAAAATGACATGACAGATCGCAGACGTTTCGTAGCCGGCAGCCTAGGTCTTGGGCTGGCATTGGCCGGCGCGAACTCATGGGCACAGGCGCCTAGCCGTGTCGAAAAAATAGTGGTGCCGTTTGCACCTGGCGGGGTACAAGACTTGCTGGCCCGGGCGATATCGACCGAGCTTGGCGTGGCTCTCGGCCAGACCGTCATCGTTGAAAACCGACCCGGTGCCGGCGGCACAGTGGGCACTGGCGTTGTTGCCAAGGCCGCATCCAACAGCGGCATGATGGTGCTGGCTGCGGCCAGCCACAACATCGCTGGAACGCTCTACACCAAGCTGTCCTATGACCCGCAAAAAGACTTTGCGCCCATGGCGCATATCGGCAACGCCGGTTATGTGCTGATGGTTCACCCCGATGTGCCGGCCAGGACAGCGGCAGAGTTCATCCGCTATGCCAAGGCTAACCCCGGCAAGATGAACTACGCCACCGCCGGCGTGGGCAGCGCCACCCATCTGTCGATGGCTTACTTCAACGGCCTGGCTGGTATCGATGTGGTGCATGTGCCGCTCAAGGCGACAGGCGAGGCCATTAACGAGGTGATTTCAGGTCGCGCGCAGGCGGTGATTGCCGCCAGCATTGGCGCGCTGGCTTTCGCCAAAGACAGCCGCCTCCGGCTGATTGGTGTCACCTCTCCAAAACGCTCGAAGTATTTGCCAGATGTGCCGACGATTGCAGAAAGCGGACTGCCGGGCTATCAGTTCGACTCTTGGTTTGGACTGCTTGGCCCTGCCAGCACGCCAGTGGCCGAAACCAACCGCGTGAACGAAGCGATGGCCAAACTGTTGAAGGACCCTGTCATCCTGGAGCGGCTCGACAAGCAGGGCATCGAGCCGATGGCGCTTGGCAATGCTGACTTTTCCAAACTGCTGGCGGCTGACTACAAGCGCATGGCCGAAGTGGTGAAGGCGTCCGGCGCGAAGGTGGAATAAGTACGAGGCGGCTCAGGCCGCCAGCAGGGGTTGTGCGGGCCTGGCCGGCATGGCAGCGCGGTGGGCATGCGCCTCTGCCGCCAGCCACGCGCCGATCACTGCCGGGTCATTGACAGTCTTCAAAGCCCGGTAGGCATGTTCTGCCTCTGGAAACCGCCGCCTCAAAAAATTCAGCCATTGCTTAAGCCGGCCGGCGCGCGAACGCGCATCAAGACGGGTGCAGACGATGTGCCAAAAATCAGCTATCAGCGGAAGCAGGCTTGGCCATGCTACCGGCGCCACGGTGGCGATGCCTCGCATGTCGTTCTGAATGGCCTGGCCCAGGCCAGGGTCGACAACCGCACCGCGCCCGATCATCAGCATGTTGCAGCCGGACGCCGCACGGCACCGGCGGGCATCATCAATCGTCCAGATCTCGCCGTTGGCCACTACCGGAATACCCACCACGGCACGAATGTCGGCAATGCGTTCCCAATAAGCAGGTGGGCGATAAGCCTGTGCCTTGGTGCGCGCATGTACGACCAATTCGTTGGCTCCGCCTTGGGCAATCGCCTGCGCGCAATCAATCGCCAGAGAATCATCGCTGTAGCCCAAACGCATTTTGGCGGAGACCGGCATGTGAGCAGGCACCGCACGCCGCACCGCAGCGACGATGGCAAAAATTGTTTCAGGCTCCTTCAGCAATGAGGCGCCACCGCCGTGGCGGTTAACCACATTGGCGGGGCAGCCAAAATTAAGATCGATGCCGTCCGGCCCGAGGCTCGCCAGGCGGGCTGCGTTTTCGGCCAGGCAAACCGGGTCAGAGCCCAGCAGCTGCGCGCGCACTGGAACGCCGGCAAAGGTCTTGCCACCGTTGTGAAGCTCCGGAACGATGCGGGTAAAGACCCGTTCGGGCAACAACTGATCGGTAATGCGGATGAACTCGGAGACGCAACGGTCAATGCCGCCCACCCGTGTGAGGATGTCACGCAGCACGAAGTCGAGCAGGCCTTCCATCGGCGCCAGCAAAACAGTCATGATGTCTCGCGCGGCAGCATGTCAGGCGACAACCAGCCGCCAGAGGGAGGTGACCTCTGCCGCACGGGCAGCGTGCAAGGGATCGCTGGGGTCCAGGGCCTTGGGGTGTTCAGGCTTTACGTCGATACGGCCCGCCACCTTGAGGCCTGCGGCATCAAACGCTGCCAACAGTTCGGACCGGGTGCGCAGGCCCAGGTGTTCGGCAATGTCCGACAGGATCAGCCAGCCTTCGCCGCCCGGCGCCAGGTGGGCCGACAGCCCTCTGACATACCCCAGCAACATGCGGCTGCCTTCGTCATACACAGCACCTTCAAGCGGTGAGCCGGGCCGGGCCGGCAACCAGGGCGGGTTACACACAATCACCGATGCCTGCCCCTCCGGGAACAGATCAGCCTGCATCACCTTGACCGGCGCATTGAGCCGCAGGCGCTCCAGGTTTTGCCGGGCGCAGGCCAGTGCACGCGGGTCCATGTCAGTAGCCACCACCTGGTCAACCTCGCGCAGCGCCAGTACCGCTGCCAGCACGCCGGTGCCGGTGCCGATATCAAAGGCCACGAACTTGGGCGGCCTCTTGGTTGGCAAGGGCGCCGTGGCAACCAGGTTCACATATTCACCCCTGACAGGTGAAAACACGCCGTAATGCGGATGAATGCGGTTGTTCGGCGCTTTGCCCAGCGCCGCAATTTCCACCCCTTTCTTGCGCCATTCATGCGCGCTGATCACGCCCATCAGTTCGCGCAGCGACGCCACGATGGTGAGCGCTGTCTGCGCAGCTGCTTGACAAGCATCAGCCGGTCCCCAGGCTTCGCTCAGTGCCTGTTTTGCATCCGGCGCTCGGCGTAGCGCGATGCTGTAGTCAGCACCAAACTCGATCAACACCATGCCCAGCACGCGCGCACGCTGCGACTGCGCCTGGCGGTGCAGATGAAACGTATGGCCGGCTGGC
Organism: Polaromonas sp.; assembly: GCA_028291985.1. Taxonomy (GTDB): domain Bacteria; phylum Pseudomonadota; class Gammaproteobacteria; order Burkholderiales; family Burkholderiaceae_C; genus Polaromonas. The sequence continues at coordinate 27,112 of JAQGNE010000067.1, read as the reverse complement.
GGTGCTGAGTCGCCCGGCGCAGCCGCTTTCTTGCGTTCAAGCTTGGCCTGTTTGGACGACTTGAGCGGCTTGTCAACCCGCCGCGCCAGCGCCTGCACCAGTTGCCGCGCATTGTGAAAGTCACCGCGCCAGAGCAAACCGGTGCCTTCGCAAACCAGACGGTAGGCGGTGTCTGCGCTCATGGTGTCATCGGCCAGCACCACACGCCTCGGTGGAGCGGCGCCCCGCTCCGAGCGCCAGATGGCCGAGCGGGTTTCGCCAGCTTCAGTCCAGTGAAGGGCCGGCAAGGAAGATTGGGAGGAATCGGCAGACGGAGCGGTGGAGGACATCGGAGCAGACTAAAAATCGGAAAGTGGACTGTTTTAACAGATGGCCTCCACGTTCCCTGCGTCTGGCTAGAAAGGAATCTTTCGGCTCAAGATGTCCCACCACATGCGCCAGTCGCCCATGAAACTGAAAAACGGGTATTTGAAAGTCGCTGGGCGGTTGTGCTCATAGAAAAAATGACCCACCCAGGCGAATGCGTATCCCTGAACCAGTGCCACCGCAATCAGCCATCCGTTTCGGGTCAACAGCGTAGCCACCAGAAGAACCAAAGCGATGCTCGTGCCCAAAAAATGAAGCCGGCGAGACACCCGGTTGGCATGCTCGGCCAGGTAGAAAGGATAGAAATCCCCAAACGTCCTGAAAGGTTGCTCGCTGCTCATTGAAGGCTCCTCAAATGGCGCCGCAGGCCACGCGATGCGGGACCCCGAATCAGCATTATCGGACGCATGCTGACGGTTACGAAAATGTCCCTATTTGGGCTGGCGCGGTCAATGTCGGCATAAAGTTGCTGCACATCGCCCTGAAAGCTCGAGAAAAGGCCAGCAAGCTCGGGCGCCTGGTAGGCTGTGGCCATGAAAGCCCTGGTTGCACTTTGGCGTGCCACCTAGCCTAGCGAAGCGCGGTCTTCCAGCGGCAGCTTAAAGCCGCCGATGGTGCCCGGTCCCTGCACGGAGGGCGGCGCGAACATCGCATTAAAGGCAATTTCAATACTGCCAAATTTGGCGTTCCGCCGGCCCGCAATGGCGCCAGCGCTGAGGTCATCGCCCTTGCGAACGTCGAACGGCCTGAGCGAAACGAACAGGATGCCCAGTTCGAGCTGTTGGTAAAACCGGGGATGGAGCGCCTGGAAACGCAATCGCATAGGCCGCACCCGGCATGAGTGCGATGTCGCTGATGCGGCGAATCACGTCCTCAGTGCGGTCCAGCGTCGCGCCATCGGGCAGCTGTTCAAAGCCGATCAGTTACTGCTTGTCCTGAGCCGGCATAAAGCCGCCGGGTACCGCCTTGAACAGGCCGGCAGTTGCCGGCACCAGTACCTGGTTGACACCCAGAATTCCAGCCTCGCGCGAGATCGCGCCGGTCACGGTTGCGCCAGCCAACGCGGCGGGTGAAGCCGGTAGCATGACCTGGGGACACGGTAGCTTCCCTTTGAACGCAACCAGACGTGTTTAAGCAAGAAAAAAGATTCCAGCCCTTTATAGATAAGGGGTATCTGCTATTTATTCAATAGCAATCAGCCCGCCCCCTCATCACGACAGTTTGGCCACTGCCTTGTTTTTGCCCGGCCAGACTTTCTTGACCAGCATGACAGCAGCCAGGACCAATGCGCCAGCGATCACGCCAACCACTGCGTCCATCAGGATGGGAAGCACCGGTTGCAAAGGCCCCGACGCAGCGGCCAGCTGTTCGATGAAGTGGTGCAGCGGCGCGATGCCATGGGTCAGGATGCCGCCGCCCACGAGAAACATGGCAATGGTGCCGGCAATCGACAAGGCTTTCATCATCCAGGGTGCCGCGACCAAGATGCCGCGTCCAAAGGCTCTCAGCTGGCGCACCCCGGTGCCTTCGCCGGTACGCTGGCTCAGATACAGCCCGCCATCATCGAGCTTGACGATGCCAGCAACCAGGCCATAGACGCCAACTGTCATCGCGATGGCGATGGTGCTCAGAACCGCCAGCTGCGTGGTGAACGTGCTGTCCTGAACGGTACCCAGCGTGATGGCGATGATTTCGGCCGACAAAATGAAGTCGGTGCGCACCGCGCCCTTGATCTTTTCCTGTTCGAGTGCCACGATGTCAACTGCGGGGTCCGCCAGGGCATGCATCAACGCTGCGGATTTTTCTGTGTCTGCGTGACCATCGCCCGGCATGAATTTATGGGCCAGTTTTTCAAACCCCTCAAAGCACAGGAATGCCCCGCCGACCATCAGCAGGGGCGTGACGGCCCAGGGTATGACGGCGCTGATCGCCAGCGCGGCGGGCACCAATAGCGCCTTGTTGAGGGCTGAACCCCTGGCAACTGCCCAGACTACTGGCAATTCGCGATCTGCCTTGACGCCCGATACCTGCTGCGCATTCAGCGCCAGGTCATCGCCCAACACGCCGGCTGTTTTCTTGGCCGCAACTTTTGAAAGTACGGCCACGTCGTCCAGGATGGTGGCGATGTCATCGATCAGTGCAAGAAGGCTGCTGGCCATAAAAGTGCTTCCAGTGAAGTGATACGCAAGGCGGTAAAAACAAACGCGCCATTGTGCATGGACAGGTACGCAGGCAAACCGCGCGGCAGGCATGAAAAAACCGCCCTCGGGCGGTTTTTGGACAATCAGCTAGGCAATCGTGGTTTAGCGTGCCGTCAGGCGACCCAGAATGAATCCGAAAGCGAGTGCAACGCCCACGGCCTCAAGCGGCTTGTCCTGCACCCAGCTTTTCGAATAGTCCATGGCCTTGGCCGGCGCTTCTGTCAGACGGCGCGTCTGGTCTGCAAATCGGTCTGCAGTTTGGGTAGCCGTGCTGGTCAGACGGTCGATGGAATCATGCGCCGCACCCGTCAGGCTATCGACGGTGCTGCGGGCCTTGTCGACCGTGCTGTGCAAGGCAGAGCCTGCCGTGCCTACACCGCTCTTGATGCCATCTGTCGACGCATTGCTTGACGCGAAATCACTGCTTGTGCCAGTGCTGCCCATGGCGCCGGTGGAAGCGGTGGAACTGGTGGGGAACGGGTTGGAGCTTTGCATCTGGTGTCCTTTTAAAAGTTCAAACAATGAACGCCGAACAATCCATCCGGCTCAACTTTTCACTGTACCGGCGCTTCGCCAAACAGTTGTACGTTGCGGGATGGGCTGCCTGTAGGACAACACAGGCATAAACCAAGCCTAGTGACACGAGAGGTCAAGTTCCTAAGAAACGTAACTACTGCGGCCGGTCGCTGGCGGTCTGCGTAGCAAGCTTGTCATCCTTTACTGACAACAGCACAGCCACGTTACCTAGCTCGGCGCAGTGGGCCCGCAACCAGCATGAAACCCTAACCTGGAGGACCCGACCATGCCGACTATGCACAGCTGCCCGGTGACAATTTCTCTACCGTTTTTGACAGCGCCTCGGTTCCGGCTGGAGACCCGGTTCAGCTGGGCGGCCGGGCCTGGAACACCAGACCATGCAGAGGACGAAGGCGGCCTGCTCGATCTGCCGGTCAACCCGGATGAAGGGGCGGATCAGCTACCGGAAGAGGACAGTCCGGTCCCTTCATAACCCCCTCAGACTTTGTAAAAAGAGGGCTGATCAGTCGACAGCGCGCTTGAGCCTGATCTCTTCCAGCTTGACGCTGCCAAAAGCGACGGTCTTGAGCGACGGCATTTCCCGCTTGAACCCCGCCGCCTGCTCAAAGAACCGAAGCGCCGGCTCGTTTTTGAGCAGCACCCACAGCGTGACCTGGGTGCAGCCTTCTTCCTTCAGACCTTCGCGCGCGCCGTCCCACAGCGCAAGGCCCGCGCCCCTGCCCCAGTGCTCGGGCGACACGTACAGAGCCCATATTTCGCCGACGGTGGACTTCGTGCCTGCATCACGCGACCGGTCGAAACCGGCAAAGCCGATCACCTTGTCGCCCTCTGTCGCGACCAGCAGTTGCGGCTCGCTGTATTCGATGGCTTCGCGCCAGTAGGCCTGACGTTTTTCCTGCGTCATGCTCCTGAGGTATTCGGCGGGCATAAGGTCTTTGTAGGCGGCGTGCCAGGTGGCCACATGAATCTCGGCAACGGCCTTGGCATCGCGGGCTGTGGCAGGACGAACGACATAACTCGAAAGAGAACTGGACATGAAAAAGTAAGCCTGTGAATCGATGGTGAAATATACAAAAGGAGCGGAATTGTCGCGCACTTGCCAACATGAACACCGGTGCGGCTGCAAGCACTTGTGATGGCGATGTTTTGCACGGACGACATCTGCCAAAAGCATGAAAACCCATGCGTTCCTCACGCGCGCACCCGATGACCTTGCCTCTTAGATGACCCGCATGACGACGCTACCGCATCCGCCTTCCGCGCCGACCTCCGCCTTTGCAGCACGCATCGGCCGGGAGGGCAACGCCTTCGAGGCACCGCCTGACCTGCCGCTCCTGCTGGCGGCCGAACAGGCGGGCCCAGGCGCTGGAACACTGCAAAGCTCATGCAGAAACGGCACTTGTCGCGTCTGCATCTGCCAGCTGATTGAGGGACGCGTCACCTACCGCATGGCCTGGCCTGGCCTCAGCGCTGATGAGAAGGCAGAAGGCTTCATCCTGCCCTGCGTGGCTTATCCTTCTTCCAATGTGGTGTTTCAGCCAGAGAGGTGAATCAACGCAGCGTTTTCACACAACACCTGCGGCGCGGCCGGTTCACAAGCTACCGGATGCGGCCGCGCGATTTATGTTGCTGAGGCAAAATCGGCAGACCTTTCCCAGGTGCCGCACATGAAAACCATACCCTTACCCGCCGACTTGACAAGCGCCACCGATGCACCGTCTGAAGCGCTTCCCGATGAGCCTTCGGCTCTGCCGCAGAAGGCTGCCGGCCCAGGGCGCCAGCGGCGCATCTGGGCACTGGCCCTGGGCACCGCCGCGGTTTGGGGCCTGGACCCTGCACTGGGCGAAATGGCAGAAATGATTGCCTCGATTGCTTGTACCAACAACAAGTCGATGGCCAGGGATGCGATAGCGCAGATGCGGTCCAAGGCCGACAGCCTGTGCACCCACATAGCCCCGCTGCCGGCAGGCGCGCTGTCGCGCGTTGTACGGCGTGCCGAAGCCGCCTGCGGAGCCGTACTCGACAAGGGCGTCCGGGTACGCGAAGTCGAGGCAAGCTGGGATGCTTTCATGGCCTGCTTGAAAACCCCGCGCGACCCGGCCGCCTGCTTACGCAGCCCTGCGTGAGCAGGGGTCGTGCATTGCAAGGCATCATTCAGGTATGAGCAAAAAAAGTTTCCCTCCCGCATCCCCGGGTTTTTTCAGGATGTTTCTGAACCCGCAGTCAGCCCTATCGGCATCGCTTGCCAGCCGGACGGTCGCCCTTAGAGCCCTCGCACCCGTGTTTGCAGCAGCCATGCTGTGCACGACACCGCCAGCGCAAGCGGCCCCTTTCGAGGACACGATCGCCCAGCGCACGATGGCCTGTACGGCCTGCCATGGACCGCAGGGACGCGCTGCGCCCGATGGCTACTACCCTCGCCTAGCCGGCAAGCCGGCCGGCTACCTGTACAACCAGCTGTTGAATTTTCGTGACGGCCGGCGCCACTACAACCTGATGACCCAGCTGATCGACCCGCTGAGCGACGCCTACCTGCTGGAAATCGCGACCTATTTTTCCGGCCTTGAAGTGCCCTACCCTGCACCACCGCTGGCCACCATGCCAGCCGAGGTGCTTAAGCAGGGCGAGCAACTGGTGATGCAGGGCGACGCAGCGCGCCAGCTGCCGGCCTGCATGCAATGCCATGGGCGGGCCATGACGGGCGTGGCGCCGGAGGTTCCGGGTTTGCTGGGGTTGCCGCGGGACTACCTGAACTCTCAACTGGGCGCCTGGAAGACGGGCCAGCGCAAGGCACATGCGCCGGACTGTATGAAGGCAGTGGTTGACAAGCTGAGCATGGAAGACATCAACGCAGCGGCCAGCTGGCTTGCAGCACAGCCTGTACCCGCTGATTCGAAACCGGCGCTGAGCCCGCCTGCGCTGCCTTCCGGCGCGCAAGCTGTGGTGTGCGGAAGTGCGGCAGTTGCCAAGGCATTGCCCGGAGCCAGACCATGAGCGCCCGTGTTGCCAAGCCTGCCCGCTTTCTGCTAGGCCTTGTTGTGGCGCTGCTGTTGTGCACCGCCATTATCTGGGCGTTGAATGTGCGGGACGAGCCTGACATGGATGCGCCAGGAGCGGTTGCAAGCGCTGATGCGGGCCTGATCGAACGCGGTGCCTACCTGGCGCGTGCCGGCAACTGCGCCGCCTGCCATACGGTTCGTGGTGGCGTGCCTTACGCTGGCGGCCGCGGTATCGACACCCCCTTTGGTGCGGTGTATTCGTCCAACCTGACGCCTGACGTCAAGACCGGCCTTGGAAGCTGGTCGTCCACGCATTTCTGGCGTGCCATGCACAACGGCCGCTCAAAAAGCGGCCGGCTCCTGTACCCGGCGTTTCCCTACACCAGTTACACACAGGTCAGCAGGGCAGACTCGGACGCGCTCTTTGCTTTTCTCAAAAGTCTCCCGCCTGTCGAGCAGGTACCGCCACCGAACGAGCTGCGCCTTGCCTACCGGTCACAGGCCGCACTGGCGGTATGGCGCGCGGTCTACTTCAGCCCGGGCGTGTTCAAGGCCGATGACAGCCGCAGCGCCGAATGGAACCGAGGCGCCTACCTGACGACAGGCCTCGGCCACTGCGCCGCCTGCCACACCGCACGCAATGCCCTGGGCGGGCCGACCGGTGTGGCGCTGGCGGGCGGGTTGATCCCGCAGCAGAACTGGTATGCGCCGTCGCTGGTTTCGCCGCATGAAGCAGGCGTCGAGGCGAGTGGACGGCAGGACGTGATTGACCTGCTGAAGAACGGCATATCGAGAAACGCGTCGGTAAGCGGACCGATGTCGGAAGTGGTGCTGGGCAGCACCCAGTACCTGAGCGCGGAAGACCTCGGCGCCATGGCAACTTACCTCAAGGACCTGCCCGCCACATCTGCGCTGCCCTGGAGCTCGGGCAAGCCCGATGCGTCTGCGGCGTCAGAGCGGCTTGCGGCTGCAGGCGCACAAGCCCGACCCGCTGCTGCCGTACCGGAGGCTTTTGCTGCCACCGGCGCCAAGCTTTACGAGCAGCACTGTGCCCAGTGCCATGGCGATTCTGGCCGGGGCGTGCCCAATGCCTATCCTGCACTGGCCGGCAACCGGGCGGTGACGATGACGCAGACCTCAAACCTGGTTCAGATCGTGCTCAATGGCGGCTACGCACCGGCTACCGCGGGCAACCCCCGCCCATTTGGCATGCCGCCGTTTGTTCTGGTGCTGAGCGACAGCGAGATCGCAGCCGTGCTGACGCATATCCGTACGTCCTGGGGCAACCAGGCCGATGTGGTTTCACCGCTGGACATCAACCGCATACGCGCACAGCAGACACGCTGACCGTGCCATCCGCAGCGGGGCGCTTTACCCCGCCGGCGGCTTTTCGGTCATGCGGTCGCGGTGCGCCAGCGATGGAAACCACTTCAGCCATAACGCTGCCACCAGCAGCGTGCCCAACCCGCCTGCAACCACAGAGCCCAGCGGCCCCAGCACGGCAGCAGTGGCGCCCGATTCAAATTCCCCCAGCTGATTGGACGCGCCGATGAACACTGAATTGACAGCGCTGACCCGCCCGCGCATGGCGTCCGGGGTTTCAAGCTGCATCAGCGTCTGCCGCACCACCACGCTCACCATGTCGGCGCCGCCTGAAACGGCCAGCACGATCAGCGACAGCACAAAGCTGGTCGACAAGCCAAAGCACACCATGCATGCGCCGTAAAGGCCCACCGCTGCCAGCATGGTGTGCCCTACCCGCCGCTCCAGCGGCCAGCGCGTCAGCACCACCGACATCACCAAGGCACCGGCCGCAGGTGATGCGCGCAGCAGGCCCAGGCCCCAGGGACCGACATGCAGGATGTCCTTTGCAAAGATCGGCAGCAAGGCGGTGGCGCCGCCCAGCAGCACCGCAAACAGGTCCAGCGATACCGCGCCCAGCAGGGCCTTGCGCTGCCAGACAAAAACGGCGCCCGCAAGCATCGACTGCACCGACACCGGTTCAGCTGGCAGCGGCGCATGCGCATAGTGAACCCGGGCGATCAGTAAACATCCCGTGGCAAACAGCAGCGCGCAGGTTGCGTACACCGCCGTCGCACCGGCCACGAAAATCACGCCGCCCAGCGCAGGCCCGCCGATGACGGCCGCCTGCATGCCGGCCGAGCTGAACGCCATGGCGCGCGGCAGCATGATGGCCGGAACAAGCACCGGCGTCAGCGCCTGCTGCGCCGGCATCTGAAACGCGCGCGCCAGGCCCAGTACCACCGACAAGCCCAGCAGCAGCTCACGAGAGACCCAGGGCGTTGCACCAACCGGTAAGCTGGCAAGCGCTGCACTTCCCCAGCCTTGCGTGGCCGCCACCAGCGCCAAGGCGACCGTTGCCTGCGTCAACAGGCAGGCCGCAACGATGCGCCCACGGTGCAGGCGGTCAGCAGTGTGGCCCGCCACCAGTGTCAGCAGCAGCGCCGGCAAAAACTGGTACAGCCCTACCAGCCCCAAGTCCCATGCGCTTTCCGTCAGTTCGTACATCTGCCAGCCCACGGCCACCATCAGCATCTGGTTGCCGGTGGTGCCAAACAACCGGGCAAACCACATGCGCATGAAGGCACGCTGGCGGGTGAGATCCTTGAACGTATGCTGGGTCATGAGGGTCGGAAGCTTATCAGCGCAAACTGGTCTGGCGTGGTGCGCGTGGCGCAGGACAGCAGCGGCGACCGCGCCGGAAATCATTGACCGGGCGCGCTGTCCGCGCATAAAGTTGCATTGATAATCGTTGGCTTATCAATTGGAGAACACCATGGCAAAAGGTCAGCAAAACAGCGGCAAGATGGTTAAAAAGCCCAAAAAGGACACCTCCCCACCGAAGACAGTGTCGCCCGATGCGGTGCGGCCCACCGTCGTCACGCAAGTGCCCCTGCGCGGCAAACTGAAAAACAAGTAAGGCGCATGCCTGATCTTCCGCGCTCTGAAAGTCATGGCGTGTCGTCCGGGCCGGGCGAAGCATCAAGCCCCAAGGCATCGCAACCGGCAAACCCGCTTCACGGCATCACACTGGAAACCATGGTCACGGCGCTTGCCGCACATTACGGCTGGGACCAGTTGGGCCAGCGCATCGCTATTCGCTGCTTCATCAGCGAACCCAGCGTGGCCTCAAGCCTGAAATTTCTGCGCAAGACGCCATGGGCCCGTGACAAGGTCGAAGGTCTGTATCTCTTCATGCTGCGCGAGGCTCGGCGCGCTGCTCCGCCGGTTCATAATTATCCGCCGGCGCGCGCTGGCAAGACGGCGTCCGCCGACGTGCCGGTTCAGCTTGCCACTTCCCCTGGCGATAAGGGTCGGATCGAAGCGGAACCCGCTGGGCAAGCCGGCTTCCTACCGCCAGACAGCAGGCCCAGCTAGCCGGTGCAAGCGGCTGGTGCACAGACCGGCTACACGTCCATGTCGGCGCCTGGTTTTCAAACCTTTTATATCGACGATAGCCTGCTGGTGCTGAACAAGCCCGCCGGCTTGCTGTCAGTGCCCGGGCGCGGGGACGACAAGCAGGACTGCCTCAGCAGCCGGGTGCAGGCTGCTTACCCCGACGCGCTGGTGGTGCACCGGCTTGACATGGCAACGTCCGGCCTGATGCTGATGGCGCGTGGTGCAGCGGCTCAACGCGCGCTGAGCCTGGCTTTTGCCGAGCGGCGCATCAGCAAGCGCTACGAAGCGGTGGTGCAAGGCTGCCTGCAGACGCCGCATGATGCGGTGGGCGGCTGGAGCACGATCGACCTGCCGATTGCGGCCGACTGGCCTAGGCGGCCACTGCGGGTGATTGACACCATGCACGGCAAGCCCAGCGTCACGCGCTGGCAGCTCAAGGGGTTCGACGCAGCCGCGGGCACCAGCCGGCTTTTGCTGGAGCCGCTGACTGGCCGGTCACATCAGCTGCGGGTGCATCTGCAAGCGCTGGGCCATCCGATAGCCGGCGACACCCTGTACGGAAACACTGCCCTGCCAGGCGACGCCGGTCGCCTGCTGCTGCATGCCTGCTGGCTGGGCTTCGTTCATCCATCCAGTGGTAAGGCGATGGATTTTGCAAGCAAGCCATGTTTTTGATTACGCTTGCGGCACTACCGGCAGGAACCTAACCGCCTGTCATGGCTCTGACCTGAAAACCACAAGGAACCGCATGGCACGCATCCCGCCCATTGCCGCCACGCCATTGCCAGGCTTGAGCTTGAGCCGACGCAAGGCAGTCTTTGCATTGATTGCCGCGCCATCGATCCTGACGCATGCGCGGGCGCAGGCCCCGGTTTCGCGCCGCGCCACGCCGACGCAAACCGAAGGGCCTTTTTATCCGGTCTCCATTCCGCGCGATGCCGACTTCGATCTCTTGCGCAACGGCGGGCTGACCTATACCCGCGGCCAGGCCTGCACACTTGAAGGATCAGTGAGCGACCTCGCCGGCAGGCCGGTACGCGGGGCGATGGTCGAGATATGGCAGTGCGACCATGCAGGCCACTACGACCATCCGGGAGACGGCGGCAACACGGACAAATCGTTTCAGGGCTTTGGCCGTGCCACGGTCGATGCACAGGGTCGATACCGCTTTCGCACGATACGTCCGGTGGCCTACGGGAGCCGCACACCGCATATCCATGTGAAGGTCAGGCTGGGTGCGCGCGAGCTGCTGACCACCCAGCTCTATGTGGCAGGCGAGCCGCTGAACGCGCGCGACTTTCTGTGGCGCAGCCTGTCCGATGGCGACGCACGCGCTGCGCTGACCGTTCCATTCGTACCGTCGGCAGACGGCTTGCGGGCTGAGTTTGCGTTGCTGGTTGTCGCCTGAGCGTCTTTTTTCTTCTTGCATCACCAGACTCCCCAAATCATGACGACATCGCTTTTTATCATCACCGGCGCATCTCGTGGCATGGGCCTGGCGATCGCGACCCGTTTGCTTCGGCCGGGTCATACGCTGCTCTGCATATCCCGCCAGGTAAATGCCGGTCTTGACCAGCAAGCGCTGCAAAAAGGCGCTGTGCTCATGCAATGGACCGAAGACCTGGCAAATGGCGCGGCTGTCAGCGCCAGACTGGCCCAGTGGCTGAAGGACCAGCCAGCAGCCGCATTTTCAGAGGCTTCGCTGATCAATAACGCGGGCGTCATACCGCGCATCGCTGCCCTGGCTGACATGCCCGAGGAAAGCCTCGCGGGGCTGGCACAGGCACTTCGGGTTGGGCTGGAGGCGCCGCTGCAACTCACCTCGGCTTTTTTAAATGCGACCGGCCATTGGCCGGCCTGCCGAAAAGTTCTGAATATCTCATCAGGCTTGGGGCGCCGCGCCATGGCTGCGCAGGCTACCTATTGCGCCGCCAAGGCGGGCATGGACCATTTCACGCGCTGCCTCGCGCTGGAAGAAGCACGCAAGACCCATGGCGCAAAAGTCTGCTCGCTTGCGCCGGGCGTGATCGACACCGATATGCAGCAGCAACTGCGTTCATTAGAGAGTACGAGCTTTCCTGACCAGGTAAATTTTGTGCAACTCAAAGCCACTGGCGCCCTGACCTCGCCCGACGCAGCGGCAGCACGCGTGCTGGCGTTTTTGGCCTCACCCCGTTTTGGTCAGGACGCGGTTGCAGATGTCAGGGGCTGAGCCGGTTGTAGGCAGGCACTCATGCCGAGCCGTATGATCTATTGCCAGCTAGTGGCTGGGGTAGACTTGGAATAGCTTGCTATTTATTTAATAGTTACCACCCCTTATATAGGCTGGTCTAGAGGCCTATTTTGCTTAAATTTTCCATTCTGGCCCAGGTACTGCTCATGAACGCGTCAACAGCTGGTAGATCTCGTCCTTGATCTGAAGGCGCTGCTTCTTTAGCTCTTCCAGCGCGTCATCGCTGATGACATCAGCGCCCAGTTCGTATTTCTGGATCGCGTGATTGTCTTCGTCATACTGCGTAAACAGCTTGGCAAAGTGCGCGTCGGAAAGCTTCAGCTCGCGCATCTTTTCGAGGTGTTCCGGAAACTCATGCGCGAGGTCGTGGTTCATCAATTCCATGGCAAGCATCCTTTATTCACGAACGATCAAAACCGGCAAATGGGTGTGCGACAACACCTGTGACGCCACGCTTCCCAGCACCAGCTTCGTCAGGCCCTTGCGGCCGTGCGATCCCATCACGATCAGGTCGGCATCGCAGCCTGCTGCGGTATCCAGGATAGAGCGGTAAACCGCCTGGCCTTCGACAACGGCCAACGCCGTATCGACGCCGCTTTGCCGGAAGATGGCACTGGCAGCGCGGGTGGCCTGATGGGCCTCGGCAGTGGCTGAACTCAGGTATTCAGCCTGGCCGTAGGCCATATCGTTGCCAACGCCGGTAAAGGCGTAGGTGTCGATCACGCAGACCACCGTTATCCTGGCTGAAAACGCGCTGGCAATGCTGGCGGCTTTCTCTATGGCCTTGTCGGAGGTGTGCGAGCCGTCTACAGGAACCAGAATCTGTCTGAACATGCCGGCCCATCCTTCTTGAAGTCAGGTCATTTCCATCAAAGATCATGGCCCGAAAAGCTGCGCATCTCCTATCGGACAACATGCCGATCTCTGCCGGCCGGACCGCACAAACAGTTACGGCTGGCCGGACAGCGCTAGGCCACCCGCTATCGGCAGCCGCGATACCGTCACCCCGGACCGGAACGGTCTCGCAGCACATGCGCTGTGGTGCAGTGCGCTGTGATGCAGGGCTCCTACTCGCCCTTGATGCCGGCCGACCTGGCCAGCTGCGCATAGCGTGCCAGGTCTTCCTTGACGAGTTTAGCCAGGTCGGCGCCATTGCCAGACAGCGGCTCGACGCCAGCACCGGAGAGGTTTTCCTTGACAGCGGGTTCAGCCAGTACTTTTTGCACATCGGCATAAATTTTGGCGACCACATCGGCTGGCATTTTTGCCGGGCCCATCAGTGCGTACCAGATGGAAAAGTCCAGCGGCTTGAGCCCCTGCTCTTCAAATGTGGGCACCTGCGGCGTCAGCTGGTAGCGCGCGGCGGTTGACACGCCGATGCCATTGAGCTTGCCGGTTTTCAGATGCGGCGCAACGAGATTAGCGCTCAAGATGGCCAGTTGCACCTGTCCGCCCACGACATCATTAAGCGCGGGCGCGCAACCTTTGTAGCCGATATTGGTCGCCCTGACGCCAGACTTCTGCTTGACCAGTTCCATCACAAAGTGCTGGGGAGTACCCACACCGCACGAACCGTAGTTAAGCGCCGCCGGGTTGGCCTTCGAGTAGTCGGTCAGCTCCTTGAGCGTCTTGATGTTGGTGCTCTGGTGCGACACCAGTGCAATAGGCGTCAGGCCCAGCAGCATGATGGGCGTTAGGTCAGTCTCGGGATCATAGTTGAGCTTGCCGTTGACGGCCGGGTTCACCACCATGGTGCTGTTTTGCAGCAGCAGGGTGTAGCCGTCGGCAGGCGAATGCACGACCGCTTCGGTACCGATGTTGCCGGAAGCGCCTGCACGGTTGTCGATAGCCACGCCTTGGCCCCACATATTTTGCAGCCGGGCGCCAATCTGACGCGCCAGAATGTCAGAGCCGCCGCCGGTGCCGTAAGGAACAATGATCTTGACCGGACGCGCTGGAAAGGTTTGGGCCAGCGCAGGCAGCGCCGACAGCTGCGCCACAGCCAGCAGCACAGCCGCAGGCAGAAATTTGCTGATTGAGGTCATGACAGGTCTCCCGTATTTTGTTGCATCGACTGCGCTTGACGCTCAATCGACAGCGCCCACAGCCCCTGCCCACAATTCCCACGGACGCATCACCTGGCCTTCGTTGGTGTTCATGGCCAGGTCTGCTTCTTCAGGTGTGAGGTACTCCACTGGACCAAGCCCCATGGCGGTGATCTGCAGCTTGGCGTTTTCTTCGGCATAGACCGCCCGAAAGACTGCGCGCTCAATCGAAGGCGCCACCACTGTAGAGCCGTGTCCGCGCATCAGCACGCAGCTGTGCTGGCCCAGTGATTTGGCCAGCTCACGGCCCAACCCGCTGTTGCGTATCAGCAAGTCGGTGTTGCCGCTGGATTCACGTATCTCGAAAAGCGAGGAACCGCTGCCCAGAAAACCGCTCATGTGAAAGATCGGACGCAGGCGCTGGCCGGTGACTCCGAATGGAATTACGCTGACCGAATGGCTGTGCACGATGGACATGACATCTGGCCGGGAACGGTAGATTTCGCAATGCAGAAACCGCTCAAGGTAAGAGCGCAGGTTGGATTCAACGGCAAGGTTTCCGTCCAGGTCATAGGCCAGTATGTCGGCACGTTTGACAAGCCCTGGCGCGCGATTGCATGACAGCAAAAAATGCGCGTCTGATTTGTCATGTCGAACGCTGATATGCCCAAAGCCGTCGACCACGCCGCGGTCGTACAGGATGCGATTGGCAATGACCAGCTTGTCAACCAGCGCCGCGTCGGGTTCGGCAAGACTCATGTTGCTCCTTATCAAGCGCCGGAAAAACTGGCGCGCTTAATAAGTGTACGTACGATAAAGCAACTTGAAAAGGCAGGGGCCGGCAAAAAACGAGAGGGTTAACCCGGATCGAGGCAGCCTGGGAAATTGCGGGATGCGCGATAAAAGACTGAGAAGACATGAAAGGGCCAGCACAACCGCAGGGGTCTGCGCCAGCTCAAGCTCAAGCCTCGATCTTCACACCTTTCCAAAAAGCCACATGGCCCTTGATGTTCTCGGCCGCCGGTGTCGGGTCGGGGTAGTACCAGGCGGCGTCGGTATTCATCTCGCCGTTGACAAGCAGCGAGTAATAGCTCGCCTGGCCTTTCCATGAACACATGGTGTGGTGGTTGCTGAAGGTGACGTAGTCGCGGTTCAACGAATTTTCAGGGAAATAGTGGTTGCCTTCAACCACTTCAGTGGTGTCGCTTTGCGCGATGACGGCGCCGTTCCAGATGGCTTTCATAAGATGCTTTCGATGGTGCTCTTGGTAGTGGTTTTGATGGCGCTTGTGAGGCTGATTTGCCTTGCCATACTGCATGGCGGGCCGACCCGATTCGGTTAGGCACTGAGATGCTGTTGCGGCCACCAGTGATCTTCGCATATCGCAAGTGGCAGCATCTGTTCATCGGTGCATGCCAGCGGCTGGTTGAATGCAAAAAAAGCGTGATGCAGCATCACGCTTTTTTTGCGGTCGCGGCACAGTCGCTTCAGTGCGTCAGTAAACCACGGCCGTGAGCCGCACCCGATATGTGCTTAACCTGCGGCGTTGGCCAGGCGAATGTTCTTGCCCTCGACCGTGACCCGCGAGCCCACGGCAACCGGGCTTGACACCTCAACACGGCGGCTCGAGCCATCGTTCATGCGAACCCGCACATCGTAGACCGTCACGCTTTTCATGTTCTGCTCAACCCGGTTACCGGCATAGGCGCCACCGGCAGCGCCAATGACGGTCATGGCCGTCTTGCCGTTTCCGCCGCCCACCTGGTTGCCCAGGAGGCCGCCGATCACGCCGCCCGCCACGGTGCCGAGGCCAATGGTGGTGTTGCCGACCGCCACACCGTTGACCTGACCCTGCCGCTTGATCGCCGTCACCGCTTCTACCGTGCCGCAATCAGCGCACCCATTGGCTCGCGCCACCACTGCGGGAGCGGGGCGCGATCCTACTGTGTTGCTCACAGGTTTTGACGTGGCTGCGACGACCTTTGGCGCCGGTGAAGACCGCGGAGAGGCGGGCAGCGGCTGTGCGATGCCAGGCGCGGGTGCTGCAAGGGCCAGCTGTGTTTTGGGGGCTGCGCCTCCCGGCTGCGCTTCAGATCGGTTGACGACCAGTGCGGCACCGAGCGCCAGCACAGTGACGCCCAGAACAGCGACCATGGCGACCAGCGTTCGGCTGTGGCGCAGGTGGTCGGCC
Organism: Polaromonas sp.; assembly: GCA_028291985.1. GTDB lineage: Bacteria > Pseudomonadota > Gammaproteobacteria > Burkholderiales > Burkholderiaceae_C > Polaromonas. The sequence continues at coordinate 11,120 of JAQGNE010000067.1, read as the reverse complement.
ATCTGCGGCTGATAAGTTGCGGTTGATCCGGGGGCTTGATGAGTTGGCATGTTCTGTACTCCTGAAGTTACGTTTTCAGTTGTACCAGCCGCACTACGGATGAGCTGTAGGACGATGTTGAAATATGTAAACAGACGTTTCCATCAACCAGCCCTGGCGAACCACCTGCGCCAATGAAGCTCGCATCGACAGTCCCGGAACTGCTTTACCCGGCAGCTACCGACGGTACACACAGTGCGGCCCTATACACCGCCCTGAGGATGTGTCGGGTCAATCCACAGCACCGTGTCCGGCTTTTCCACCGGTTCAATATCGAGGTTTATCGCAACGGCCTCGCCGTCACTGCGGCACAGCACACATTCAAGTGGTTCGCTGGGGCTGGCATTGATCTCCTGATGCGGCACGTAGGGCGGTACATAGATGAAATCGCCCGGTCCCGCCTCGGCCGTGAACTCCAGCGACTCACCCCAGCGCATGCGGGCCCTGCCCCTGACCACATAAATCACGCTTTCCAGATGACCGTGATGATGCGCGCCGGTCTTGGCGTTGGCATGGATGGTCACCGTGCCGGCCCAAAGCTTTTGGGCACCCACCCGGGCAAAGTTGATGGCCGCCTTGCGGTCCATACCCGGTGTGGATGGCACATTCCCGTCAAGCTGGCGTGCAGGCACGACGCGCACACCGTCGTGCTTCCAGTCGGTCTTAGGAACCGCTGGAGCGGAAGGCTGTTCGTGGTGTTGATCGTGGCTCATCGTGTTGCTACTCCAGTGCGGCATAAACCATGTTGCGAAACAGGGCGCGGTAGTGGTCGCGCTGGTTGGGCGCCTGGATCATCAACACCGCGTACAGGTCTTGCACCGGGTCGACAAAGAAGGTAGTGCCCGCGATACCGCCCCAGTGGTAAGTGCCGACTGAGCCTGACAAAGGCGCCACACCCGTGGCCGTGCGCACGGCAAAACCCAGGCCAAAGCCATGGCCAGGCGAAAGCAGGTCGCCCGCAACGGGAATGCTGCCCAGGTGATCCGCTGTCATGAAATCAACGGTGTGCCGACCCAGCAGGCGCACGCCGTCGAGCCCGCCGCGGTTGCGCATGCACTGCAGAAAACGCGCATAGTCCATCGCGGTGGACATGAGGCCGCCACCGCCGCTTTCCATCACAGGCCGCCGGCGCGGCTCCAGCACCCGCATGGCAACGCCGCCGCCAGGATCATGCGCAAAGGGCTCGGCAATACGGCCATGGTGCTGCTCGGGCACATGAAAGCCGGTGTCGCTCATACCGAGCGGGCCAAAAATGTTGTCCTGCAGGTAGGTACTCAGCGCCTGCCCGGTGACCACCTCTATCAGGCGGCCCAGAACGTCAGTGGCGCGGCTGTATTCCCAGATCCTTCCCGGCGGGTACATCAGGGGCAGACTCGCCAGCACTTTTGAAAAATCAGCATTGCTGCGCTCACGCGAACCCATCTGCAACTGAGCGTACTGCCGCTGCACATGCGCGGTACCTAAAAACTCATAGGTCAGGCCGGCCGTGTGACGCAGCAGATCATGCACCGTGGCGGGCCTCTCCACATCCTCCAGCGCCACCTTGCCGTCACGCTCCACGGCTACTTTCTGGCCTGCAAACTCCGGCAGGAATTTGGCAACCGGTTCGTGCAGGAGCAGCAACCCCTGCTCAATGAGCATCATGACCGCCACCGACACCACCGGTTTGGTCATCGAATAGATGCGAAAAATCGCATCGTTCGCCATGTTCTGCGCGCTGGCCGGGCTCTGCTTGCCAACGCTTTCCAGCAGCGCAACCTTGCCGTGCCGGGCCACCAGCACGACCGCGCCGGGAAGGTAGCCCTGATCCACATCCGACTGCAACACCGACAGCAGGCGCTGCAGGCGCGCTGGATGCAGCCCTGCCTCGGCCGGCGACACCTGCTCAAGCTCAGACATGCCGCGCCGCCCTACGCACCATACCGCTCGCGAGCCAGTGCAGCACCCTTGGCGAGCGCTTCCAGCTTCCTGACCGCGATCGCGCGGTCCATGGGCGCAAGGCCACAGTTGGTGCAGGGCAGCAAGCGGTTTTTGGGCACGTATTGCAAGGCCTTGCCGATGGTCTCGGCGATCTGCTCGGGTGTCTCCACCTCGTCGCTGGCCACATCGATCACACCCACCATCACATCCTTGCCCTCCAACAACGCCATCAGATGGGGCGGCACATGCGAGTGGTAGCACTCCAGGCTAACCTGCTGAATGCTGCTTTTGGCCAAGGCTGGCAGTACCTGCTCATACTGGCGCCACTCTTCACCCAGCGATGCCTTCCAGTCATTGTTGGCCTTGATGCCGTAGCCGTAGCAGATGTGGACGGCAGTGGTGCAGGTCAGGCCCTTGGCGGCAGCCTCCAGGGCTGCCACGCCCCATTCTGCGGCCTGTTTCATATAGACATTGAAAGCCGGCTCGTCGAACTGGATGATGTCCACGCCATCGGCTTGCAAAGCCAGTGCTTCCTGGTTCAGCAGTTCGGCAAAAGCCATCGCCATTTTGACCTTGTCACCATAAAACTGGTCTGCCACGGTGTCGACAATCGTCATCGGGCCGGGCAGCGTGAACTTGATTTTTTTGCTGGTGTGGGCGCGCAGCAGTTGGGCTTCAGCGGCATGCACACGGCCTTTCAATTTGAGGCTGGAGACAACTTGCGGCACCATCGCGTCGTAGCGGTTGTTACGGATGCCCATCTTGACCTTGTGATCAAAATCGATGCCTTCGACCTGTTCCAGGAAGCCATGCACAAAGTGCTGGCGCGACTGCTCTCCATCACCGATCACATCCAGCCCTGCGTCTTCCTGTGCCTTGATCCACAGGAGCGTGGCATCCGCCTTGGCCTGGGCCAGCTCCGCGCCTTCGGCCTTCCACTGCGGCCAGAGCTTTTTGGTCTCTGATAGCCAGGCTGGCTTCGGCAGGCTGCCCGCAATGGTGGCACTGAAGAGCTTTGTAGTCATCGATGGGTCCTTGTCTGCTGGTGGTCTCGTTGTTGAAATTCAGAACTTTGAGGTACACGTCGTGCTGGTGGCCATGTCGAACGCCAGCGCCAGCAGCTCGTAAGAGCGTCGCTGCGCCGCCGGGTCGTGCGTCCAGGTGATGATGGCCACCTCGTCGACCTCATGAGTATCAGCCAAGGCGCGAAGCTTTGTAGCAACCTGCTCACCGGTGCCGACTACAGCGGTTTCGCGCAGCGCTGCGGCCTCCATCTGCTCGGCCGCAGTGTGCGGTCTCAGCGCTGATTCCGCAGGTGATGGCAATGCACCCAGTACGCCGCGGTTGCGGTCAAGCTTCCAGCGCTGGCGGCTTGCAAAGTGATGCCACGCCTCCGCTTCGGTATCCGCCGCCAGGGCCCATACACACAGCAGTGGGTGGGGCTCGGGGTAAAGCGAACTGGGTCGGTAAAGCCGGCGGTACACCTCCAGCGCCTGAGCGGCGCCCTGCCCGTCGGTGATGAACCAGGCAAAGGCATAGGGCAGGCCGTAATGCGCCGCCAGCTGGGCACCATAGTCAGAGCTTCCGAGCATCCATAGATCGGGCGTTGTCGGCCCTGCAGGGTTGGCGGTCACGCCATGCCCCGGATGACCTTCGGGCAGGGGCGTGCCGCTGACCCATGCCTGCAGTTCGCGCACCTGCACCGGAAAATTGTCTGCGGACTGACGTGGATCATTGCGCAGCAACCGCGCGGTACGCATGTCCGAGCCCGGCGCGCGCCCAACGCCCAGGTCGATGCGTCCGGGCGCCAGTGCCTCCAGCACCCGAAACTGCTCAGCCACCTTGAGCGCCGCATAATGCGGCAGCATCACGCCCGCGCTGCCGATGCGGATACGGCTGGTGCTAGCGGCAATCGCTGCCATCAAGACCTCGGGTGCAGAGCCGACGATGCTGGGATGGCTGTGGTGCTCGCTGACCCAGAACCGGTGATATCCAAGGCCTTCACAATGCCGGGCCAGCGCGAGGGTTTGGCGGATGGATTCGTCTTCAGTGCGGCCGCTGACAGCAACCGACTGGTCCAATACAGATAAGAGCATGCGCAAACTATAGCTAGGCAGGCCTGCTGGCGCTGGCGAAGGGGATGGCGCGGGCGGGCTCTGTTCCAATAGTGGCCTGTCCCAGCTCGATCAAAGAAATGCGCCATGGCACTCAAAGCCACCATCTACAAAGCCCAGCTTCAACTTACCGACATGGACCGCAATGTCTATGCCGACCACAGCGTGATCATTGCGCGCCATCCGTCGGAGGCCGACGAGCGCATGATGATTCGCCTGCTGGCCTTTGCCCTGAACGTGCCGGCCGATGACAAAAAGGGCAAGCTCGATTTCGCAAAAGACTTGTGGGATGTCGACGAGCCCGCCCTGTGGCACAAGGATTACACCGAATCCATCCTGCATTGGATCGATGTAGGCCAGCCCGACGACAAGCGCCTGATGCGCGCGGCTGGCCGCGCTGAAAAAGTCAGTGTCTACAGCTTTGCCAGCAGCACCAACGTCTGGTGGAAGAACATCGAAACCAAGCTGACCCGCGCGTCCAACCTGGTGGTCTGGCAGATCGACGCAGCGCAAAGCCAGGCACTCGCCAGGCTGGCCGAGCGCAGCATGCAGCTGCAAGTGACGGTGCAGGACGGCACGCTATACATGAGCACCGCGCTGGGGTCGGTAGAGATCACGCCGCAGCGGCTGACCGCGTAGACCGGTTGATGACCGGTCAGCGGCTTTCGGCAAGCATCACCCAGCGCCATCGCGCTGATACGGCAGCAGCTTAGCCCCGCAATCAAAGCAAAAGTTCGCGTAGGCCGCCTGTCCCTCTACCAGGCACTCGGGACAAGTGCGGGTGGTGGGCTCGGGCAGCCTTCCATGGCGCATGGCCGACATCTCAGCGGTGACGATGCCAGTGGGAACCGCCAGGATGCCCCAGCCCAGCAGCATCATGAACGATGAAATAAAGCGACCCAGGTCCGTCTTCGGCGTGATGTCTCCGTACCCTACGGTCGTAACCGTGCTGATGGCCCAGTACACCGAAGTCGGAATACTGGTGAAGCCGTTCTCCCGGCCTTCCACCACATACATCACGGTGCCCAGCACCAGCACCACCATGATCACCGCTGTCAGAAACACGAGGATCTTGCGTCCGCTGGCCGACAGTGCATGGCCAAGCGTCTGGTATTCCTGCACATAGGCTGCAAGCTTGAAAACGCGAAAAACCCGCAGCAACCGCAGCACCCGCACGTCAATCAGCGCATGCAGCTCCGGGAAAAACAGCGCCAGGTAGGTGGGCAGTACCGCAATCAGGTCGATGATGCCGAAGAAACTGATGGCGTAACGCAATGGCCGCCGCACGGACAGGAGCCGCGCAATGTACTCGGCGGTAAAGAGCGCTGTGAAAAGCCATTCCATCGCTTGGAAAGCGCCACCATACACCCGGTTGATGGCTTGCACGCTGTCGGCCATCACCACCGCGATGCTGACCAGGATGATGGCGATCAGCGTCTTGTCAAACAGCCGTCCGGCCCGCGTATCGGCCTCAAAAATAACGGTGTACCAGCGCAGCCGCCAGCCCGCCAGGGGCTTGTCTTCAGGGTGGCGCGGAAAATCGCGTGGGAGCTTGAGCATGTTGTGTAGCCTGGCAGCCGGTGCGCGTGCCTGGGATCGGCAGACGTTGTTCAGCAGGCGTCAATTTATCAGGCGCACCATAACCCAAGGTGAACCGGACAGATCGCCGCAATCGGACAAAAGCTTTATCTGCTATGCTTTTGATAGCTACAGCTCTTATGGAAGCTGGGCTAGAGGCACTTTTTGTTCATATTTCGGCTATTTGGGTTCGGCTTCCTGCAGCGTTCTCCACATCACCTTGCCGGAGCCGCTTTTGGGAAGCGCATCGACAAACTCGACCACGCGCGGGTATTTGTAGGCCGCCATGTTGTCCTTGCACCAACTGATGATGTCTTCCGCGCTGGTGTTGCCCCTGGCGGTGGCGCGCAGCACGACGACGGCTTTGACGCTTTCGCCGCGGTAGGCATCACGGGTTGAAATGATGCAGGCCTCCTGAATGGCCGGATGCCGGAACATCAGCGCCTCCACCTCGGCCGGCCACACCTTGAAGCCGGATGCATTGATCATTCGCTTGAGCCTGTCGGTGATGAAGAAATAGCCGTCTTCGTCGACATGGCCCAGATCGCCGGAGCGAAAAAACCGCTTGCCATCGATCTCGATGAACGCATCGCGGGTAGCATCTGGCCGCTTCCAGTAGCCCTGGAAATTTTGCGGCCCGCACATGATGATTTCGCCCTGCTCGCCTTGCGCCAGCTCTTGCAGCGAGACAGGGTCAATGATGCGTGAGTCAGTGCTGACAAATGGCACGCCCAGGCATTGCTGCTTGGTGGCGTCGGGCGGGTTGCTGTGCGACGGGGCTGCGGTTTCGGTCAGGCCGTAGCCTTCGGCGAAGCGCAGGCCGTAGTGTTCCCACAGGCGTTGGGCCACGGCCTGCGGCATGGCTGCGCCGCCGCCGCCGATGTACTGCAGGCCGCTCAAATCAAAGCTCGCAAAGTTCGGGCTGGCCATCAGATCAATCACCATGGTCGGAATGTTCGTCCAGTGCGTGACCCGCCAGCGCGATATCAGTTTGCCCGCCAGTTCGCGGTCCCAGCGCGGCATGACCACCAGCGTAGCGCCTCCGTAGATTGACGCATGCAGCACCGACACCATGCCGGTGATGTGAAACATTGGCACTACCGACAGCACCACGTTTTCAAAGGTGCTGTTGCCCCACAGGCTGCTGGCCACCGCGTTGTGCATGATGCTGGCGTGGGTGTGCATGCAGCCTTTGGGCAGGCCCGTCGTGCCGCTGGTGTACGGCAGCACCGCCAGGTCACCGGGCTTGGCGGTGTGCGGGGGCAGAATCTGCGCGTCTGCCTTCAGCGCGTCTTTCCAGTCGATGACACCGCCGCTGGCCAGCCCGGGCAAAGGGTGGCGCGTACCCAGCCAGTCGCGCCAGGCGTCGGGTAGCGTGCCGCTGACCAGGCTGGCATCAACATCAAATGCATCGCGGTAATGCGTCACGATGAGGTGCGAGAGCCGCTCGCCAGCATCCAGCCCAGCATCCGCCCTGACCAGGTCATGCGCCAGGTCTGCCGCTGCGATAAAGACGCGGGTGCCGGGGTCGGTGATGTAATGCTTGAGCTCTTCAGCGCGGTTCATCGGATTGACCGGAACCACCACGGCGTTGGCGCGCAGGATGGCGAAATGCGCCACCACCCACTGCGGCGAGTTCTGCAGGTAAAGCCCCACCCGGTCGCCGCTTTTGACGCCGCAGGCCGCCAGTGTGCCCGCAAGGCTTTCGGCCTGCTGCATCAGCTGCGCATAGCTCATCACCTGATCAAAAAACACCAGCGCAGGCTTGGCCGGAAACCGCAGCGCATTGACGGCCAGGTTGTGCCAGAGCGAGGTTGCGGGCGGCGTGATGCTGCGGGGAAGCCGCTTGGGCCAGAACTTGTAATGGGCGCGGTTCATCGTGTCTCCTTGGGGCTCACAGCCTAGCGCCCCTCAGCCAGCAAACCATTGGGGTAGACACGGGGCGGGTCACCTGGGCGACGACGCTGGTGCCAAGGTGAATGCATGCAGTCGCGCACCTGTCGCGTTAAGGGCGCCGTCCTACACCGCTGGCCGGGGCGCGCCCGCAGACTCGGCCCCTTTCACTCGTCAAGGATGACAGCATGGCAGACAAGATGGCAAATGTGCACTGGGACGGCGCCGGCAAGTCCGGCAGGGGCCAGATCAGCACCGAAACCGGGGCGCTTGACAACTACCCCTACGGCTTCACCAGCCGCTTCGAGGATGACCGCAAAGGCACCAACCCCGAAGAAATCGTCGGCGCTGCGCACGCAGCCTGCTTCACCATGGCTTTTGCATTTGCTTGCGAAAAAGCCGGCATGCCCACGCAGTCCGTCGATACCCAGGCTGCGGTACGGCTGGTCAAGGACGGCGACGGCTTCAAGATAGACCGCATCGCGTTGACGATGAAAGCCACGGTGCCAGGCCTGGACGAAGCAAAGTTTCAGGAAATTGCGCAAGCTGCCAAGGCGGGCTGCCCTTTGTCGAAAGCCTTGGCGAGCGTGCCGGAGATCACCTTGCAGGCAACGCTAGACAAGTAACAGCGCAAGGTTGGCAAGCTCAAGGGTGCCGTCAGTGCCAGCACCTGTTTATCATGCAGCTCGCACATCAAAAAAAGGAGACCCGCATGTTGACACGCAAGGCCGTACTGGCCGTATTCTTTTGGACGGCAAGCACACTGGCTGCCGCCGCCTTTCCTGAAAAACCCATACGCGTGGTGATCGGCTTCCCCGCTGGCGGCCCACTCGACCAGCATGCGCGTTTGCTCACCGAGCGCCTGCAAGCGGTGCTGGGCCAGCCTGTCGTGATTGATTACAAATCCGGCGCCGGGGGCACGGTCGGCGCGCAGGATGTGATGAAGGCACCACCCGATGGCTACACGCTGATGCTCGCCAACACCGGTGTGATGGTGATCAACCCGGCGCTGTATTCCAAACTGCCCTACGGCACGCTGAAAGACTTCACGCCGATAGCCCGCACCGCCATGCAGCCTCTGGCGCTTTTGGTCAACCCGAAGCTGCCGGTCAACACCCTCAAGGAATTCATGGATTACACCCGGGCGCGCCCGGGCCAGGTCAATTACGGCTCGGCTGGCAACGGCGGCATCAGCCATCTGGTGCCGGAGATGTTCAAGAATGCCACCGGGCTATTTATGGTGCACATACCCTACCGCGGCAGCGCGCCGGCCTTTGCCGACCTGATGGCTGGCCAGGTGCAGTTCATGGGGGAATCGATTCCGCAGGCCGCCAACTACCACAAGCAGGGCAAGGTGCGCGCGCTGGCAGTGACCAGCAAGGAGCGCAACCCCGCCCTGCCCGACATTCCGACGGTCATCGAGTCGGGCATCAAAGGTTTTGAAGTGGTCGGCTTTTACGGTTTTCTCGCGCCAGCCGGGCTACCGAAAGATGTGACCGCCAAGTTGAGCGATGCCTTCAGGCAGGTCATGACCAATCCCGACATCAGGACCCGCATGGTGAGCCAGGGCGCCGACCCGGCGTTTTTGGGCAGCGAGGAGTTCGGTGCGTTTCTAGCCGCTGAAATGCCACGTTGGGCGGCGGCCGTCAAGGATTCGGGCGCGAAGCTGGACTGACTCCCGGTTGCCGGCCCGCGTGGCCGGCACCGCTGTTGGCGCCGCTGTTGGCGCCGCTGTTGGCGCCGCTGTTGGCGCCGACCACCGTACATGCGAACGCTATTTAACTGATAGCTTATACCGCCCATATCTATTGGGCCAGCAGCACTTTTCATTGACAAACTGCTAGTTCTCGCTGGTTGAGCGTTACCATGCACGCGATGGCTGCAGGACTTCTGCAGCACGGGGACGCCGGCGGCATCATCGGGCTCCTGGCCTGGCCGGTGCTTGTCGCAGGTTCGGCTTTCGAATCCCCGCTTCAGTTGCACCAGGCAAACGAGCGCGCCACTTGAGAACTTTTTCTGACCCATGCCCCGCATCCTCTACTTCTTCGCGCTTTGCAACCTCGTCATCGGCAGCGGTGCTTTCGTACTGGGTGGCATTTTGCAGACCGTCAGCACGTCACTGGGCATCAGCGTAGCGGCGGCCGGCCAGGCCATGACGGCTTATGCGGTGTCTACCGCAGTGCTTGCGCCGATGCTCATCATGTGGACAGCCCGCTGGCCCAGCAGGCGCACGATACAGCTGGCGCTGGCGCTGTTCACGGCCGGCTGCCTGGTCTGCGCGCTGGCGCCCAACCTGACGGTGCTGCTGCTAGGGCGTGTGCTGATGGGCGCCGGCGCCATGTTCACCGCGGCCGCCTCGGCGCTGGCTGTAGGCATGGTCAAGCCGGCATTGCGTGGCCGGGCGCTGTCCATCACATTTCTGGGTATGAGCATCAGCTATGCGGTAGGCGTGCCGGTGGGTGCATGGCTGGGTTTTGAATTTGGCTGGCGCGTTCCGGTGTGGCTTTCCGCAGGTGCGGGCCTAGCGGCCTTGCTGGCAGCCAGCTGGCTGATACCGGCCAGCCTGCGCGGCAGCCAGGCCAGCTTTGCGGGCCTTGCGGCAGCAGCGCGCCAGGGGCCGGTGCTGCGGGTGTGGCTGAGAACCCTGCTCTACTTCATGGCCATCTTCAGCGTGTTTGCCTATGTGGGGCCGGTGTTGCAGGCGCTCAACCCGATGACATCCACCGGCCTTTCGCTGACGCTGGCGGCCTTTGGCCTGGCAGGCGTTGCCGGCACCTTGCTGGGCGGCTGGGCCAACGATCATTTAGGCGCCACCCGCACCATGCTGGTTCAGCTCAGCGTGCTGATCACCACCATGTGCCTGCTGCCCCTGACCAGTGGCAGCGTGGCAGCCATGGTGGCCACGCTGGTGGCGTGGGGCATCGCCGGGTTCGGCCTGATGGCGCCACAGCAAAGCCGGCTTGTGGCGCTGTCGCCAACACAGGCGCCACTGCTGATGAGTCTGAACGCTTCGATGCTTTACCTGGGCACTGCCTCAGGCGCGGTCATCAGTGGCGCCCTGTTGAGCCAGGCAGGTTTTGCGCGTCTGGGCTGGGTCGGCGCGCCTTTTGCCATGGCGGCCCTACTGACGCTGGCTTTTGACCGTGCGCCGGCGATCCGCAAGCCCGGCGGCCCCGCTGGCAGTGGCTCCACCCAGCTGAAGGAGGCCCCATGAGCGCACAACTGCAGCTGCAGGCCTTGACACAAGCACTGCACCGGCTGCGCAGCGAGCCCGGCCGCACACAGCAATTCGTGCAGATGGCACGCTCGCAGACTGCCTTGACCGGTGCACTGCTACCGCGTTACCAGGAGGTTTGCAGCAACTGCTGGACAGGCTCGAATCGAGCGTGCTGTTCAGCGAAGAAAGTTGCTCGTTCAGTCAGAAAGGCCTGCTGGACAGCCTGCAACTGTGGACTGAAAAGACAGCGGTCTATCTGGGCGAGAAGCCAACGGCAGATGGCTGATCCGGCCGTATGCTTTGCCGGTTCGTGCTGAGGTGCCTGAACGCTCCTCTTTTGTGCCGGGCTTTCGATACCT